>NZ_KI911560.1:1812015-2114017 GCF_000515275.1 Methylophilus sp. 5
GTTAACGCTTGCTGCCGTTGGGTGGCAAGCGTTTTCTTTTGTACGTAATCGTTATGTGTGGATGAAAGGTTGGGGTAGCTCGTCATGTCGCAAAGAAATCATTGGTTGCTGGTGATCATTGCGCTGACCTGTACCTACTTTATCTGGGGCTCTACTTACCTGGCAATCAAGTATGCCATTGAGAGCTTTCCGCCATTTGTCATGGTGGGCATACGGTTTACCATTGCCGGCTCTTTGCTTTATATGATTTTGCGTGGCATGGGCCACGCGGCACCTACGCTGGTGCAATGGCGTGGTGCTGCCTGGGTCGGGTTGTTGTTGCCAGTGTTAGGTAATGGCACGGTGTCGCATGTGCAACTGCATGTGTCGTCCAGCGTGGCGGCGCTGGCCATTGCCACTGCACCGATCTGGATGGCGATTTTCTCCAGCCTGTGGGGGCATAAAATCAGTCGCCGCGAGTGGGTTGGCATCGCCATTGGCCTGGTGGGTATTTTGTTATTAAACACCCGCGGAAGCCTGCAAGGTGATTGGCTCAGTGCCGGTTTGCTGATGTTTGCGGCGGCTTCGTGGTCGCTGGGCTCGGTATGGAGCAAGCATATGGCTATGCCGCAAGGGCTGATGGGCGCAGCCAGCCAAATGTTGTGCGGCGGCCTGATTGCCCTGCTGTTTGGTGCGGCGTTTGGCGAACATTTGCCTGCCCAAGTGTCAGCGCGTTCATGGGCAGCGATTGCATTTTTGATTGTGCTCGGCTCTATGGTGGCGTTCTCGGCGTATCACTGGCTGTTGCATCATGTGCGGCCCATGGTCGCCAGCAGTAATACGTTCGTTAATCCTATCGTCGCCTTTGTGGTTGGCGTCTGGTTTGCCGATGAGCAGATTCATCTGATGGAATATATTGCGCTGGCGGTGATTCTGGTCGGTGTGTTTTTGGTGCTCACCGCGACCAAAGAAGCGGTGCCGGACGAACAGATCGTTTAATTATCATTGTTTGATTATCTAAGTAAAGAAACTGATTGTATGAAACAAAACCTGGCGTTATTTGATTTGGACAACACCCTGCTGGCCGGGGATAGTGACTATAACTGGAGCGTATTTCTGATTAGCGAAGGCTTGCTCGATGCCGAGCAACACAAAGCGCGTAATGAGCAGTTTTATGAAGACTATAAAAACGGCTGCCTGGATATTTATGCCTTTCTCAAGTTTCAGTTACAGCCGTTGTCGCAGCACACAAAAGCCTTTTTAGACGAACTGCACACAAAATATATGGCCAATGTGATCCGGCCGATGATGACGCCAAAAGCGCAAGCACTGGTTGACCAGCATAAAGCCAATGGCGATTTATGCATGGTGATTACCGCCACCAACAGCTTTGTCACCAAGCCGATTGCCACCGCTTATGGCATTGAGCACCTGATCGGCACCGACCCGGAAATGGTCGATGGCCAATTTACCGGCGGCGTCAGTGGCACGCCTAGCTTTCAGCAGGGCAAGGTGACCCGCCTCAATGACTGGCTGGCCGCGCGTGGCCAAACGCTAGATGACTTTGAAACCAGCTATTTTTATAGTGACTCACACAACGACTTGCCCTTGATGAAACTGGTCACCAAGCCTGTTGCGGTGGATGCTGACCCGACATTGACCGCATATGCCCGTGAGCATGGCTGGCCGTTAATCAGCCTGCGTTAATCTCTAGTCGCGCTGACCTTAAAAGCTGACGGTTAGCGCGGTCACAGCCATCAAATTGTTATCAATTTGCTGTGAGCCGTCTTTGTTGAAGATGGCATCACGACTATTTAACTGACGTAATTCGTTGCGCCATACCATGCGCGGATTGAGTCGGTAATCCATATTCACTGAGTAACCGGTGGTGGCAAAGCCATGCGCAGTGCCTGTGTTAATAATCACACCATGTTTGTCTTGATAGTATTCCAGCCGTGCCGCAAATTGCAGCCGCTCTGAATACGTATAACGCAGCACCATATTTGGGCTAAACCAGACGTTGTAGCCCTTGCCAGAGGCGGCCTGTTCGGCACCAATATCAAACGCGGTGATTAATCCCCACTGTTCGTTGAGCCGCCACTGCACATAAAAATCATGAAAATAGCGCATCTGGCGTTGCGCGTCAGATGTGTCATTGCCAATAAACGAGCTGCTATTAATAGTGAGCGTGTTGCTGGGTTTATAGGTGAGCTGGTGGCCAATGGCGGGCGTGGTGTTACCGTCTGGCCGTTGAATACGCTGCCAGCCCGTGAGCAACAGGCCGCTCACGAGCCATTGACCATCCTGGCTGGTATAGCTCAGTTTGGCGCCGGTTTCAAAGTAGGGTGAGTTATCTGCCATCAGGCTGCGCGTCAGCGTCCAGTTATCTATGCCCACCGCACTCTCAAAACCGATATGCGACGGCATCACACCAATATCGAGCCACAGGTTATTTTCGGTTGACAGTTTGAGGCCGATATTGGCCTCATATATATTGCGCAAGCCATGCGGCTCGGCGGCATAGTTGGCCCGCATATAAGTGCCTGCGCCCAGTGCCAGGTTGCCGCGCACGCGCTCGGTGCTCAATGCCGCTTTTAGCATGGCCAGGTTGATGCTGGGGTCATCAGTGATGTTGTGGCTATACACAAAGCCCGGCCGCCTGTGGTTGGCCGGCTGGTTAAAGTCGTGTATCAGGTAGCTTTCAAGGTAGGCGCTTAGTTGCAGGGGCGTGGTGCTGGCCGCGGCCACGGTTTCCTCTGCCTGGGCGGTTAAAGCCAGGCAGAATAAAGGCACTACAGGGAGCAAAGCCGCAGGGAGTAGAAATGATTTCATACGCACAGTCCAAACTAAAAGGTGCCAGCAGAATAAAGTGCTGCACCTATCAATCACATAAACATAACGCAAAAGCGCTTGAATGATTGTGCCGGAAAGCAAGGCAAAAGCAGGGTAGTTCAGGGTGGGCTGTTAGCGGCCCAATACCACGTGTAGCACAAACCGGCTGCCAATATAGGCCAGCAGCAATAAGGCAAAGCCCAGCAGGGTCCAGCGTGTTGCGATTTTGCCGCGCCAGCCATATTTAAAACGGCCAAACAGCAGCCAGGCATAAATCAGCCACGAGGCAATTGAAAAGATGGTTTTGTGATTAAGCTGTAACGGCTTGCCGAAAATCTCTTCGCTAAACAGCATGCCGCTAATCAGGGTGATGGTGAGCAACACAAAGCCGATATGCAACACTTTAAACAGCAACGCATCCAGCACCATTAACGGTGGAAAATCAGGCAAAGCCAGCCAGCTGTTTTTTTGGTGCAACGCACGCTCGGCCATACGCATCAGGCAGGCGTGCAAGGCGGCAAAAGTAAACAGGCTGTAGGCCACCACAGCAATGAGTATATGCAGGTTAAACAGGGTGAAGCCATGCGTATCAACATAATAGTCTTTAACGGCAAAGCCAGGGATCAACACAAATAAGGCTGCAGGCGGCAACACAAACGCTTGCAGGCTGCGTAGTGAGTGTTTTAAATCTGCTAGCCAGTAAATGAGTACCGTCAGCCATAAGATGGCCGAGAGCGAATAATAAATGCCTAAGTTGGGCAGATTGACCGCAAAAATATCGCGATACAGCAGCCCGCCATGCATCACCAAACCCAATGCCACCATGGCGCTATGTAGCTGAAACGGAAACGCATGTTCATTGACCGCTTTGTCCTGTTTGGCAATGCGCCAGTAATCCAGCGCCACCGCCATATAGACAAACGCGACAATCAGGTAAGGAAGCAGGTGTTGAGTCATGCCTGGCATTATGGCAAAACTCGCTGCATTCGACCAGCGTGGCGACACTGCGCATGGCGATGTTTGCCAATAGTTTATTTTAGGCTTGGGCTGGCATGAGGTAAAATTGTGCGCATAGCATATTGATGAATTGTAAAAGAAAGGCATTCCATGCTGGAAAACCTGACCGGCCGTTTACAGGGCGTGATTAAAAACCTGCGCGGCCAAGCGCGTTTAACCGAAGACAACATTGCCGATGCCATGCGCGAAGTGCGTATGGTTCTGCTGGAGGCTGACGTCGCCTTGCCGGTAGTGAAAGACTTTATTGCCCGCGTCAAAGAGCGCGCCAGTGGCCGTGACGTATTGCAAAGCTTAACGCCAGGCCAGGCCGTGATTGAAGTGGTGAACGAAGAGCTTACCGCGCTCATGGGCAAAGCCAACGAAGGCCTCAACCTGGCAGCGGTGCCGCCGGTGGTAATTTTAATGGCGGGTTTGCAAGGTGCGGGTAAAACCACCACCTCAGGCAAGCTGGCCAAACTGCTCAAAGAACAAAAGAAAAAAGTATTGCTCGCCAGTGCCGACGTTTACCGTCCGGCGGCGATCACGCAGCTACAAACCCTGGCCAAGCAGCTGGAGATAGACTGCTTTGACAGCAATCCGCAGCAAAAGCCGCTAGACATTGCCGCGCAGGTGATGGAGCAAGCCAGAAAGAGCTATTACGATGTAGTTATTTTCGATACGGCCGGTCGTTTAGCCATTGATGAGGCCATGATGGCCGAAATCAAAGACCTGCATGCTTACCTCAAGCCCACCGAAACCTTGTTCGTGGTTGACGCCATGCAAGGCCAGGATGCCGTCAATACCGCCAAGGCGTTTGGCGAAACACTGCCGCTTACCGGTGTGATTGTCACCAAGCTCGACGGCGATGCGCGCGGCGGTGCCGCACTCTCTGTGCGCCATGTCACCGGCAAACCAATCAAATTTATTGGTGTGAGCGAAAAGGTCGATGGCCTCGAGCCTTTTCACCCTGACCGCATGGCTGGCCGTATTTTGGGCATGGGCGACGTATTAAGCCTGATTGAAGAAGCGCATAAAAAGGTCGACATGGCCGAAGCGCAAAAAGTCGCCGACAAAATCAAGTCTGGTGCCAAGTTTGACCTCGAAGACTTTAAGTCGCAAATGATGCAAATGCAAAAAATGGGCGGCATGGCGTCACTCATGGACAAAATGCCTAGCCAGATATCCGGCATGGCGCAAAAGATCAACACCGACGACGTAGATAAATCACTGCGCCGCCTAGAAGGCATTATTAATAGCATGACGCCCGAAGAGCGCCGCAAACCCGAGCTGATTAAAGCCACCCGTAAAAAACGCATTGCCGCCGGTAGCGGTGTGCAAGTGCAGGATGTAAACCGCCTGCTCAATCAGTTTGAAGAAACACAAAAGATGATGAAGATGTTTAGCAAAGGTGGCATGGCTAAAATGATGCGAGGCATGGGCGGCATGATGGGCGGTAAATTCCCAGGAATGTAAAGCGAAAAAACGGGATGAATAGAAAAATAAACTTTTTATACAAAAAAAGCCAAAACAGCATTGACCAAAGTTAATTCATCCCCCATAATCGCGTTCTTTCAAATTTGACGCAAAACAAGCGGCAGACAAGAAACAGAGGGGTGTTAGCTCAGCTGGTAGAGCAGCGGACTTTTAATCCGTTTGTCGTGGGTTCGATCCCCGCACACCCTACCAAAATATAAAAGACGGCTCGCAGAAATGTGAGCCGTTTTTCTTTTCTCTATACTGAACAGCGTTTCAGAATTCCAGCTTTTCACATAAAGTAGTTTTTAGTTGCAATATCCTATTCCGGTTTCCAAGCTAGTGTCTGTCATAAAGTACTTTTAGTGTTGCTGTTCTCCAGCAGTCTAGATAAATTTTACTCAGAAATTTAGGTTCTTTCTGGATTGTCAGCCACTCATCAAGAATTATTGCTAAGCACACTGACTCTACTGAAGTGATCCAGCCATCCATATCCTTCATTCCAACCGAAATCAATAGTTCGTGCCCTTTATTTTTCTCTTTATCTTTGGCATTAATGGTTGCTTGTAGGCGATTGAAAAAATCGGTCTTTCGATAAGATTTCAATGTATGGGAAATCTCAAATCCAGCAATTCTTCCTAGATTGGTTTTAGTGGGGGTATAGCCAACATTAATTACTCTCCAGCTTATAAAACCATCCCCTACAGAGCCTTCCTCTTCACTTGGGTAAGGAAATGGAGTAGCTTTTAAACCATGAGCTGGATCATCAAATAAGGGCCCGGGCTGACCAAAAGGTCGGGATGCTAAATTATTCAATTGAGTGATTAACTGCTCTAGTTCATCCGGCTCGATTTTACGAGGACGATTAGCACCATTTTTTCCAAACCACAATTCAATCTCAATGCCCTGGATATCAGCTATTTCACCACTTATATATCTATCGAGGATTTTATTTTGAATTTCATCAAAAAATTTCACCTCTTGCCGCAAGTCTTGAAACATGAACATGGTTAGTTCTAAACCTATAGTCTCACCGTTTCTCTCAATCCAGAAATCTGGAGGATCATTCTTTTCTGCGCCTAGAATTCGAAAGTCATGTTCTGGTAATTGAATGTTTAATAGGTTTTTAAAGTGAGTAATATGATCAGTCTCCATGTGAGCTTTATCACGATAGGCCTCCTGCTTCATGGACGAGTTAGAAACACTGGCAGCAATGTCAGGATAACCATTTTCATCCGTGGTTATTAGAACGGGACCGAACCACATGGGTGGCCGCTCATTTCTTTCGCTCAGCTGACTTAGTAATTTCTCTTTATTTCTTTTGATAGCACTTTTTTTGCGAATATCAAATGCCCCTCTTCTCCGTGCCTCACCCATGATTATTAATTCTCCTTCAATGAGTTTCTTAATTTAGAGTTAGTTAATTTGCTGCGTCCACTACTGTAAATCATAGCCCCTGAACTCTGTTCCTAAAGATGCTATCTCAGTTTTTAGCTTTGCGACTACCATATTCCCGCTCGCTCCGAAATGCATACACTGTAGCCTCATATCATACCCATATTCACGTATCTTGAGCCTTAGGCTTGCAAACAGTGGCTGGCCGATGTCGGGTAATCCCGACTTAGATCGTTGGCCTTTATGTTGGCTTGGTGTGGAATTGGATATGTCCATGCGGAGAAGCTTGAATCGCCACTAATGTACTAGACACCTTTAAGCCGTAATAATGGCAAAAAAAGGTGCATTAGACCATCTTCATACATACAGAGAACACTTGATTTTTTGTTTAAAATGTAGCATTGTTTGCTACATTCGTAGCTTAAAAGAAAACATTTATGTTGTCTGATGTATTGTTTAGTGAGTATAGAAAGCGTATCTTGGGGTTGCTTTTATTGCATCCCGAGCAAAGTTATCACGTGCGTGAGCTGGCCAGGCTGACTCATACGAGTGCGGGAACCTTGCATAAAGAGCTGAGCAAGTTATCGGATGCTGGGATTCTGCAGGGTAAAAGGGTGGGTAATCAGCAGCACTATAGCGCAAATGTACAGTGCCCAATTTTTGAAGAGCTTGCGAGTATTTTTCGCAAAACTTCGGGTTTGGTTGATGTGATTGCGGGGGCTTTATCCAGTGTTAAAAATCAGATTCAGTTTGCAATTGTGTTTGGCTCTGTCGCGCGTGGTGAGCAGCAGGCGAATAGTGATATTGATGTGATGGTGATTGGCGATATTGGTTTTGGTGATGTGGTCACTTTGCTGCACGATAGCCAAGCTATTTTAAAGCGTGAAATTAACCCGGTCGTGTACTCGATGGCTAGTTTTAAAAGTCGTGTTGAAAAAAATGACTCGTTTATACAAGCAGTTTTAAATAAGCCGAAGTTATTTATAATCGGCACCGAATATGAGCTTAGACAACTTACTGAAAATCAAGCTGCTTTAATTACATCATCCGACTAACGATGCGCTGCTTCGTTTGTTAGATGCAATCAAGCGCAATATTGAAGACTCACAGGTTGAAGTTGTGAGTGGTGAAACCCGTTTTGATGCAGCTTATAAAGCGATTATGCAGAGTGCTATGCTGGGATTATGGTTGAATGGTTATCGCACCTCTACAAGCCAACCTGGACATCATCAAACGGCGATTCAATCACTATCAACGACGCTAGGCGTTGAAAAATCGGTAGTGATTATTTTAGATGCCTTGCGTAAGCAAAGGAACGTAAGTGATTACGAGGGTGACCCTATAAGCGATGAGGCTGTCACTGAATGCATTAAGCAGGCTGACTATTTGCTCAATCACCTAGAAACATGGATTAGAGAAAATCGTAAAGATCTTGGCATTTAAAACACTGTCTCTAAAATGTAACTAATTGCTTTAAAGCAGGCTGAATTTGGATTGAAAAACACTAGGAAACACCTTGGGGATTTTTTCCAAGTGATTGATAAATAAATATTTTTTTTAGTGCTTTTTTTAATCCGTTTGTCGTGGGTTCGATCCCCACACACCCTACCAAAATATAAAAGACGGCTCGCAGAAATGTGAGCCGTTTTTCTTTTTAGCATTTCAAAATACTGCTGCCTGTTTTCATAGTTATCTCTTGTTATGTCTTTGTTTACTTGAATCGGCAAGAGTATCCCCAGCAAGGAGTGCTAGGGGTTTATCATCAAACATAATCAGTAGAAACTGCCAGGTCTTTCCAGGCATCTAATTCTTTCTGTACGAATTGATTTTTTTCCGTGATCTTATGTACGGTGTCTGAGCCTAATGGCAATCTCAGAGGTGGCTCTTCACTATCGACCAACGCCAAGATTGCTTTGGATAGCTTAGTAGGGTCTCCAGGTTGCGCATGATTGGCTGACGCAGCAAACTCTCGCATCGCTCCCACTGTCGCAGCGTATTCCGGGAAAGATTTCTCGGTGGAAACCAGCGAAGTACTGTCGAGAAAGTCTGTACGGAAAAAGCCAGGTTCAACTGTTGTGGCTTTGATTCCGAAAGGTTGCAGTTCATATGCCAGTGATTCAGTCAAAGCTTCTACAGCAAATTTGGTTGCGCAATAGGCTCCCCATCCTGGATAAGAGGCATAACCACCGATTGAGGAAATGTTAATGATGTGGCCGCTGTTCTGTTTACGCATATAAGGCACTACCGCACGAATAACATTTAGTAAGCCGAATACATTGGTATTGAAGAGGTCTTTGACTTCTTTGTCGCCAGACTCTTCAACGGCCCCCAGTAAGCCATAACCGGAATTATTCACAAGGATGTCAATTTGTGAGAATTGGGTAATCGCATCTTTAGCAGCCTGAATGGATGCCGCCTCATCTGTCACATCAAGTTTCAAGGCAAGCAGGTTGGGATGATTGCCCAATGCCTCAATCACTGTTGTTGGATTGCGTGCGGTTGCAACGACTTTATCGCCACGTTCCAATGCATCTTTTGCGATTAAGGCGCCAAAACCTCTTGATGCGCCGGTGATAAACCATACTTTCGACTTGGTGCTCATGACAATCTCCTTTAATTAAATGAACCGCGATATGCAGAACATGGAGGCCATCATAATGAGTATTCAAAAGTAATAAAATATTCAATATAATTGATTTATTATCAACTTAAAGTTGCCTATATGCAGATGATCAGACCTTTAACGATGTTTCTTGCTGTGGCTAATGCCATGAGTTTTAGAAAGGCTGCTATTGACCAGGGAGTGTCTCCTCAAGCCGTCAGTAAGGCAGTCAAACAACTTGAGATGCATCTTGGTTTGAAGCTGCTTCATCGAACGACAAGGCACTTGAGTTTGACGGAGGACGGCGAGCAACTATTTCAAAGTGCTAATCAAGGAATGCAGCTTTTAACGGATGCAATCGTTGGGCTCGAACAAAGTAAACAGGGCATGGCGGGCGTCATCAGGTTAGCTGCCCCATTAGCGTTAGGCAATCGAATTTTATTGCCCTTAATAGACGAGTTTCAGTCAATAAATCCAGACGTGCACTTTGATCTAATGCTGAGTGATGAGTTTGTAGACATCGTCACGCTTAGAATTGATATTGGTTTTAGGGCAGGCAAGTCACCAGACAAAAATGTGATTTCTCGCAAACTGGGTGACATTGTTTCTGTGATCTGTGCATCACCCAAATATATTGAAAAGCATGGATTGCCTCTCGACTTAAATGACCTTCAAACACATCGATGTACTGGCTTCTTGCATCCCCAAACCGGCAAAGAGCTTCCGTGGGAAATCAATGTGAATGGCGAAGTCAGCTACATCCATGTGCCTTCAGTCGCTAGATTCAACAATATAGAAGCCGAGATTGACGCGGTTAAACGAGCGATGGGTATTGGGCAGCTTAGCGAATATCTGATTAAAGATGAATTAGAAAGTGGTGAGCTGATAAAAATTATTCCAGAGGGGCGGGTGCCAAGACTGGGCATATACATGTATTACTCCGAGCGCACCAAGATACCCATCCGAGTAAGACAATTTATTGACTTTTGTATGTCAAAAATGACCAATAATAATCAGTCACATTGAGTTTTTTGTTTGGGGGCGCTGAGATATAGCACATGTCACAAAAGCGCAAGCAAGAGCTCTTATGTCCTTCTGCTAAAGAGATAGGCGGTGAAGTTAAGGGCTCATCATTGGGTAATAAGTGTTTATAACTCAATAAGGGGTAATCTATGTTTAAAACGACAACACGTTCTGTGTTGGTGATGACCATTGTGGCGATGTTATTGATTCCGTTAATAGCGTCCTGGTTTGCTTATCCATCCACGCATCTGCCTCCAGGCTTTGGTGTTTTCCCGCCACAGTTTGTGGCAGACCCGCCAGGGTTTAATCTGATTGTTTTTATTGGGGTTGCCCTGCTCGAAGCAGCATTTGCTGTTTTTTTAATATTCCCGCAATGGTTTGGCTTTAAGCCGCCCGCGCCATCTCCGCGGCCGGCACTGCGTGCCTTGCCTTGGTGGTTTTGGGCAGGGGCGGTTGTCACACTGTTTTTTTGGTGGTTGATGTGGACGCGCACGACACCGTTTGGTGATTTGGTGTATTACGCTTTTACGCCTATGTGGTGGGGGTTTATCTTTGTGCTTGATGGCCTGACATTCCGTTATTCTAATGGCTACTCACTGTTTGCCAGCCGCCCCAAAACATTTCTGATCAGTGCGGTTGTGTCGATTGGCGGCTGGTATTTCTTTGAGTATTTTGATTATTTTGCGCTAGGTAACTGGTACTACCCTAATACCGAGATCCCTGGTTTAAGCCATACCACGATTGTGTGGATCTTTATTTTTGCCTACAGCACCGTTTGGCCTGCCATTTTTGAGTGGTATACCTTGCTGAATGCTTTTCCTAAAATTGCCGGGCGATATGCACAAGGCCCCAAGCTGGCGCTGCCGGCAAAGCCGATGTTGTATTTAAGTTTTGTGTTGTTTGCCGCCGTGCCGTTCTGGCCTTACCCTTTGTTCTGGGCAATGTGGATCGCGCCGCTGATAGGCATCGCTGGTATCTTGATGATGCGTGGGATCTGGACACCATTTACCGATGTTGCCAACGGCAATTGGAGTCCGGTACTTTTGATGGCGCTCAGCTCATTATTTAACGGATTTTTCTGGGAGGTTTGGAACTACGGCAGTGCGCATCCTGCATTACCTGTAACCAACCCGAATTACTGGGTATACGATATTCCTTATGTGAATGTGATTCATATTCATGCTGAAATGCCACTACTGGGCTTTGCAGGCTATTTGCCTTTTGGCGTGCTGGTGTGGGTAGTGTTTATCTGGGCGGGTAAGGTGTTTGGTTTTAACACCAATATTCTTCAGAATGGACAAGGGCATTGATGGGTGGTGTTTAATGGCAGATAGGCCTAAATGCATAATCTGTTTGTCGTGGGGTTTATCGCCACACACACTATCAACCTATAAAAGAACGGCTCGCAGCAATGTGGGCCGTTTTTTTGTGGTCAATTCCGAACATTGACTGAGTGTGCCTGATTCATACCCCCTGCTAATGTGTTCGGCGCATGGAGGTCAGTTCATCAGGCCTTGGGTCTTTTTGTTTTGAGGTGGGGTAAACTGATCATCGCTTGTGGCGATGTGAGTGCTCTATCGGTAGACAAAAGAGAACAGGTAATGAGTGGCGCGCGCGCCTGTTTATTAAGTAATGATGCGTTTTCGTTGGACTACTCACCAAGATGTAATCTTATTTATATTTTGTGAAATCTGCATCTAATTCATTACATTTACCGTATATAGCGTTAAGCGCAATGCAAATGACAATATCAATTTTAAAAGAAAACCTGGAATGAATTGTGAGAGATGACATCGAGGATTTGGTGGCTCGAATAATAGACAAGGATGAGGATGCTTTTAACGAGTTGTATGAAGCTACTTTTAGTAAGGTCTATAGTTTGGCTTTAAAGATTACAAAAGACTCAAGTACTTCTGAAGAGGTGGTCGAAGATACGTATTACCAGATATGGCAGGAAATTTATCGCTACGATTTCAATAAGTGTCCTTTGTCTCGCTGGATCTTAGTCATTTGCCGCTCCCGTGCGATTGACGCGGTGAGGAAACGGAATGCAATCCCTGAGATGGTGGTTAATGATGATTGGGCGATAGAGTCTGCAGACCTATCTGTAGACGATATGTTACAGGGCAAGCAGGCGTCGCTCGCCGTGGTTAAAGCATTATCAGAAATTAAACCCTTGCAGCGGCAACTATTGCACCACGTTTTTTATTATGGATTAACGCATCAAGAAATATCTCATGTCATGAATATGCCGCTTGGCTCTGTGAAATCAACGATTAATAGAGCGCAAAAATTATTAAGAGAGAAGCTCAAAGGTGAACAGTTTTGAATAAAGAGATGACAACCAACAAACCTGAGTCTTTAGATTTTGATTTATTTATCGAGCTGTTTGAGGCAACGCCAGCGCTGGAGCCTGCTCCCGATGCAAAAAATCATATCAAGACTAAATTAATGCAACGCGTTGCACAAAGCCGGGACGCACAGTTTTTTGTATTTTCAGAGCAAGGTCACTGGAAATCAATGAACCACGGGATTCAGGTGAAAATCTTGAAAAGTGATGACCAAGCTAAATCATTTCTGCTTAAGCTCGAACAAAACACCATTATTCCGTATCACGACCATCAAAAAAATGAAGAAACTTTTGTGATTGATGGCGAGGTCTGGCTCGATGGCATTCATTGTAAAAACGGTGATTATCACTTTGCCGGTGCGGGAACGTTTCATAAAGAAATCCGTACCGAAAGCGGTTGTACGCTGTTGATCAAGACTTATTGATTCGTCATCAGCCTATAAAAATGAAAGTTATTTATTTTGTTTTGATCATGACAGCATCCACACTTTTGTCTGCATCAACATGTTTTGCAGTGAACGATTTTAAAGCGCCGGTTTGGCAAGTTGGCGGGCATATGCAAACGATCATTCCTTCTCTTTTTCCGCAAGTAGCAAAGCAAGCGTATGTTAGAGAGCGTTGGGAGTTAGCCGATGGAGATTTTGTCGATGTAGATTGGACCGAATCGCCCGAACGTTTGGATAACACGCAAAATAAACCTGTGTTAGTGCTGTTCCACGGCTTAGAGGGGAACTCTCAAAGTCATTATGCCCGGGTGATGATGGCCTCTGCAAGGCAACGTGGATGGCTGGGCGTGGTGGTGCATTTTCGGGGCTGCTCAGGCGAACCGAATCGACTGCCGCGTGTGTACTATGCCGGGGATGCTGATGAGATCAATACGTTTATTTCAATCATTCATCAAAAACTCCCCGACAATGTGATTTATGCGGCAGGCGTGTCATTGGGTGGCAACGCACTTTTGAAGTGGCTGGGGCAATATCCGAATGATGCGCGGCGATTAGTCAAAGCGGCGGCTGCCATCTCAGCCCCCATTGCTTTGAAAGAGACGGCGCACAGTCTTGATAAAGGCCTCAACTATTTGCTATATAGCAAGCACTTCGTCGCCTCGATGAAACCAAAAGCGTTGCAAATGGCTGAGCGGTTTCCTGATTACTTAGATGCAAAACGTATTCAGGTAGCCAGCACTGTGCAGGAGATGGATGACGCGGTGACCTCGGTGTTGTTCGGCGCAAAGAATGCCGACGAATACTATGACATCAACGCTTCTAAACCATGGTTGTCGGCGATACAAACCGAGACAGTCATTTTAAACGCAAAAAATGATCCATTTGTTCCTTTTGAAAGTTTACCCTCAAAGACGGAGGTATCAGGCACTGTCCATCTTGATTATCAGGAGGAGGGCGGGCATGCGGGTTTTTATGGCGATGGTGACCAAGAATCCCCATGGCTTGCTGAGCGAATATTCAACTTCTTTGATATGGCACGGCATGTACAACTAGACGCTGTTGTTGATCCGCTTATTTATTTTCATCCTTCTTCTATTTATCAATAATCCCTAGGTGTTAAGCCATTCTTTTGGCGCTCATTCTTCTGCAAGTATTCAAAAAATAGCACCTCCCATCATCGGGCAATTTCAGGTTTTTTGCACAGCGCATAAGCAATCGTATGTTTAGTGCATCCAATTTCAAATCCGTTACGTATATGTAATGAGAGAAGTTTATTGCTCTCAGTAGCAGCCGCAAAATTAGGCCAATGTATGCGTCATTAAGGCCATTAGTTAAGGCGGTAATTAATGTTGATCTAAGTATTTTTTTGATCAATGCAATATAGAGATAAACCGTTGAAGGCTGGTAATAAAACGGATTGTTTGTGGTGGACGACAGGGAACGTTGATTGTGAGGCTGGTCATCGCGGACGGTTAACGCGCGTCTAAATCACAATTTTTTGATGTGATTTTAATAACTAAATAGTCATTTTGAAGAGAGGTTTAACATGAAGATTGGTTTTTTTTATAGCACGGTATTAGGTGCCAGTTTGCTGGCAGGGGCTGCCCAGGTCAATGCAGATACGTTGTATGGATTCAACAGTAGCAAGATTGCTGTGATCGATTCATTGAATCTGGGTGCGGTTTCTTATATCAATATTTCAGGCTTATCTGCTGGCGAGCGCTTACTTGGCGTTGATCTCAGGCCGACGGATGGTTTGGTCTATGGTCTGACCAGCCAGAATAGGCTGTATACCCTAGACACGACGACTGGTGCAGCCACATTCAAGAGCACCCTTAGCGGGACTTCTGTGGCGGGGCAGTCGATTGGGATTGATTTTAATCCAGTGGCTGATTTTGCCGGTAATGCTTCGCTACGTGTCATTACAGGCACAGGCAACAACTATGCGGTAAACGCGAATACAGGCGTGGTGGGAAATGCCGCCGGTGCAAATATTGGCAGTGGTTACACGGCAGTTTCCTATATCAATTCAATGCCTGGTATGGCGCCAGCCAGCACCGGATTGTATTACGTGAATACCAACAGCGACTTGCTACATTTTTTGGCATCCGGGTTTAACAACCCTGCTGGTGCAGGTGGCATTCAGTTGGTTGGCTCACTGGGTGTCAATGCGCTGTCTGCCGGTGGCTTTGATGTTTTAGGTAACGGCAATGCCTATGCCTTGTTTAACCTGGATGATGGCACTCTGGATTCACAGTTGTTTTCGATTAATCTGGCGACGGGCACCGCGACTTATCTCACGACACTGGATGGTACCTTCAACGGTCTGACTGGCGTAGCGACAGTGCCAGAACCTGAAAGCTATGCACTGGTATTGGTTGGTTTGGGTCTGATGGCCGGTGCGGCAAGACGTCAGTCTCGTCAACGCCAATAAGTACCTACTAAATAGTGATGTCATACTCACAGGCTGGTGTTGCTCAACATTGGCCTTTTTTGCAATCGCTGTGATGCGGGTGAATGGCGCATCATTTTCATCTTAAGCGATTGACCCAAACAGGCTAACGACACGATAATAGTTTGATACTAGAATGATTATCGTATGTAGTATTTATGATTTATAAGACGTTGGTAAATGTTAATTAATAAACAGGGGGTAGCGATGAAAAATTTAGTTTTAGTTGCAGCAATGGGTTTGGCCTCAGTCAACGCATACGCGGTTGATATTGTTGGCTTATACAATACTGGCGCTAGCTTTTCAGCAGGCGCACAAGATACTAACTACGCATTATCAAGCACGACTACTACTGTGGGTTCAAATGGTTATGTGACTGCAAATGGTTCATTTCCACTTGCAGGTAACTGGCTGGCTAACACGGCCACTTCTTCATGGTTAACACCGACTGCAAGCCAGGGTGAGACATTGGACCCTTCCGTTGATGGTCTCTACACTTGGACGACCACATTTGATCTGACCGGTTATGACGCAGCCTCAGCCAGCTTTAATGCGCAATTTGCTGCGGATAACTCTGCCATCGTTTACCTGAATGGCAATCAGATTGGCACTTCAAGTGGCTTTTCATCATGGAGCACATTTTCAGCCACTGCGGGTAACTTTGTGGCAGGTGTAAACACTTTGTCATTTGTTGTCACTAATCAGGCACAGGATTTTGGCAACCCAACTGGCTTGCGTGTTGAATTCTTGACTTCAAACGTCGCCACCGTGCCAGAAGCTGATACTTATGCGTTGATGCTGGCTGGTTTTGGCTTGATGGGCTTGGTTGCACGTCGCAAAAACACAGCTTAAGCGTTTTATTAGGCTGGGAAAAAGTCACGCTAATATTTTAGCGTGACTTTTTTATTGGCGGTCGCCTGCCTATTGCCGAGTCTATCATTGACGCATTTTGGTTCGTCTTCAGTCATCCGCCGTAGCCCGTAATGGCTATTGATGGGGGGGATGCCACTGATAATCTACGTATTCTATAAAAAATTCTTTCCTTTAATACTAATGAGGCTTATATGAGCATTAAATCAATCTTTATGGCAGGCTTGCTATCGTTATTTGCCAACTCTGTATTGGCTGCGACGGTTGAGTATTCGGACTTCTCAAGCTGGTCTGATGATGTCTCTGGCCTGATCACCACTGAAACCTATAACGGCTACGACTTTACTGGCGGTGGTTTGAATTATGTTGATTATGGAACAAGCACCACTTTAGGTGGAATTACCTACACACTGGAGACGTATGGTCAGATCTTTGGTGTTAATAAAAACCTGAATTACGATGCTGCTTATCACAAATCAAATTATCTGGAATGGCAAAATGCAGGCTCCGCAAGCACGCTGACGATTACTTTCGCCTCTTATACAAATGCGATTGGTTTTAATTTTGGCCAGCTCTACGGTGATGTACAGCCTTTCACAGTGACACTGGGCAATGGCGACTCTTTCACGCTGACTGGTAATACTGCTTATGCTTTCTTTGGTGCAGTTTCTACGACAGCGTTCAACACACTGAAGATTACCGGGCAACCTTATCCTGCTTTAGATAATTTATCAGTCGGGCCTGCTGTTGCTGCGCCTGTGCCTGAGCCAGAAAGTTACGGCATGTTGTTAGCTGGTTTGCTGTTGACCGCATTTGTTGTCAGACGTAGTCGTCAATAATTAGGCGATTCTGATGGGGTAGTAAAGGGCCGACTAAATTGTCGGCCTTTTTATTGATATTCTTATGGCATTGACGGTTAAGCATTGGTGAATGCTGATGTCTTTAATTCGGGTAAGCTGGGCTTTAGCTGGCACTTAAATACTGACAAGACCTTAATGATAGGCCTCTCAGTGACGTCTCTGGCGCTAAAAACATGGTTGATTTATGCGTTAGAATGTAGCGTTATTTGTTGTGGATTTATAGCTTTTAAAAAAGCAGTTTGATACAGCAGATTTATAATATCTCTTTTGCAACGCAATCTTTTCCTTTCAGTAGCCACACAAAGGCACACCATGGATTCCTCTAGTTTTCTTGTTCAAGCCGCAATCTATCTCTCATCTGCCATTCTGTTAGTGCCGCTGTTTAAACGACTCGGCCTGGGCTCGGTGCTTGGCTATTTGATTGCCGGTATTTTGATCGGCCCTTATGCATTAAAGCTCATTGCAGACCCGGAGCATATGTTGCATTTTGCTGAGTTTGGCGTGGTGTTGATGTTGTTTCTCATCGGCTTAGAGCTTGAGTCACAAAAGGTGTGGGAGTTGCGCAAGCTGCTGTTTGGGCTGGGTGGCATGCAGGTGACGCTGACGATTGCGCTGGTGACTGTGGTGGCGCATTTATTACATTTTTCGTGGCCCGAAGCGCTGATTATTGGCATGGGGGTGGCGATGTCTTCCACAGCGATTGGCTTGACAGCATTAATTGAAAAAAAACAGTTGCGCACGCAAGGTGGGCAGGCGGCTTTTGCGACCTTGCTGTTTCAAGACTTATCAGTGATTCCGTTGTTTATGGTGCTGGCATTTATTGCGCCGCACAAAACCGCATCGGGGTTCGATTTGTGGGCGGTAACGCAGTCGATTGCAGTGATTTTGGCCATTGTTCTGGCGAGCAAAACCATCTTGCGGCCCATTATGCGCATCGTGGCGCAAACCGGCATACGTGAGGTGTTTGTCGCGTTTTCATTATTGCTGGTGATCGGCGTGTCGTTAGCAATGGCGTCTGTAGGCTTGTCGATGGCGCTGGGGACCTTTTTGGCCGGGGTGTTGCTGGCTGACTCAGAGTATCGCTACGAGTTACGGTTAGACATTGAGCCGGTGAAGGGCTTGTTGCTGGGCCTGTTTTTTATTTCGGTCGGTATGACGGTCGATTTGTCTTTAGTGGCGAACCAGCCTGGCTTGATTTTTGGCTTTGCGTTGCTTATTGTTGCTGTGAAGCTGTTGGTGCTGGTTGGTTTAGGTGCACTGTTTCATTATCCGCTGCGTGACAAATTATTATTCGGCGTTGCCATTTCACAAGTCGGTGAGTTTGCGTTTGTGATTTTTGGCGTGGCCTTAACGCAAGACTCTATTTCACGCGACACCTACAATATCCTCAATGCGATTGTCGCTGTTTCTATGTTGATCACGCCGGTGTTGCTATTGCTGTATGACCGCTTTTTGACGATGCAGTGTGGTGAGCCGCCCAAAGACGCCATCACTGAAAATAACGCAGTCATCATCGCCGGGTTTGGGCGTTTTGGGCAAATTGTAGGCCGCGTATTAATGGCCAAAGGCATTGCCGTTACCTTGATTGATAACGACCCAAATCAGGTCGATTTAACGCGCCAATTTGGCTGGCGATGCTATTACGGCGATGCGTCGCGACTGGACGTGCTAGAAGAAGCCGGCATTGCTGAAGCCAAATTGTTTGTGATTGCTGTTAATGATGCGGCAGCCACAGTAGAGATGGCTAAGTTAGTCAAACAACGCTGGCCGCATGTCAATATTGTGGTTAGAGCCAGAAGCCGGTCAGACGCTTTTGAGTTGCGTGATTTAGAGCTAAACCCGGTGAGGGAGACTTTTTATTCGTCATTAGAGGCCGCCAGGCAAGCATTGATGGCCATTGGCGAAACCGCCAGCGCCGCCGCAAAAATCATCAAGCAATTTGAAAAGCACGATATTGAACAACTGGAAGCAACACGCAAGATCAGGCATGACCGCAAAGCGTTATCCAGCGTGATGGAGCAAGGGCGAGAAGACCTCAAAACCTTGCTCGAGTTAGAGAATCCGGCGGTTTGATCTAGCCTTGTTTTTTTTAAACAGTGCTTGGTCTGCTACCCTAGTCAGCGTTGTTGTTATTGAATCTGTCATGAAACCTGATCACTCTTCTTCTACCTTGCATCCGCGTAACCTGCATCGCGCTGGCTATGACTTTGTTGTGCTGGTGCAAGCGCAGCCGGCGTTATCCGCCTTTGTGCGCCCCAATGCCTATGGCGATGCGTCGATAGATTTTGCTAATCCGCAAGCGGTGAAGGCGTTGAACCAGGCGTTACTTAAGCAGTATTACGGCGTGGCGGAGTGGGATATTCCAAAGAATTACTTATGTCCACCCATCCCTGGCCGGGCAGATTATGTGCATTATCTGGCAGATTTGTTGGCGACGAGCACTGGCAATACTCAACCAGTGCGCATGCTGGATATTGGCACCGGTGCCAATCTGGTGTATCCGCTGATTGCGGCGCATGCGTATGGCTGGCAGTGTGTGGGCGTGGATATTGATCTAAAAGCCCTGCGTAATGCACAGCAGATGATTGAGGCGAATGGTTTGCAGCAGCAGATTAGTGTGCGTCAACAGGCTCAGCCGACCTCTATTTTTAAAGGGGTGATTTTGCCTGGCGAGCAGTTTATGCTCACGGTGTGTAATCCACCTTTTCATGCCTCGGCCGCAGAGGCGCAGGCGGGCACGCAGCGTAAATGGCGCGGCTTGGGCAAGCAACCGCCACAGGCGCTTAATTTTGGCGGACAATCGAATGAGCTGGTGTGTGCTGGTGGCGAAGCAGCGTTTTTAAGCGCCATGATTAGTGAAAGTAAATTGTTTGCCAAACAGTGTGTGTGGTTTACCACGCTAGTCTCCAAGGCGGCTAATTTGCCGTTGGTCTATCGTCAATTAAACAAGGTGCAGGCGGTGACGGTGAAAACGGTGGAGATGGCGCAGGGGCAAAAGCAGAGCCGTTTTGTGGCATGGACGTTTCAACCTCCGGCGAAATAGGCATTACACGGCACTGGCATTGTGGGAGATAATAGCGCCCTTATCTTTTTTGCAGTATTTGGAGTCTCATTATGGAAGTCAAAGTCAACTTTCTCGATAAGCTACGTCTTGAGGCCAAGTTCGATGACTTCACGGTGATTGCTGATCAGCCTATCCGCTATAAAGGCGATGGCTCGGCGCCTGGCCCGTTCGATTACTTTCTGGCATCTTCTGCCTTATGTGCTGCTTATTTTGTAAAGCTGTACTGCAGCACGCGCAATATCCCTACCGATAATATCCGTCTGTCGCACAACAATATCGTCGACCCCGAAGACCGCTACAAGCAGATTTTTAAAATCCAGATTGAATTGCCGACCGATCTTTCAGAAAAAGACCGTGTCGGTATTTTGCGTTCGATAGATCGCTGCACGGTGAAAAAAGTGGTGCAAGCCGGCCCTGAGTTTATCATTGAAGAAGTGGCAAACCTGGATGCCGATGCGCAAGCTTTGCTGACGATGGATACCACTGGTGATGCGCTCACTTATATTGCCGGCAAAGACCTGCCGTTAGAACAAACTATTGCCAATATGTCAGCCGTGCTGGCCAGGTTGGGCATCAAAATTGAAATTGCCTCTTGGCGCAATATTGTGCCCAATGTGTGGTCGCTGCATATTCGCGATGCGCATTCGCCGATGTGCTTCACTAACGGAAAAGGTGCCACCAAAGAAAGCGCGCTGGCGTCAGCCTTGGGTGAGTATATTGAGCGGCTGAGTAACAACCATTTTTATGCCGGGTCATATTGGGGCGAAGAGATCGCCAATGCCGCGTTTGTGCATTATCCGAATGAGCGCTGGTTCAAACCAGGCCGCAAAGATGCGTTGCCAAAGGAAATTTTGGATGACTACTGCCTGGAGATATACAACCCGGACGGCGAGTTGCGTGGGTCGCATCTGATAGATACTAATTCTGGTAATGCTGAGCGCGGTATCTGTTCGCTGCCGTTTGTGCGGCAGTCAGATGGCGAGATTGTTTATTTTCCGTCTAACCTGATTGAAAACCTGTACGTGAGCAATGGCATGAGCGCAGGCAATACGTTGGTCGAGGCGCAAGTGCAATGTTTATCGGAGATTTTTGAGCGCGCGGTGAAACGCGAAATCATCGAGGGCGAAATTGCCTTGCCAGACGTGCCGCAAGCCGTGCTGGCAAAATACCCTGGCATTGTGGCCGGAATTAAGGGCCTGGAAGAGCAAGGCTTCCCGGTGCTGGTGAAAGATGCCTCACTGGGCGGGCAATATCCGGTGATGTGTGTGACCCTCATGAACCCGCGCACCGGTGGTGTGTTTGCTTCGTTCGGCGCGCACCCAACATTAGAAGTCGCGCTGGAACGCAGCCTGACCGAGTTGCTGCAAGGCCGCAGTTTTGAGGGCTTGAATGATTTGCCGCAACCGACGTTTGCCAGTGAAGCGGTGACTGAGCCAAACAACTTTGTTGAGCACTTTATTGATTCTAGCGGCATTGTGTCGTGGCGCTTTTTCAGTGCCAAGTCAGATTACGAGTTTGTCGCGTGGGATTTTTCCGGTGAAGGTGAACATGCCAGTGCCGAAGAGGCTGCGACCATGTTTGGCATGCTGGCAGACATGGGCAAAGAAGTGTACGTGGCGGTGGTTGACCAGCTAGGCGCCACGGCCTGCCGCATTTTGGTGCCTGGCTATTCTGAAGTGTATCCTGTAGAAGATTTAGTGTGGGATAACACCAACAAGGCATTGTTGTTCCGTGAAGATATTTTGACTTTGCATACACTGGACGATGACGGCCTGGAAGCCCTGCTTGAGCGCTTGGAGAATAACGAGCTGGATGATTACGGTGACATCGCCACCTTGATCGGTATTGCCTTTGACGAGAATACGGACTGGGGCCAGCTCACCGTATTGGAGTTGAAACTGCTGATCAATCTAGCCTTGCAGCAATTTGAAGAGGCGCATGAGCTAGTGGGGGCCTTTTTGCAATATAACGACAACTCGGCCGCGCGCGGCTTGTTTTATCAGGCCTTGAATGTGGTGTTAGAAGTGGTGCTGGATGACGACTTGGCGCTAGACGATTACGCAGTCAACTTTCGCAAAATGTTTGGTGATGCACGGATGGATGCTGTTTTAGGCTCGGTGGACGGCAGCGTGTGCTTTTACGGCTTGACGCCTACCAGCATGAAACTGGAGGGGCTAGACAGGCACCACCGCCTGATCGACAGCTACAAAAAATTGCATGCGGCACGCGCCATGGTGGCGAGCACTTAACCGCGTGCTTTGCGGGTGATGGGGCTGTGCAGGCGCGAAAAATTCAAATATATTCAATAGATTAGAATATTGGCGAATAGCGCGTATAATGCCAGCACCCTACGGTCAACCAATCAACGTAGCGGCTCTGTCATACTTCATCAGTATTATCTCGTTTGTCCAGATTGGTGTTGCCACTTGCAACAGACCAACGCCTATTAATTTTGCATGGCGGCATGCCATGCAACCTTTAAAAGTTGAATTAATTTGTCATTAGAAAACACCCCTGCAAACCTGACGTTTGCTGATTTAAATTTATGCGAGCCAGTGCAGCGCGCGATTGCCGATGCCGGCTACACCTCGCCAACGCCGATTCAGGCGCAGGCGATTCCTTATGTACTGCGCGGCGGCGATTTGCTGGCTGGTGCGCAAACCGGCACCGGTAAAACGGCCGGCTTTACTTTGCCGATTTTGCATCGTTTGTCTGAGTCGCCCTTGGCGCAGGCCGTTAAGGGCAAGCCACGTTGTTTGATTTTGTCACCAACGCGTGAGCTGGCAGCGCAAATTGGCGAGTCAGTGACCACTTACGGCAAATATTTGCCACTCAAAAGTATGGTGGTGTTTGGTGGCGTGAGCATTAATCCGCAAATCAACCGCTTAAGCAAACCAGTGGATATTCTGGTAGCAACCCCGGGCCGCCTGCTCGACCTGGTGCAGCAAAAGGCGCTCGATTTGTCTGGCATTGAAATTCTGGTGCTGGACGAAGCTGACCGTATGCTGGACATGGGCTTTATCCATGACATTAAAAAAGTGTTGGCCATGTTGCCAAAAAAACGCCAAAACCTGCTGTTTTCGGCCACTTTTTCGAATGAAATCAAGCGGTTGGCAGATAACCTGCTCAATACGCCAGACCTGGTGGAAGTGGCGCGCCGCAACACCTCAAATGCACTGATTGAGCAAAGCGTGCACATGGTGCCGCAAGCCCACAAGCGTGAAATGGTCAGCTATCTGATCAAGCATCATCAGTGGCAACAAGTGCTGATTTTTACGCGCACCAAGCATGGGGCTAACCGATTGGCAGAAAAACTGGTGAAAGATGGCATTCCGGCGATGGCGATTCATGGCAACAAGAGCCAGAATGCGCGCACGGCGGCCCTGGCCCAGTTTAAAGCAGGCACGATTCCGGCACTGGTGGCGACCGACATTGCTGCCCGTGGGCTGGATATTGACCAATTGCCGCAAGTGGTCAATTTTGAGCTACCCAATGTGCCAGAAGATTATGTGCATCGTATTGGGCGTACCGGGCGTGCAGGTGCCAGCGGTGCGGCGATTTCACTGGTCGATCGCGAAGAGCTGGGAATGTTGAAAGACATTGAAAAACTGATTAAACGCGAGATCCCCAGAGTGCCGGTAGAGGGCTTTGTGGCACCGGAAAAAGGCAGCGAAGAGCCAGACCGGCCACCTCGTGGGCAAAACCAAGGGCGTCAGCGCCAGGGGCAAGCTCAAGGTAAACAGCACAAGCCTGCTGCAAGCAAGCAAGGGCAAGCACAGCCTCGTCAGTCGCAAGCGAATCACCCGCGCTCGGCACAAGGCCAGGCGGGCCACGGTAAACCTGGACAAAACAAGCAGGGGCAAGCTCAGCCCAACCAGCAAAAGTCTGGGCATGCGAGTGCTAATCAGCGGCATGGTAATCAGGCTGCGCCACATCGCCAGGGCGGCAATCACTCGCAAGGCGCATTGTTTACCCCTAAACCGCGCTAAATGCATATTTGGGTGGATGCCGATGCGTGCCCGGTCGTGATCAAGGAAATCTTGTTCCGGGCTGCTGAACGCTCTAAAATCGCCGCCACGTTTGTGGCGAATAAATTGTTGCGTGTGCCGCCATCGCCTTATTTACGGGCAATGCAAGTGCCTAAAGGCTTTGATGTGGCGGATAACGCCATTGTGGCTGCGCTGGAGGTGGGTGACCTGGTGATTACTGCCGATATTCCACTGGCGGCACAAGTGATAGATAAAGGCGGGCACGCGCTCAACCCGCGCGGTGAGTTTTATTCCCCGGAGAATATTAAAGAGCGTTTGTCCATGCGTGACTTTATGGAGTCACTGCGTGCCAGCGGGGTTGAAACACAAGGCCCCAGTGCCATGCAGTCTTCTGACCGGCATACCTTTGCGGCGCAATTAGACCAGTTTTTAGCGCGTGAAGCGCGCAAACTGCCACGTGCATAGGCTGTGTATATCGCTATTTCCCCTGGTAAATGTTAAATCTTGCAAAAGGCCCTAATGGACTATTGGCTTTTATTTGACTCTCGCTAAAATTTGGTTTTGCAATAATAGTTACTCGGGAAAATATTATTGCGATAACTTGAGTGGGGGGATCTATTTATGCGCTTTTTAAACTCTTTGATTTTTTCTCTGGCAATGTTGGTGTCAGTCTCATCACATGCGGCAGTAGAAACTTATGGCGAATTGTTGTCAGGGACTTACGAACCGGGGGCTGATTTTGCTTCGTTGTCAGTCAGCAACACCGGCAATGTCTATACATTTACCTTGTCTGCCTATGATTTGAATGCCTTGTTTACCAATAAAGCTTTTATTGGGTCAATCGCTGTCAAAGCGACGCCGGATGTCAGCGCCGGCAATATCACGATTAGCAATATTAGTGGTGGTGTCACTAGCCTGACCGCAGGTAATGGTGGTGGTCCTGGCGGTGGTTGGGACTTCAGGTTTGTGCTTGGCCAAGGCCAGGATCGTTTGCTGGCAAATGAGTCCATCACTTGGACGGCGACATTTGCTTCGGCTTCTCAGGTTACTTTGGACGACTATGCCCTGCATGTGCAAGGCCTGACCAAAGCGCAAGGTGATAGTGCCTGGTATCTGAACTCGATCGTGACGACACCGGTTCCAGAACCTGCCTCCTCGGGCATGGTGTTGGCTGGGTTGGCATTTGTGTTCGGCATGAGAAAACGTCTGGCACACGTGTAACGCTATCATGCTCCCCATGGCTCTTTGTGTGGGCGATGGCTGAGAGATGGTCAACATTTAAAACGGCTTGCAGAGATGCAAGCCGTTTTTGTTTTGATGGCCTTAAACGGATAGTTTGAGCAGATACGGGTGTAATGTATTGAAAACCCCTTTGATTTAACTGGTTATTTTTAAAGGCTTGCATTAGCATGACTTTAAACAGTGTATGTAAAGCTGGCTGTAAAAATAAAAAAGAAGAGGTCATGATTAATGAGTTTGCAGGCTCGGATTGACGAAGCGTTATTTCACAAGCTGTTATCGGGAGCGCGCATTCCTTTAATCGGGAGTGCGTTTGGGGGTTTGTTGATTGCGTTTTCGCAATGGGGCTCTGACAAAAGTGATTTGTTTTTATTGTGGTGCAGCGTGGTGTACGGCGTCATTATGTTACGCGTGTGGCTGCTTAAGCGTTGCCAAAAACGGCTGGCCAAGCATGGTTTTAATTACCCTTTAGCATACCGTTATTGTCTGACGTTGGCGCTCTCTGGGCTGGCGTGGGGTGCATTAGGGTTTTTGGTGAAAGATGCGCCACCGATGACGGTGATTATTGTCATCACGGCCATTCAGGCGATGGTGATGGGCGGCGTGGTGACCATGGCGTCGTGTATCCCGGCTTTTTTTGCCTTTAGTTTGCCTGCCATGCTGCCAACGGTGCTGGTGTTCTCGTTTAGTGAAAATCTATCGAGCTTTATCATGGCCGTGTTTAGCGTCATTTTTTATCTGCTGATGATAGGCATTGCCTACCGGTTTAACCAGTCATTGCGCCACGCGGCACGCATCAGCTTTGAAAATGAAGATTTGATTGGCTCTTTAAAGGATGCTTATCATAAGATTTCTGCCCAGAACGAGGAGCTGAGTCATGTGGCACACCATGACACGCTGACTGGCTTGCCTAACCGCAAATTATTGTCGCTGCGCCTGCGGCAGGCGATGGAGCTGGCCATGGTGAAAAAAACTGGCACAGCGCTGCTTTATCTTGATCTCGATGGTTTTAAAGCCGTGAATGACCAGTTTGGGCACGAGGCCGGAGATTTGGCACTGATTGAGGTAGCGCGACGCTTGGGCAAGGTGATTCGCGGTAGTGATACCTTGGCGCGCGTGGGCGGCGATGAGTTTGTGATCGTGCTGTCTGATTTGCCAGAACAGGGCAGGGCCTCGGTGGAGATGGTGGCGCAAAAATGCCTGATGGTGTTTGAGCCGCCGTTTCAGATTCAAGCGGCCGTGTGCCGTTTAGGCACGTCAATTGGCTTAACCGTGTGCAACGAAGGTGAGGCCATAGAGCAATTATTGTCCGTGGCTGACAAGGCAATGTATCAGGCCAAGCAGCTGGGTTGTGGCCAAATGTCTTGGGCCGCCTGACCACTTGATTATATTTGCATAAATTAGCGTTTGCGATAAGAATTAACCCTTTGATGATTGTCATGCGAGGGTGACTATGCGGCCGCAGTATAAAATTGTGCTGGTGTATGTGTTGGTAGGTGCTGCCTGGATCTTCTTTTCTGACAAGCTGGTGGC
This sequence comes from Methylophilus sp. 5, assembly GCF_000515275.1. Classification (NCBI taxonomy): domain Bacteria; kingdom Pseudomonadati; phylum Pseudomonadota; class Betaproteobacteria; order Nitrosomonadales; family Methylophilaceae; genus Methylophilus; species Methylophilus sp. 5. Next base: position 1,839,119 of record NZ_KI911560.1, read on the forward strand.
GAGCCTATTCACGGATGCGCATGACTTGACCCTGGTGCAGGACATCAAGGGTTGGCTGTTTATTCTGGTCACGGCCATTTTGTTGTTTATTCTGGTCAAACGCGCGCTGGAAAACGCCGCTCACCAGCAGCAAAAGTTGATTGACAGTTATGACCAGACGATTCGTGGCTGGGTGCAAGTGCTGGATTTACGCCACAAAGAAACTAAAGACCACACCTATCGCGTCGCGGCGATGACGGTGGCGCTGGCAAGCAAAATGGGCGTGACTGACGCAATGTCACTTAAACGCATAGAGCGCAGTGCGATTTTGCATGATATTGGCAAAATCGGTATCCCGGATGCGGTGTTAATCAAACCCGGTCAACTTGATGATGATGAAATGCGCCTGATGCGCACGCATCCGCAAATTGCACGTGATTTATTGGCTAATATTGATTTTTTGAGTAACTGTATGGATATTCCGTATGGCCACCACGAACGCTGGGATGGCCATGGCTATCCGCTGGGGCTAACCGGTGAAGAGATTCCGTTTGCTGCGCGTATTTTTTCGATTGTTGACGTGTGGGATGCGTTGATACATCCGCGGGTATACAAGCAGGCCTGGCCAGAAGACAAGGTGCGTGACTATATCCGTAACGAGTCTGGTATCCGCTTTGACCCAGCTGCTGTGGAGGTATTTTTTGCCCATTATGAGGTCATTAAAGCGGCGGCCGCCAGCTTGCCTACCAGCTAACGCCAGCGTTTGGGTGGCACAGCGGCTAAAAATGATGGCTGGCTGAATCGGGCAATTTGCCGGGCATTTATAGAGGTGTTTGGGGGTTTGATTTTAATCATATCCCTTACAGTAATGGACGGGGGCTTAGGCTAAACATCCATGTCTGCACAACAATTCACATCTGCAGGGCGGGGCAAGCTGATCAGACATTTGTGGCTGATGGTCTTGTTTGCGCTGTTTATTTGCCTGTTGCTCACGCAGGCGAGCATGCCTGTGTCTACACACCGCTTTATCGTCTTGTTACTCGGCGTGGCCGTTGCCTTATGGGGCGTGTTAACGGCGTTGGTCTGGCATCAGCACCGCACCGCGTTGACCGCACAAGCCGCAGACCTGCAACTCTTTAATCGCGTGCTGATTGACGCCTATAGCAGCCAAAATTTTACGCCAGTTGAGTTTTCTCCTGCGGACGCAACCAGCGTGACGGCGGGCTGGCAGCAACTGCGTACGCAGTTGGCGCAACTCAATAACCAAGATGCTGCGGCGCAGCATTCCCAGCAACATCACCATCACCAGCAGCTCAATCAGCTTTATCTGGCCTTGAGCCAATGTAATCAGGCGATTGTGCAAAGCCATGACAAGTACACTTTGTTTGAGCAGATTTGCCGGATTATTGTCAATTTAGGTCACGCCAATATGGCCTGGATTGGCGAGTTAGACCGTGACAGCAAGCAGATCGTTGTGGCCACTGCCTTTGGCTCGGGTGTCAATTACCTGGATGAAGTGCTGATTTCGGCCGACCCGGCTGCGGCATGTGGCAGAGGCCCTTGTGGCTTAAGCATGTTGTCCGACCACCCTTATTGGGTACACGACTTTCAAACCAACCCTATCAGTGCCGTGTGGCATGACAAAGCCACTGAGTTTGCCTGGAAAGCCGCTGCCTTCTTGCCACTGCATACCGAAGGCAGAGTGATCGGTTGCCTGTCATTGTATGCCGCCCACGCGCAGGCGTTTGATCCTGATATTCAGCGCCTGTTGCAAGATATGGTGGCGAATATAGACTTTGCGCTGGACCGGTTTGAAGTGCAGGCGCAGCGCAGTTTGTATCAAAGTAATTTGCTGGTGAGTGAGCAGCGGGCGCAACTGGTGCTGGAAAACGCGCTGGATGCCATTGTGAATATTGACCTGCAGGGCTTGATTGTTGAGTGGAACCGTGCGGCAGCGCAGATGTTTGGGTATACGCGCGCAGAGGTGATTGGCCGCCTGCTCGAAGACGTGATTGTGCCGTCTGCATATCGTGAGGCGCATCATCAGGGCATGCAGCGTTTGCAGCAAAGTGGTCAATCGCGCTTGCTGGGCAAGCTGATCGAGATTACTGCCTTGCGGCGCGATGGCAGCGAGTTTCCGATTGAGCTCACCATTGTTGAAATTGAGCGCGATGATGCACATTATTACAGCGCGTTTATTCGCGACATTACCACGCGTAAAGAGGCCGAAGAGCGCATCCGCTTTTTGGCCAATTTTGATGCGTTAACTGGCCTGCCTAACCGCAATTTACTCAATGAGCGCGTGATCGTTGAGATTGAAAAAGCCTGGGATCAGGACGGCCAGTTTGCGCTAATGTTCTTGGACCTGGATCATTTTAAAGATGTGAATGATAGCCTGGGTCATCGCTATGGTGACAACTTGCTGATCGCCTTGACTAAGCGTTTTCAAAGCCTGGTGCGGCCGCAGGATACGATTTGTAGGCTGGGTGGCGATGAGTTTGTATTTTTGCTGGCAGAGGCTGATCACGCCATTGCCCGTGAAATTGTTGAGCGTCTGTTAAAAGCAGTCGAACAACCATTTGTGATTGACCAGTATGAACTCACTATCACGGCCTCCATTGGGGTGGCGATTTACCCGGACGACGGCCTCGATATGGAAAGCCTGCAGCGCAATGCGGATGTGGCGATGTACCGGACCAAAAAGGAGAGCCGTAATAGTTATCGGTTTTTTAGTAACCATATGCAAGTGCAGACCGCACGCAATCTGCAGTTGGTCAATGCGTTACGCCAAGCCATTGCTTTGGGCCAGTTGGCTGTATATTACCAGCCACAGGTCGCGCTCGACTCTGGTCGCCTGATTGGCGTTGAGGCCTTGTTGCGCTGGAAGCATCCGCAATTAGGCTTTATTTCACCGGCCGAGTTTATACCGCTGGCCGAGTCTAGCGGCTTGATTATTGCCATTGGCAGCTGGGTGCTAGAACAGGCCACACAGCAAATTCAGGCCTGGCAACTGGCGGGCATACAAGGCCTGTCTGTCTCGGTGAACTTGTCCAGCATACAGTTTCGCGACCCAAAACTACCGGCGCTGGTGAAGGCGATTCTTGAGCGTTATCAAGTGTCGCCACAGTGCCTGGAGCTAGAGCTCACCGAGGGTGTGGCATTAGAAAATCCTGAAGGCGCGGTGGCGATGATGGATGCCTTGCACGGCCTGGGTGTGCGTTTGTCGATAGATGACTTTGGCACCGGTTATTCGTCACTGAGTTATCTTAAAAAGTTTAAGGTCTACAAACTCAAGGTAGATCAGACCTTTGTGCGTGACATTACTACCGATGATGAAGACAAAGCCATCGTGATTGCGATTATTCAACTGGCGCGCAGCCTGGGCATGAAAACGATTGCCGAAGGGGTGGAAACCCCTGAGCAAAAAGCATTTTTGCAGGCGCAAGGCTGTGACGAAATGCAAGGCTACCTGCTAAGCAAACCCATGCGCAGCGACGACGCGACAACTTTTTTGCTGTCTTATTCTTACTAGCTCAGGGTAATCAGCCCCAATACATTTCTTGCCAGCGCATCGATTAATTATGTATTTATATATTAATTAAATATAAATATTGTTAACATACCTCACTTAAAATCTTAAATAAATAAAATGTGAGGAGTAGCACGATGGGTAGCAATACGGTCTTTTTATCTGGAATGAAGAAAATCAGCCTTGCCGTTATGTTGGCAGGGTTGTCGGCAAATGTGCAGGCGATTGAGTTGCTGAGTGGGTTTGGCGGCGATGCTGGCTTTGGTGAGCTGGCAATGCTGCAAAATGATGATGGTTCGAGTAATGCATTGAACCTGCCATTTAATATTAATTTTTTTGGTCAGGCATTCAGCAGCTTTTTTGTTAACAATAACGGCAATATCAGTTTTCTAAGCCCGCTGTCAACGTTTACACCGCGAGCGTTTCCGGTGGCCAGCCAGCCTATCATTGCGCCTTATTGGGCAGATGTCGATACGCGCACCAGTAGCCCTGCGCCTTTAGGCGGTAATAATGTCTACGTGGCTTCACCAAGTGCCGATACTGTGGTTGTGACCTGGAACAACGTGGGTTATTTTCCTGCGCAAAACGACAAGCAAAATAATTTTCAATTAGTGCTGCAAAAGGCCCCAGGCACAACGGATGGTAGTTTTAGCGCCGAGTTTCGTTATGACCGCCTGCAATGGACGACGGGCAGCGCCAGTGGCGGTATCAATGGTTTGGGTGGTGTGCCTGCGCAAGCGGGCTATGATGCAGGGGATAATATCAACTACGAAACCTTGCCAGGTTCACTCTCAAATGAGGTGTTGAATCTGGTTAACTTGAGCAACGTGTCTACCGCGACGCCTGGTTTGTGGCGTTTTTTGTTTAATAACGGTGCCTTGCCGGGCCAAACTGCCGAAAATGCCTTTTTGCCTGTGGTGGTTGATGGTGCTTATCAATTTGAATTCAATGTGCAGTTAAACCAGCGCGTGTTTATTGATCCGCTGGTTGCGGTGGGCTATGACTACGAAGTGACGGGCAACCAGTTTACGTCAGTTTTGCTGCCACTACTGACCGCCGACACCGATGGCTATGCAATTTATGCCTTGGGTAATGTGACGCCTGGTGGCTTGCTTGGCACGGTAATGGGTGGCACGGTGTTTGACTTTGCCGCCCCGCTGAGCGGCTTTACGGTGGTTGGTATTGATACTGCAGCCATGCTTAGCCCCGGCAACACAACGGCATTCGTCACCGGCCTGACGTTCTTGAATGCAGGCGTGGTTACCATGTCGCAAACGCCGATTACCAGCTTTGTGGCGCAAGTGCCGGAGCCATCCTCTTATGCCATGTTGTTATGTGGTTTGGCAGGCTTGATCGCCGCGCGCCGTCAAATGCGTGCATAACAACATCCGTATCACCTGCGCTTAAAAGCCCTGCATTGCAGGGCTTTTTTTATGCCTGTTTCACGCTTAAGCCAGGCTGTTTCAATATGCGGATAAAACACTGGCTACGGATGCATTATTTCTGCTTGACAATGTAAATGATAATTATTATCATTTGAAAGCAGTGTAGCCAAGGAGACACATGATGAAACGTCATACGGTGGTTGGAAAAACCATGCTGGCTGGAAAAACCGCCTGCAAGGTGCTTTATCATCAATCTTCAGACACGGTAGAGCTGGAGGTGGGCGGCACCACGCTTAAATTTGAAGCCGACAGCTTTATCGTGATTAACGAAATGCTACGCAAGGCGGCGGCCCGCATTGTGATGCAGACTGAAATCGAGATGAGTGTTTGAAAGAGAGATTGCCATGAATACAATGAATATCCACGCCATACGCTACGACCCCAGCCTGCCTGATGCGGAGTCTGTGATGGCGTCGTTGCTCTATATTGCGACCTTGTATATCAAAAAACCAACCTATGACCTGGCCAAGCAGGCCTTGCGCCTGGCCGAAACGCTGACCGCGCCCGAGTATGCCGATTCGGACCTGATTTGTAGTGTATCGCGCCGGATGTGTGTGCAATGGACCTTGTTGGTCAATGAGCATGAGCAGGCTGAGACGCCGCTAGCAATATAAAAACAACCGTATTTAGGGGTTGAGTATGAGTGAGGAAAGTATGTGTAAGAAAATTCTATTGTCCGGTCAGGCCGGTTTCCGGGTGCATTATTGTGAAACGCATCGCACGATAGAGCTTGAAATTGGTGCCATGAGTTTGCGGCTGGATGAAGATGCACTGGAAGTAATGAGTGATGCGCTGGATGAGTCTGTGAGCAAATTACAGGCATTGCATGCGACCAAGGGCTCTTTTCAGGCCTTTATGCGGCAGTTGAATATGCCGGATTAAGTGATGCAGGTAGGCGGTGGTGCCAATATCACCGCCTGTTTGCAGCATTAATACTTGGCCGGGACCAGCATTTCTTTAGGCACTGGCTCGCGGATATAGTCGGTGTGATAGACGCGCTTAGGCAACACGACCGGCGCGTGTTCTACTTCGCCGTATTCAATCTGGCTGAGTAAATGGCTGATGCAGTTTAGGCGCGCTTTCTTTTTGTCTACTGCCTCTATGACCCACCATGGTGCTTCGGGGATATGCGTGCGTTCCAGCATGACCTCTTTGGCTTTGGTGTATTGCTCCCACAGGCGGCGGGATTCCAAGTCCATCGGGCTCAGTTTCCATTGCTTGAGCGGGTCGTGAATACGCGTCATAAAGCGTAAATGCTGCTCATCGTCGGTGATCGAGAACCAATATTTAATCAATATAATGCCGGCACGTACCAGCATCTTTTCAAACTCGGGCACCGTACGGAAAAACTCTTCGTACTCTTCATCGTTGCAAAATCCCATGACCTTCTCTACCCCGGCACGGTTATACCAGCTGCGGTCAAACAACACCATTTCGCCACCCGCTGGCAGGTGAGAAATATAGCGTTGAAAATACCATTGCGACCGTTCACGCTCACTCGGAGCAGGCAATGCGGCAACACGGCAAACGCGCGGATTCAGCCGCTGCGTGACCCGTTTAATCACCCCACCTTTACCGGCGGCATCGCGCCCCTCAAACAGCACGACAACTTTTAATTTTTTACGCACCACCCAGTCTTGCAGTTTGACCAGTTCGCCCTGCAGCCTAAACAGTTCTTTAAAGTAAGTTTGACGCTCTGACAGCCTGTCTGATGCGCCATCCGTGATGTTGCCTGCACCAGTGAACTCCGCCAGAATCTGCTCCATGCGTTCATCGTCCAGCTCCATTTCCAGCTCTTCATCAAAACTATCAAGCATGTCATTATTGAATCGTTCATCCATCGACATATGCTCCTCAATGGCGTGGATTTCAGCAGATTTTTCGATTGTCATCGCGGTTCCAATGTGGCTATTCAGACTGATAATTTAGATTTTTAGCATGACAGTTTGATGACGGCTGCGCGATTGCTCTTTTTTGTTGTCATCAATATGACATATTTAAAAATAATACTTGAGCTCTTCATAGAAAATCTGGAGCAGTTAAATGGATACTTCAGCGGCTAGTCAATCGACGCTGTTACATAGCGCGTCCTCCTCTAAGCCTAATCTCGATAAAAAAGCCGGTGCGCTCACCATGGCAATTTTTGTGGGCTTATTGCTGCTTGGCTTGGTGTATACCGGCTTTAGCCTGATGCATGACGTTACAGATACCGGCGCGCAAACGACCACCTGGCTGCCATTTATATTACTTGGTGTGGCATTGGTGATTGCGCTCGCCTTTGAGTTTGTGAACGGTTTTCATGATACGGCGAATGCGGTCGCCACCGTCATTTATACCCACTCATTGCCTGCTAACTTCGCGGTGATCTGGTCAGGGACGTTTAACTTTCTGGGTGTGCTAGTGTCTAGCGGCGCAGTGGCTTTTGGCATTATTTCTTTGTTGCCGGTGGAGCTAATTTTGCAAGTGGGCTCTGGTGCGGGGTTTGCCATGGTGTTTGCATTGCTCATTGCCGCCATCATGTGGAACTTGGGCACCTGGCTGCTGGGCCTGCCTGCATCTTCATCGCATACCTTGATTGGCTCGATTATTGGTGTTGGTGTGGCCAATGCGCTGATGCATGGACGTGATGGCACCAGCGGTGTAGATTGGGCGCAGGCGACCAAAATCGGCTATTCACTATTGCTTTCCCCTTTGATTGGTTTTTTCTGTGCCGCGCTATTACTGCTCGCGCTCAAAGCATTTGTTAAAAGCAAAGAGCTGTATCAAGAACCCAAAGGCAATAAGCCACCCCCGCTGTGGATTCGTGGTTTGCTGATTTTGACCTGTACTGGCGTGTCATTTGCGCATGGCTCCAATGATGGCCAAAAAGGCATGGGGTTGATTATGCTGATTCTGGTGGGCACGGTGCCTATGGCGTATGCCTTGAACCGCGCGATGCCCGCTGACCAAATGACGCAGTTTGTGGCGGTGGCGCAGGTGACGCAGCAATCGCTGGTGCACAACACAAGTTTAACGCTACCTGCCACTAACGAAGCGGCCCGCCACGTGCTCACAGACTATGTGCGCACCAAAACCGTCACGCCGCAAGTGGTGCCTGCATTAGCGGCCATGACCGGTAGTATTGGTGAGCAGGTGAAGTCACATGGCACCTTTGCCGAAGTCCCTGTAGAACAAGTCGGTAACGTGCGTAATGATATGTATCTGGTGTCTGAAGCCATTCGTTTTCTGGATAAAGACGACAGTGTTAAATTTGACGGTGATACCAAAGCAAACGTGACCGCCTTTAAAAAAGAAATTGACCGCGCCACCAAATTTATTCCGCTCTGGGTAAAAGTGGCCGTCGCCATTGCTCTTGGCCTCGGCACCATGGTGGGCTGGAAGCGCATTGTGGTCACAGTAGGTGAAAAAATCGGCAAAACGCACCTGACTTACGGCCAGGGCGCCTCGGCTGAATTGGTTGCCATGACCATGATAGGCGCAGCGGATATGTACGGTTTACCGGTGTCGACCACCCATGTTTTATCATCAGGCGTGGCAGGCACGATGGCCGCCAATAAGTCAGGCTTGCAAATGTCGACCATCCGTAACCTGCTGATGGCCTGGGTGCTGACATTGCCGATGGCGATGGTGCTATCAGGCAGTTTATATTGGCTGTTTACACACCTGTTTTAACTTGATCTGTTTTTAACTGGGACACGACCCGATGACAAAAGAAACGCACAAGCGCAGTTTCTTTTGTCTAGGCTGGTTTAATGGTGATCGTTATTGACGGCTGGTTGGGTGAGTAATCACTCATCAGCGTGAGCGACTCGAGGCATCGCTAGTCAGGAATTTTAGCCGTCACATTTTTGGTCAGCGTATTCAGCGTTTGATTCAGGGTGTCAAAGGCCGTGTTGTTAAGCCCGGTATCACAGGCAACGCGTTTTTGTACATCAGACAGTTTGCTGCGCAACGCTTGGCCTTCTTCAGTCAGGCTCACAATCACTACACGCTCATCATCTTTTTGACGTGTGCGTTTGGTCAGCTTTTTAACTTCCAGGCGTTTCACCACTGGCGTAATCGTGGCTGGCTCCAGCATTAGTTTTTCGGCGATTTGTTTGATCGACAATTGCTTGTATTGCCAGAGTGCGACCAAGACCAGATATTGCGGATAGGTCAGATTTAATTTGTCCAGATCAGGCTTGTAAGAGCGCAACAACGCATGCGTTGCCGAGTAGAGCGAAAAGCACAATTGGTTTTCAAGGTATAAGTTAGGCATGAGCGTAAAAAATTATATTGTCATTAATATGAATCACAGGGCATTACAGCATCAATCGGGGTGGGTGTCTATAGCTGTTTTGTAGGAGAAACACTGGTTTTGTATAAGATATGAGACATAACATATGATATCGGGCTGTTTAAGGGTGATTTGACCGGTCAGCCTGCCTCCGGCGTCAATGTTTGCTCCTAAGTTTTTGCCTAAAATGTGCCTGCGTGAGTGGCGGCGGTGAATAGATAAAAGTGCGCTAAAATGGTCAGGTTTTCCCGCCAATTTGATGTGCAGTAGAAAGCCTTTTGCGTGATGTTGCCTTCCGTTACTTTTCTTGACCTCGAAACCACCGGGGCAACGCCTTTACGAGACCGTATTACCGAAATTGCGCTGGTGCGCTTCGATAACGGTGTAGAGACGGTGCGTTGGCAAACGCTGGTCAATCCTCAGCAACCGATTCCGCCTTTTATTCAATCGCTCACCGGCATTAACAATGCCATGGTGGCTGATGCGCCTTTATTTGCTGAGGTGGCCGATAAACTGCTGGCCTTACTGGAAGGCTCGGTGCTCGCCGCACACAATGTGCGCTTCGACCATGGTTTTTTAAAGTCTGAATTTAAGCGCCTCAATATTACTTTGCGCCAAAAAGTATTGTGTACGGTCAAGTTGTCGCGCCTGTTATACCCGCAACATTTTAGCCACGGCATTGACGCGATTATCGCGCGTCACCAGATCACTGGTCTGGCACGTCACCGCGCCATGGGTGATGTGGAGGCGATTTTAGTGATGCTGGGTGATGCCAAACGTGACTTGGGCGAAGCGGTGGTACAGGCTGCGGCGTTAAAGCTAATGGCCGCACCTACCTTGCCGCCGCATATTGATGCCAGCCTGGTGGGTGAGCTGCCAGAGGCACCAGGCGTTTACCTGTTTTATGGCGAAAATGCGTTGCCGCTATATGTCGGTAAAAGCATCAATCTGCGCGCACGCGTGCTCTCGCATTTTAGTCGTGACCATGCGTCGAGCAAAGAAATGCGCATGACGCAGGAAATGAAACGCTTTGAATGGATGCCGGCTGCGGGGGAGTTTAGTGCCTTGTTGCTGGAGTCGCGCCTGGTTAAAGAGCTGCAACCTATTTATAACCGTCAGTTGCGCCGTGAGCGTTCATTATGTAGCTGGCAAATTGAGCCTGAGGCGCAGCCCCTGCTTAAGCTGGTGCATGAAGATGACATTGACCCTAGCCAAATGGCGCAGTTGTTTGGCACCTTTAGAAGCAAACGGCAGGCGGTTGAAACCTTGCGCAAAATCGCTGACCTGAGCCACTTGTGCGTCAAAGTGCTGGGGCTGGAAGCCGATCGCGACGGGCCATGTTTTGCTTATCAACTCAAACGTTGCAAAGGCGTGTGTTGCGGGCAAGAGTCGGCCGAAATGCATGCCCTGCGTGTGCAGCAAGCCTTGATGGCACATAAACTCAAAGCCTGGCCATACCGCGGCAAAATAGGCATAGAAGAATACAACCTGGAACATGACCTGCGCCAGATTCACGTGTTTGAGCACTGGGTGTATTTAGGCGTGGCGGTGGATGATGACAGCTTGCAGGCGTTGCGAGCACAAAAAACAGCCCTTAAATTTGACCTCGATAGCTACAAGTTACTGTTGAAAATGCTGGCACACAAAAAGACCCGTGTACTGGATCTGGCTGGTTAGGAAAGTTATTACCAGCCGCGTACACGGGTAAGGGGTAGGGTGTCAGGGCAGGTAGAAGGTGCTGTTGGTTGACACTTTCTCTCCATTGGAAAGTGCGGTGACCTCGATCTGAATGCGATGGCTGCCTTGCAGGTCACTCGCCGGGAGTGACAGGCTCAAAGGCACCAATACTTCTTCGGTAGGGGCTGCCGTGAGTATCTGCTCACTTTCCACGCGCAAGCCGTCTATGCCGCTGGCACGCACCTGGTAGCGCTGATTGTGCTCGGTGGCATTGGTGAGGTGCAGTTGGTAAGGGTTTTCAATGCCATGGCCGGTTTCGCGGTACATAATGTTGCGGTCACGCATGATGTCGACCTTGAAATCAGGCTTATGCAATAGGCCGTAGCCTAACCACCCCATCATCAATACAAACAACCCGCTATAGATTAATACGCGTGGCCGCAACAAGTGCTGGCTGAGCTTGTGCTGGCCGCTAAGGCCTGCTGCAGAAAAACGGATCAGGTCGCGCGGATAGTGCATTTTGTCCATCACGTCATTACAGGCGTCTATGCACAAGCCGCAACTGATACATTCATATTGCAAGCCATTGCGAATATCAATCCCTACCGGGCAAACCTGTACGCAGATGTTGCAATCAATACATGCGCCCAGGCCTTGCGATTGGTAGTCTTGCCCTTTGCTGCGGCTGCCACGCGGCTCACCACGTGCGCTGTCATAGGCCACAATCAACGTGTGGTTGTCAAACATTGCACTTTGAAAGCGCGCATAGGGGCACATGTGTTTGCAAACCTGCTCGCGCAGAAAGCCGGCGTTGCCATAAGTGGCCAGGCCGTAAAAGCCGAGCCAAAAGCATGACCAGCCGCCCATTTGCCACTGTTGCATCTCACTAAACAACTCGCGTATAGGCGTGAAATAACCGACAAAGGTAAAGCCTGTGAGCAGTGAAAAAGCCAGCCAGGCGGAGTGCTTGCTCACTTTTATGCCGGTTTTGCGTGCGCCCCAGGGTTGGCTATCGAGTTTTTGCCTGGCCATGCGGTCACCTTCTATACGGCGCTCCATCCACAAAAAAATCTCGGTATACACCGATTGCGGGCAAGAGAAACCACACCAGAGGCGGCCAGCCACAGCGGTAAATAAAAACAGACCCAAGGCGCAAATAATCAGCAATAAAGCCAGGTAAAACAAATCTTGCGGAAATATCACCAGGCTAAATAGATAAAAACGGTGTGCATCAATATCGAGTAATAGCGCCTGGCGCCCGCCATATTGCAGCCAGGGCATGCCGTAAAACACCAATTGGGTCAGCCAGATCATGAGCCAGCGCCAGTTTTTAAAGTAGCCGCTCACAGAGCGCGGGTAGACCTTGGGCGTTTTTTGATAAAGCGAGATGGTTTGCTCGCCGACGGGGGCTGCCACAATTGGAATCACCTGTTTACTGCGTGAAGAGGTCATAAACGCGCTCAATATAAATAAGACGAGCGCAGTGTAAAAGAGGTGGCTAATTTAAAACAGATTCAGTTTGTGATTAAAAAACCATATCAGATGGGTGGCTGAGTGCTTGATTTCATTAGGCGCCCCAAACGCTCAATCGCCTGCAGATGCACCGTGTTAATGGCGTGGCCGTAGTTGAGCCTGATATAGCCCGCGTATTGCTGCTGTGACGAAAACATATGGCCGGGCGCCAGACTGATATTTTGGGCAATCGCCTGTTGAAACAGGTGCAAACTATCTTGTTGTGCAGGCAGTTGCAGCCATAAAAAATAGCCGCCTTGCGGTAAGGTAAAGCGCACTTGTGGCGGCAGGTGCTGGTGAATGGCTTGTGAGAATTGCAGTTGCTGCAACATGAGTTGGTGCCGCAACTGGCGCAAGTGTTTGTCGTAGCCGCCTTTTGCCAGGTAGCTCGCCAGCGCCAGTTGGGCTGGAATAGAGGTCGCCAAGGTGGTGGAGATTTTTAAACGGGTAATTTTTTCGGTAAAACGTCCGGCAGAGACCCAGCCTACCCGGTAACCCGGTGCCAGTGCTTTTGAAAACGAACTGCAATGCATGACCCAGCCATCATCATCCCAGGTGTTGGCAGGCAATGGCCGCTGCTGGCCAAAGTACAATTCGCGATAGACATCATCTTCTATCATCGGCAATTGGTAGCGCGTGATGAGCGCAACCAACGCCTGCTTTTTTTCTGCGGGCATCAGGCTGCCAGTGGGGTTTTGAAAGTTGGTCATCAGCCAGCACGCTTTGGGCTGGTGCTGAATAATCGCACGCTCCAACGCCGCTAAATCTATGCCTTGTTCCGGGTGGCTAGGGACTTCAATCGCACGCAACCCCATGCGCTCTATCGCTTGCAGGGCGGCGTAAAAACTGGGCGACTCGATAATCACGCTGTCGCCAGGCTGGGTGACAGCGGCCAGGCACAGATTAAGTGCCTCCAGCGCGCCATTGGTAATCACAATGTCATTCGGGTCGGTTTGCTTGCCATCCAACTGGTAACGCAAGGCAATTTGCCGCCTGAGGGCGAGATCGCCCTGGCCAATGTCACTCACTGTTTCTTGTGGTTGCATGCGGCGCACGGCGCTGGCCATATGGTCTGCCAGTTTTGACAGCGGAAACAACAGCGGGCTGGGAAAAGCCGAGCCGAATGGGATCTGTTGCGGGTCTTTAATGCGTTCAAGTAAATTGAACACCAGGTCACTGACTTGCAGCGTGGTCGGCGTGCCGTCATCGCTTGCCGCATGTGGCAGCAGGCGCTCGCTACGCAAGGGGCCGGCAACGTAGTAGCCCGAGCGTGGGCGCGTTACAATCAGGCCGCGCGCTTCGAGCAGGTAATAAGCCTGAAACACGGTAGACGCGTTCACCTGCTTGCTGGATTGTATCTGGCGGATAGAGGGCAGCTTGTCGCCGCGCTTGAGCAGGCCTTGCTGGATGGCGCTGGCGATTTCTTCGGCGATGATTTCGTATTTCTTCACAAGTAGCCCCGCTGTCATTAAATGCGTCATCTGATATGGTTAATTTAATCTAAACTGAAGCTGTTATGCAATGCTTGTCGGCGATAAGCTGTACTCTTTTATACAATAGAGAGTGGTCATGCTTGTGTCTGACATGCTGACGTCCGCGGTGAACAGCGTGACGCAACACAATAAAAAACAGTATGCGCTGAGTCTGCCAGACGGGCAGACCCTGGAGCTGACGGTGGCTGATATGTTTAATGTGCAGTTGTTGCAGCAGGGTATTTTGCTGGCATGCGTGCATTTTCAGCCCCTGAGTTCGCTTAATAATATTGAAATGCAACCGCTTTACCGGGTGGCGTCGTTACGCACGGCAGCAGGTGACGATGCCCAGCTTTCTCCTGAGTTGCTGGCGTGTGTGTTTGCTGTTTATCGGTATTACACCAATGGCAGTATCCGGCCTTGGCGACAAGCTGTAAAATAGCCCACTGGGCAGTAAAGTGAGCCGCGCGTCGGGTCGGCACAATCACTGTTAAAAACAGGTACAAATATATTTGCATTCTTGAATAAATTGCGTATAATTGCCGGTTCTTTAAAAGGCGATTTTTTAAGGCATTATATGTACGCAGTGATTAAAACAGGTGGCAAACAGTACAAAGTAGCCGCTGGTGACAAGGTGAAAGTTGAGAAATTGGCTGGTGACGTTGGCTCAACAGTGGTGATCGACAAAGTGTTGATGATTGCTGATGGTGAAACAACTACAGTTGGTGCACCTTTGGTAGCTGGTGCGAAAGTGAACGCCACTGTGGTATCACACGGCCGTGGTGACAAGGTGATGATTTTTAAAATGCGTCGTCGTAAGCACTACCGCAAGACTCAAGGTCATCGTCAGAGCTACACGGAAATTAAAATCGAAACTATTTCAGCAAAATAAGCACGCTCTGCTTGAATAAGGCAGATTGCTAGAATAAGGAATCAAACATGGCACACAAAAAAGCAGGCGGTAGTTCACGTAACGGCCGCGACTCACAAGCCAAACGCCTGGGCGTTAAAGCTTTCGGTGAAACAGTTGTTAACGCTGGCAGCATTATCGTTCGCCAACGTGGGACTAAAATGCACGCTGGCGAAAACGTTGGCATGGGTAAAGACCACACGCTGTTTGCATTGGTAGAAGGCAAAGTTAAATTTGCTATTAAAGGTGCCTTAAAGCGCCATACCGTGAGCATCGAAGCGGTTTAATCATCGTTTTGTGTAAAAAGCCCTGTCGCTTGACGGGGCTTTTTACTTTATAGTGATTAGATTGTAGCCTTGTATGATTGTCTGTGATGGCGCTTGCCTGAACAGGCGATTTTAAATTTTTAAGATGCAGTGCAAGGCGCACGGCGCGTAACCCCCGAAATGTGCCATCAGTACATGCGGCTGTTGCGCACCACGTAACCTGACACTCCTTCTTTTGAGGGCATTGCGCTTAAAAAGGCAAATTGAACATGAAGTTTATTGACGAAGCGACTATCAAAGTTTATGCCGGTGACGGCGGTAACGGTGTTGCCACTTTCCGCCGTGAAAAATATGAGCCTATGGGCGGCCCCAACGGCGGTGACGGTGGTCGTGGTGGTTCTATTCTGGTGCTTGCTGATCGCAATATCAATACGCTGGTGGATTACCGCTATACGCGCACCTTCAAGGCGCAGCGTGGTGAAAACGGTAGCGGGTCAGACTGCTACGGCAAGGGTGGCGACGACATGATCTTGCGTGTGCCTGTGGGTACCACCATTAGCGATAAAGCCACCGGGCAAATGATGGTGGACTTGAATACCGATGGCCAGCAAGTGATGATGGCCAAAGGCGGCAATGGCGGCCTGGGTAATATCCACTTTAAAACCAGTACCAACCGTTCTCCACGCCAATGTACCAAAGGTGACCCGGGTGAAGCTTTTGAGCTGTATCTTGAGTTAAAAGTCCTGGCGGATGTTGGTTTGCTGGGGATGCCAAACGCGGGTAAATCCACCTTTATACGCTCAGTTTCTGCAGCAAAACCCAAAGTGGCTGATTATCCATTTACTACGCTGCATCCTAATTTGGGCGTGGTCCGTGTCGACAGCAATCGTAGCTTTGTGATTGCCGATGTGCCTGGCCTGATCGAAGGCGCAGCTGAAGGCGCTGGGTTGGGTCACCAATTCTTGCGTCATTTGCAACGGACTTCTTTGTTGTTGCATTTGGTCGACCTGGCGCCGTTTGACGACGCTGTTGACCCGGTCCAGGAAGCTAAAGCCATCGTTAATGAACTGAAAAAATACGACCAGGAACTCTACGATAAACCGCGCTGGCTGGTGCTGAACAAGATTGACATGCTGCCAGACAGTGCGCAAAAAGTGGCCGAGTTTGTGAAAGCCTATGGCTGGGAAGGTCCGGTGTTTCCGATTTCTGCAATTAGCGGTGTCGGCTGCCAGACCTTAACCTACGCCATCATGGATCATATTGAGCAATCACGTGCGCAACGTGAGCTAGAAGAAGCACAGCCGCAACCAGCGACAGAATAAGCTTTATGGGCGTTTCACTCATACAAAACAGCAAAACCCTGATTGTAAAGGTCGGTTCCAGCCTAGTCACTAATAATGGCCAGGGCCTGGATAAAACGGCGATAGCCGCCTGGGCGCAGCAAATCAGTGCACTGGTCAAGCAGGGCAAGCAAGTGGTGCTGGTCTCTAGTGGTGCGGTGGCCGAAGGCATGCAACGCCTGGGCTGGAAAAAGCGCCCGGTAGAGGTGAATGAGTTGCAGGCAGCCGCAGCGGTGGGGCAAATGGGCCTGGTGCAAATGTATGAACAATGCTTTGCACAGCACGGCTTGCACACGGCCCAGTTGCTGCTCACACATGAAGACCTGGCTGACCGCAAGCGCTATCTGAATGCGCGTAGCACCTTGCGTACCTTGCTCGATTTAAACGTGATCCCTATCATCAATGAAAATGACACCGTGGTCACTGAAGAGATTCGCTTTGGTGATAACGACACCTTGGCTGCGCTGGTCGCTAACCTGATCGAGGCCGATGCGCTGATTATTCTCACTGACCAGCAAGGCTTGTATTCGGCTGATCCACGTAAAGATCCGCATGCCGTATTTGTTAACTTTGAAACCGCTGGCAATCCTGCATTGGAAAGCATGGCGGGTGGCGCAGGCAGTGCGGTAGGCACTGGCGGCATGCTCACCAAAATTTTAGCCGCTAAGCGTGCTGCCAACAGTGGCGCGCATACCGTGATTGCTTCTGGCCGTGAGGCCGAGGTGCTGCTGCGCTTAAGTCAGGGCGAAGCCATCGGCACCCATTTACAAGCCGGGCAAATGAAAACACTGGCCAAAAAGCAATGGCTGGCCGATCATTTACGTGTCGGCGGTAAGCTGGTGCTAGATGATGGCGCCGTCAATGTGTTGAGTAAAGACGGCAAAAGTTTATTGCCTATTGGCGTGGTCGACGTGCTGGGCCAGTTTGAGCGCGGTGACGTGGTGGCCTGTGTGGATGCACAAGGTAAAGAGTGGGCGCGTGGCATTGTCAATTACAATGCCAATGAAGTGCGCAGAATCAAGCGTAAACCCAGTAATGAGATTGAACAAGTGCTGGGCTATGTGGAAGAAAAAGAGTTGATACACAGGGATAACCTGGTATTGGTTTAATTGCCAACAAGACGAAGAGAGTGACAAGGCAACGTGATGAGTAAACCTTTGGTAGCCATTATTATGGGGTCGGACAGCGATTGGCCGGTCATGAAAAACGCCGCACAAATGCTGGCAGATTTTGGTGTTGCTTACGAGGCGCGCGTAGTGTCTGCGCACCGTACGCCAGACCTGATGTTCGAGTTTGCTGAATCTGCCGTTGCAAACGGGTTTCAGGTGATTATTGCTGGTGCGGGCGGGGCTGCGCACTTACCGGGCATGGTGGCCGCAAAGACCACATTGCCAGTGTTGGGAGTGCCTGTGCCGTCCAAACATCTGCAAGGGCAAGACTCCTTGCTGTCTATTGTGCAAATGCCTAAGGGTATTCCGGTGGCCACGTTTGCGATTGGCGATGCTGGTGCCGCCAATGCCGGTTTATTTGCGGTGGCCGTATTAGCTAATCAGGATGCTGGTTTGGCTGCCAAGCTGACCACTTTCCGCCAGAAACAGGCCGAAAAAGTACATGCAATGGTCTTGAGCGAGCAACCATGACAGCATCCGTGATTCAACCTTCCGCAATGCTGGGGATGCTGGGCGGCGGCCAGCTTGGCCGTTTTTTCGTGATTGCTGCCCACGAAATGGGCTACAAAGTCACGGTGCTCGACCCGGATAAAAACAGCCCGGCCGGTATGATTGCCGATGTGCATTTATGCGCTGCGTTTGACGATGCAGATGCTTTAAAAACCATGGCCGAAACCTGCCAGGCGATTTCAACTGAATTTGAAAACGTGCCCGCCGCAACGCTGGCCACGTTGGCGCAATCTACCGTCGTGCACCCCAGTGCCGATGCCGTAGCTATTGCGCAACATCGAATTAAAGAAAAAACTTTTTTCAAAGCGTCTGGTTTGCCGGTTGGCCCATTTGTGCCGGTGACTGTTGAAGCTGATTTGCCGGAAGATGGCGACATGTATCCGGCCGTACTGAAAGTGGCGCGTTTTGGCTACGATGGCAAAGGTCAGGCGCGGGTCGCAAATCGTGAGCAAGCTGTTGCTGCTTTTCAGGGCTTTAAGCAAGAAGTCTGCGTGCTGGAAAAAATGCTGCCGCTGGACCTGGAAGTCTCCGTGGTACTGGCGCGTGATGTGCACGGCAATATTGCCGCTTTCCCAACCGCCGAAAATAGCCATTTGAACGGTATTCTAGATATAAGCATTGCCCCAGCACGTTGTTCTGAAGTGATTAAAGCCAATGCGCAAGAACTTGCAAAAAAACTGGCGACCAGCCTTAATTATGTGGGCGTGATGGGCGTAGAGTTTTTTGTCGTCGGTAACCAGTTGCTGATCAACGAAATTGCACCGCGTCCGCATAACTCCGGCCATTACACCCTTGATGCTTGCGTGACCAACCAGTTTGAGCAGCAGGTGCGCGTGATTACCGGCCAGGCATTGGGCAGCCCGCGTTTACATAGCAATGCAGTGATGGTGAATATTCTGGGCGATAGCTGGCTGTATAGCGGCAAGCAGGCTGAACCCGCCTGGGATAAAGCTTTCGCACATGGCAACCTCAAAATGCACTTGTATGGCAAGCATGAGCCGCGCAAGGCGCGCAAAATGGGCCATTTCACGGTGATCGGTGAAGAGGCGCAAGAAGTACTCAATGTTGCCAAAGTGGCGCGCAGCGAGTTGCATATTGGTGAGTAGCTAGCTTGTCATTAAAAAAGCCCGGTATGTCCGGGCTTTTTTACGTGAGTTGTCAGTGGATTGCTGGGCGATCAGGCAATAAAAAAACCGGACATGCGTCCGGTTCTTTTAGTATGCACCCCTACTGAAATTATTCAGCAGCTTTTTTCGCGCGAGGCTTGGCAGCTTTTTTAGCTGGTGCCGCTTCGGCTTTCGGTGCAGCTGCTTTTTTCACAGAAGCCAAAGTCGCAGATACTTCACCGGACAATGCTTTGATAGCAGCAGTCAAGCGGCTCTTATGACGAGCAGCTTTGTTTTTATGAATGATTTTTTTGTCAGCGATACGATCAATCACGCTAACATTTTCTTGGTAAGAAGCTACAGCAGCAGCTTTGTCACCAGTTTGAATCGCTTTGATTACTTTTTTAATCGCAGTACGCAAAGTTGAACGTAACGCAGCGTTGTGCGCGTTTACTTTGACGGATTGGCGCGCGCGTTTGCGCGCTTGTGCGGTATTTGCCATATTCGTTTATCCTGTAGCTTTCAAAAGGGGTGTGATACGAAACCGTGCATCATACTGTTTTTGCTTTGTTTTTGCAAGATTAAAAACGCATTTAGTCGATTGATTGTTGCTGCATGGTAAAATCGGCCAACTTTTTAATCTGCCTCGCAGTAAGCTGTGAGCGATGCACTGCCAATAACATTTAAGGCGCCTATTTTCCATCATTTATGAATTTGCTCAAAGCACTCGCCACCGTTGGTGGCATGACGTTTATTTCGCGCCTGTTGGGCTTTGTGCGTGACACACTGATTGCCCGTATTTTTGGGGCAGGGGTGGCCACCGATGCCTTTTTCGTTGCGTTTAAAATCCCTAATCTGTTGCGCCGCATTTCAGGCGAGGGTGCGTTTAGCCAGGCCTTCGTGCCAATCTTGTCTGAATACCGCAAACAGCGTACGCCCGAGGCAACTAAAGCCTTGATTAACCATGTGGCCAGCTTGTTGGGCTTGTTTTTGGTGGCGATCACTATTCTCGGTATGTTGGCAGCGCCGCTGATTGTGCGTGTGACCTCGCCCGGCTTTGTGCATGATCCGGCCAAGTTTGCGCTCACCACTGAGCTGTTGCGTATTACCTTTCCTTATATATTGTTTATTTCGCTGGTCTCAATGGCTGGCGGCGTGCTCAATGCGTTTAGCAAATTTCAGGTGCCTGCGTTTACCCCGGTCTGGCTCAACTTGAGTTTTATCACGGCGGCCATTTTTGTTGCGCCACATTTTAACAACTCAGTCTATGTGCTGGCTTGGGCCGTGTTTGTTGGCGGCATTATTCAATTGCTGTATCAATTGCCTTATTTGCAAAAAATAGGCATGTTGCCGCGTTATGCCATTAACGTTGAAGACGAAGGCGTGCGCCGTATTCTCAAGTTAATGGGCCCGGCCATTTTTGGCGTGTCTGTGGCGCAGATTTCAATTGTGCTCAATAATATTTTTGCCTCTTTTATGCCCACTGGCAGTGTGTCCTGGCTCTATTACGCTGATCGCCTGATGGAGTTTCCGACTGGCGTGCTAGGCGTCGCGTTGGGCACAATTTTGCTGCCGAGCTTATCTAAAGCGCATGTTGATAAATCTAGCGCCGAGTTTTCATTGTTGTTAGATTGGGGCTTGCGGCTGACGTTTATGCTGGCGATTCCAGCTGCGGTGGCGATGGCGGTGCTCTCCAAACCTTTAGTTGCCAGCCTGTTTTATTACGGTAAATTTACCTCTATGGACGTGCTGCAAACCGAACGCGCACTGATTGCTTATAGCCTGAGCCTGCTAGGCCTGATTATGGTAAAAGTGCTGGCGCCGGGCTTTTATGCGCGTCAAAACGTGAAAACGCCGGTCAAAATTGCTATTTTCACGCTGGTGATGACGCAAGTGATGAATGTGGGTTTTTTAATGTTTACGTCTTTACAGCATGCCGGATTGGCGCTGGCTGTGGGGTTGGGCGCTTGCCTGAATGCGACTTTGCTCTGGGTGACCTTGCAAAAAACAGGCGCCTATCAGCCGCAAGCTGGCTGGATCGCCTTTTTGCTTAAGCTATTAGCCGCCGTGACGGTGATGGCAATGGTGTTATTCGCGGCAGCCACCTGGTCTGGAGATTGGCTGGCCATGCCGACATTGACCCGCTTGTTGCATCTGGCAGGGGTGGTGGTGCTGGGCATGAGTGTGTATTTTGCCGCCCTCGGCTTATTAGGCTTTCGACCTAAAGACTTCATGAAACGGGTGGCCAAATAATGCAGATATTTCGTCATATTCCACAACACTCACCGCCACAAGCGATTGCGATTGGTAATTTTGATGGCATGCATTTAGGGCACCAGGCCTTGCTGCGGCAACTGATCGCGTTCACGCAAACCTACAAAATCACACCGGCGGTAATGACATTTGAACCGCACCCGCGCGAGTTTTTTATGCCGCAGAATGCCCCTGCGCGTTTGGCCTCTATGCGCGAAAAGCTGGAATATTTTGCTGAGTGCGGCGTGCAGCATGTCTACGTGCAGCGCTTTAATCATGCGTTTGCCGCACAGAGCCCAGCCACGTTTATGCAAGTGCTGCGCCAGCAACTCAATGCCAATGTGGTCATGGTCGGTGAAGACTTCTGTTTTGGTGCCAAGCGCGCAGGCAGTGTGCAAACGCTGATTGAACACGGTTTTAACGTGATTCCGCTGCCGGAAGTGCAATTACACGGCGAGCGCGTTTCCAGCACGTTGCTGCGTAATGCGCTGGCGGCAGGTGAGTTGATTAAGGCGCACACCTTGCTCGGGCGACCGTACAGCATTAGCGGCAAAGTGGTACACGGTGCCAAACTTGGGCGCCAGCTTGGCTTCCCTACTGCCAATGTGCATATGCGCCACGAACGGCCTGCACTGACCGGGGTTTATGCGGTAAAATTGAACAATTTACTGGCCGTTGCCAATTTGGGCAATCGGCCGACCTTGGAAGGTATCCCCAAACTCAAGCTTGAAGTGCATGTGTTTGATTTTAATGGTGATCTTTACGATCAGCATGTGCATGTGCAGTTTTTTCATAAACTGCGCGACGAACAAAAGTTTGCCGGGCTGGATGCATTGAAAGCGCAGATTGCGCTGGATGCCTTGCAGGCAAAACAATACTTCGCCGCAGATATACGCGGATAAACGCAGATAAGCTGCTTCCACTATTATTAGTAGGCGGCATGTATCTGCGGGCATCTGCGTTTATCTGCGGCTAAATAATTGGATTTTTTAAATGACTGACCAAACCAAAGATTCAAAATACACGCTGAATTTACCTGAAACCAGCTTTCCGATGCGCGGCGATTTGTCCAAGCGTGAGCCGGCCTGGTTAAAAAGCTGGCAAGAACGCAAGGTTTACGAGCGCATTCGCGCCAAGCGCAAAGGTGCGCCAAGCTTTATCCTGCATGACGGCCCGCCGTATGCCAACGGCGATATTCACATTGGTCACGCGGTGAATAAAATCCTTAAAGACATTATCATCAAGGCCAAAACCATGAGTGGTTTTGACGCGCCTTATGTACCGGGCTGGGATTGCCACGGCTTACCGATTGAGTTAGTGGTGGAGAAAAACCACGGCAAGAATATAGACCCGGCCAAGTTTCGCGAGTTGTGTCGTGCTTATGCCGCCGAGCAGGTAGAAAAACAGAAAAAAGATTTTATCCGCTTGGGTGTGCTGGGTGATTGGGATCATCCTTACTTGACCATGGCGTTTAATACCGAGGCCGACATTATGCGCGCCTTGGGTGAAATCTATCAAAACGGCTATTTATACCAGGGCTCCAAGCCGGTGCATTGGTGTGTGGACTGCGGCTCTGCCTTGGCTGAGGCCGAAGTTGAGTATGAGGACGTTAACTCACCTGCGATTGATGTTGGTTTTAAAGTGGTAGATAACGCGGCGTTGAGCCACGCGTTTGGTACATCCGTGATCGGCGATGCATATGCCGTGATCTGGACCACGACCCCGTGGACATTGCCTGCTAATCAGGCGGTTAGCGTCAATGCAGAGCTCGAATATGACTTGATCCAGACCAGCAAGGGTTTGCTGATATTGGTGCGTGACTTGGCAGAAAAAACATTGGCCAGATATGCAGAAGAAAACACTTCTGTGATTGCCAGTTGTAAGGGCGACGCCCTGCGCGGTTTGCAATTGCAACACCCGTTTGATGACCGCCTGGTGCCTGTGATCACTGGCGACCACGTGACCACCGATGCCGGTACTGGCCTGGTGCACACCGCTGCCGCGCACGGTAACGATGACTGGTTGGTGATGCGTGCTAACTTTCCTAACGAGAAACCGCGTGTGCTCATAGGTGGCGATGGTAAGTTCTTTAGCAGCGAACTGGTTGAATTGGCCGAGATTCGTGGCTTGAGCCGTCAGGATGCCAATAAAATCATTCTGGCTAAATTGCAGGAAAATGGCGCGTTGCTTGCCTCCGCACGTTTAAACCACAGCTTTCCGCATTGCTGGCGCCATAAAACGCCGCTGATGCAATTGGCGACGCACCAGTGGTTTATCGGTATGAACACGGTTGGCAAAGAGGGCAAAGCCTTGCGTGAGCAGGCGAATACCGCCGTGGACGCGACGCAGTTTTTCCCGAGCTGGGGCCGTGCCCGCCTGGAAGCCATGATTAAAAACCGCCCGGACTGGTGCGTGTCGCGTCAGCGTAACTGGGGCGTGCCTATGCCGTTCTTTGTGCATAAAGAAACCGGCGAGCCGCATCCACATACCATGCAATTGCTGGAAACCGTGTGCAAACAAGTTGAGCTGCAAGGCATTGAGGCCTGGTTTAGTTTGAGTGGCGACGCGTTTCTGGCGCAACATGCGCCTGCGAATGCCGAGCAGTATAAAAAAGTCACCGATACATTAGATGTGTGGTTTGACTCAGGTGCCACACATTATGCCGTGGTACGTTCTGAGCAACACCCGAGCTTGTCCGCTGCGGCCAGGCTGCGTGTTGCTGAACATCAACCAGTGGCCGATTTGTACCTGGAAGGCTCAGACCAGCACCGTGGCTGGTTCCAGTCCAGTTTGTTGACTGGTTGTGCGATGAACGGTAACGCCCCTTATAAAGCCTTGTTAACGCATGGTTTTGTGGTCGATGGTGCTGGCCACAAAATGAGTAAGTCTAAAGGCAACGTGGTCGCGCCACAAAAGGTGATGGACACGTATGGTGCCGACATTTTGCGCTTGTGGGTGGCGTCGACCGACTATTCGGGCGAACTGACCATCAGTGACGAAATTTTGAAACGTGTGGCTGATGGCTATCGCCGCATCCGCAATACTTTGCGCTTTTTGCTCTCTAATCTGGCTGATTTTGATGCCAGTAAAGACTTGCTGCCAGTTGAGCAGTGGCTGGAAATTGACCGCTATGCGCTGCATCTGACCCAGCAATTGCAAACCGGCATTCTGGCTGATTATGATAAATATGAGTTTCATCTGGCGGTGCAGAAATTCGTCGGCTTTTGCTCGGAAGATTTAGGTGGTTTTTACCTGGATATTCTCAAAGACCGCCTCTACACCAGCGGTGAAAGCTCGCATGCACGTCGTGCCGCGCAAAGTGCTTTGTACCATATCACCCATGCCATGATGCGCCTGATGGCGCCGATTTTGAGCTTTACTGCGGACGAAATCTGGCAGACATTAGGGCTGGATGCTGTGGCGACGGTGTTTGAAGAGGACTGGTATGGCTTACCAGCGCATGGCTTAGACAGCGATATTATTGAAACGTGGACGGAATTAAGAAAGGCTAGAACTCCGGCAGCTCTTAATCTGAACATTAATAAGGCTATTGAAGATAAGCGCACTGAAGGTGTTATTGGATCATCATTACAAGCAGAGCTAGATATTTATTTGCATGATGACAATCTATTGAAAATGTTTGAGCGAATTGGGGATGATTTAAAGTTTGTTTATATTGTTTCCAAAGTAAACGTTTACAAAGCGGTTACTCGACTTGAAGAAAAGGTTTTTGTTCGACCTAGCGCACATCAGAAATGCGACCGTTGCTGGCATTATCGCGCCGATGTTGGTGCCAATGCCGAACATCCAAGCATCTGCGGCCGTTGCGTAAG
Organism: Methylophilus sp. 5; assembly: GCF_000515275.1. Taxonomy (NCBI): domain Bacteria; kingdom Pseudomonadati; phylum Pseudomonadota; class Betaproteobacteria; order Nitrosomonadales; family Methylophilaceae; genus Methylophilus; species Methylophilus sp. 5. The sequence continues at coordinate 1,864,396 of NZ_KI911560.1, forward strand.
TAACCTGTTTGGCAGTGGTGAAGTACGCACCTATGCCTAAATTTAGCATGCATAGTGTGCGTTCAGCGTTGCCGTGGCTGGTGTTGAGTGCCATCGTGATTGCGCTCGACCTCTACACCAAGCACCTGGTTCAGCAGGCATTTGCTTATGGTGAGCATCTGCCGGTGACCGGCTTTTTTGAGCTGGTGCGTTACCACAATACTGGTGCCGCATTTAGCTTTTTAGCCAATGCGGGTGGTTGGCAACATGGCTTTTTTACGGCGGTGTCTACACTGGCGTCGGTAGTCATGGTGTATTTGCTGCTCAAGCATCCGCAAAAAAAACTGTTTTGCTTTGGCTTGGCGCTGGTGTTAGGTGGCGCCTTGGGTAATTTGTACGACCGTTTGACGTTGGGTTATGTGGTCGACTTTTTGCTGTTTTATTATCAGCAATGGGCCTGGCCAGCATTTAATGTGGCCGATAGCGCTATTTGTGTGGGTGTGGGCTTGTTGATGCTGGATAGTTTTAAACAGCCTAGTGCATAACGGCTGGGTGCTCAGGCGTCATGATGGATGGATTGCACTATACGTTTAGTGATGTGATTAAGCAGTGGCTAGGCAGTAAAAGTACTTGGCATTATGTGAGCTTGCCTGCCTCGATGTCGGACGAAGTTTACACGCTGAGCCAATATCACCAAACCAAGCGCCGAGGTTGGGGCGCGGTGAAAGTCGCGGTGAGCGTAGCTAACCAGCAGTGGCAAACCTCTATATTTCCGGCGTTTGAGGGTAAACGCTACGCCCTGTTTTTAAAAGCGGATGTGCGTAAACAGCTGGGCGTGGCAGTGGGTAACGAGATCACGGTTACATTAAAAATTCTGTTTTAGCGGCTGACGCTGCGCTTTGCGCCGTGGATAGCAAGCGCTCAATATCCTCTATCGGCATTGGCCTGCCGAGCAAGAAACCCTGCATGCAGTCGCAGCCGGTGTCACGTAAAAAGTCTAGCTGGGCTTGCGTTTCTATGCCCTCAACCACCACCGAAATCCCCAAAATACCTGCTGTTTTCACAATCGTGCTGACAATCTCACTGTCGGCCAAACTGTCTGGCACATCGACCATAAACGCACGGTCAATCTTGAGTTCATCAATCGGCAAGTGTTTTAGTTTAAACAACGATGAGTTGCCAACGCCAAAATCATCCAGCGACACCCGCACGCCTAGCGCTTTGAGTTGCTTGAGAATGTCCAGTGCCTGCTCTTCATGTTCAAATACGGCACTTTCGGTGATCTCCAGCGTGATATATCTGGCCGGAATGGCGTACTGCTGCAAGAGCTGGCTAATGCGCATGGGCAGGCTGTGGTCGCGGAACTGGCGCGGGGAAATGTTAATGGATAGCCCGACTATGTGACCACGCTTGTGTATCAATGCCGATAAGTGATGAAAGGCTTCACTCAGCACCCATTCGCCGATGGGCAAAATCAGGCCAGATTGCTCGGCATAGGGGATAAATTCGGCCGGAGAAATAATATCGCCTTTGTTATTGCGCCAGCGGATCAGCGCCTCAATGTTGGTCACGCGCAGCTGGCCTTGCTTGTCCAAACTGAAAATAGGTTGAAACTGTAAAAAAAACTCCTGTTTTTTAATCGCTTTGCGTAGCTGCACATCCAGCCGGAAACGGTTTTGCGCCAGCTTGGTCTGCTCTTTACAATAAAATAAATACAGGTGCTGGCTAGAGCGCTTGGCTTGTGCCAGGGCGGTATTGGCATGGCGAGCGAGCTGGTCTGCATTGTTGGCATCGCGCGGGTACAGGCTAATGCCGATACAGGCATCCAGTATCAGTTCATGGCCCTCAGCCAGCACTGGCTTATGCACGATTTTGCATAAATTGTGCGCTAGGTGCACCAACTCGGCATCTGTTTTGTGTTTGATCACGATCAGGCCAAACTTGTCGCCATGCACGCGGCCCAGTTCGCCGCAGTCATTGGTGATGTATTGCAGGCGTTGGGCGACTTCGAGTAAAAATAGATCGCCAGTATGGTGGCCAAAACTGTCATTAATACTTTGAAAATGTTTTAAATCAATCATCAGCAAAGCCACCATGCCGCTGTCGCTGGCGGCGTTAATAATGGCGTGCTCAAGCAGGTTGAGCATGGCGAGCCGGTTAGGCAGGCGCGTCAGCGGGTCGCTGCGTGACAGTTGCTGGTATTCGAGCTCTTTTTCTACCAGACGTTTTTCTGCCCGTAGCAGTTTCTCGCTCTCGCGCAATAAAATACTTTGCCTGACGGCTGAAAATATCAGTATCGACGTCACCGAGCCAATCGCAATATGATAAGCATAAGGGTGAGGGCCGCTTTGCCACCAGATCAGCAGTAATGTGCTGATGCTAAACACAAAGGCAATCAGCGGAATCCAGCTGCGTAGTCGTCGGCATTGGCGGTGAAACGCGGTTCTTTTGGCCACACGTACTTGCCAGCCATACAGGCCACTGCCAATCAGCAGGTCGGCGGCAGAAAATCCATAGTTGACCCAAGGGCTGGTTTGCGGGCTGTGGTTGAGCGCATTGAGGTTCCATTGCATCCAGCAGACGCCCAGCAAAGCGAGCCCGGCGCTCAATAACAGCCACGGCATCATCCAGGCTGGCCTTAAATAGGGAATCAGTAGCAGCGACACCAGTGCCGCACTCAGCATGCTGGCTGGGTAAGCAGTAAGCACTGCCAGTTGCAACAGGCTGACATCGGCCGATTTAGGTAAGTAAGAAATCAGCACATAGCCGAGGATGGCAATGCTGAATGACAAGGCATCAATGGTAAACGCCAGGGTTTTGGAACGTGAAAGCTGGCTGCGCAAGGCGGTGATAAAGCCGATGATAAGGCATGGCCCGAGCAGGGGATAAAAAAGATCCGATTGCGCAGGAAAGGTGGTTTGATGCGTCAGTATCTGGCATATCCACAATACCCCGCCCGTAAAGTAGGCAAAGGCACCGACGACAAACCAGCGTTTACAGGCACGATGTGCAGGATTAGCACGAAAATAACCAAGGGTGGCGAGAATCAGGCAGGCGGTAATGGTCGACAACCAGTGGATGTTGTCCAGCCATAGCGCTGTTTTAGGCGTCGCGTTGAGGGAGGCCAGCAGGCAAGTGAGTAAAACAGATACAGCAACAACAATAACTTTACGCGAAAGTGTCATGCAGCCCCCTTGTTTTTTGTCAATTCTAACAAGGGGTTAGAAAAAAACTAGTCCCTATCGATAAATAACATCACGATATGCATTATTCCAGCGCACACTGCGCCTGCCAGCACGCCAACTGCAGCATTGATGAGCAGCGACCATTGTGCAAATTGCTCAACCAGCGCGTGTAACGGCGGGATGCCATGTGCGATGATGCCGCCGCCTACCAGGAACATGGCGGCGGTGCCGAGCACGCTCAGCAAACGCATCAGGTGAGGCACCACTTGCACCATTTTCAAGCCAATTTTGCGCGTGGCCTGCGACAGCAGGTGTGCACCTGGGCGTTGCATCAGCCACAAACCGATGTCATCCATTTTGACAATAAATGCCACCAGGCCATACACGCCTATGGTCATGACCACGGCAATCAAAGACAGCACCAGAATACGCTGCGTGAGTGCGGCGTCGGCAACCACCCCTAATGCAATGACGATAATCTCGGCCGATAAAATAAAGTCGGTGCGTACGGCGCCTTTTATTTTCTCCTGCTCCAGCGCAACCAGGTCGGTCTGTGGTTGCTGTATGGCCGCGTGCACGGCTTGTGTATGCGTGTCTTCTTTGGCGTGATGGCGCAGCTTGTGCCAGACTTTTTCAAAGCCTTCAAAACACAAAAAAGCCCCGCCGAGCATCAGGAGTGGCGTAATCAGCCACGGCAAAAAGGCGCTGATAAGTAACGCTGCAGGCACCAGAATCAACTTGTTAATGAATGAGCCACGTGCTACTGCCCACACTACGGGCAATTCACGCTGTGCTGCAATGCCGGTCACCTGTTGCGCATTGAGTGCGAGGTCGTCACCAAGCACGCCTGCGGTTTTTTTGGCGGCTAACTGGCTCATGACGGACACATCGTCGAGCATGGTGGTGATGTCATCGAGTAATGCCAGCAGGCTGGATGCGGCCATGGTTTGTCCTGAATCAATGGTAAGAGTTGTTTATTCTAAAGGATTACCGTTAGAATAGCGGCATGGTAACTGGCAGATTTCAACAATGGATGGCACGCATGGCCTTGATGGCAATCATGCTGGCAGCACTTGTCCCCAGTTTGAGTTTGGCTTTTCCGATGCAAAGCGGCAAAACCTTTGTGCAGGAGGTATGCTCCTCGCAAGGCAGCAAGCTGGTGATTCAGGTGGTCACCACGCAAGGCAAGCTACGCGCCACACTAATCGACTATCAGCCCTCACAAAAACCTGTTTCATTAAGCCACCATCTCAATCATTGCCCATTTTGTCATATGGCGATGGATGATGTGGTGATGCCATCGTACAACCCGCCCTATATCCTGTTTCAGCAAGCCCAGGCTAATATCGCTTTAAGCGAATATCAAGCGCCTGTTGTTTCAAACTTTTACCCCACTGCGCATACCAGCCGCGCGCCCCCTCTGACTCCAAGCTCACTATAGCTCCGTCAATTTTTTGACGGCTTAAGCATATGCCTGTTGCACAGGCATCAATGGAGTCATCACATGATTATTATCAACCTACAGGCAATGATATTTGCCAAACAGGTGGAGTGGGCACGCCACATCACCCTCAAAGAAGTGGCCGAATCTACCGGCATCAGCCGCATGACCTTGCACCGCATGGTTAAAAATCCTACCTACAACGCATGCACCGAGCACTTGGGCAAGTTGTGCACTTATTTCGCGTGTGACATCAGTGCATTGATTCGCTGGCAGCCAGAACAGGCTACCAGGCAAATCATTGCTGCCTGATCGTTGATACTTGCACCGCTTGCCGCGCCATTCATGGCGGCAAATGGTGTGCATGTCATACCAATAAAAAATTTAATTTGAGGATAAGTTCATTATGAAAAAAACATTATTAGCTGTTGCATTATTGTCTTTAACCCAAAGCGCCTGGGCGCATTTGAGTTATACAGGCCGCGACTTCGGCACCTTCTCTGGGCTTGCCGATGCCAGCAACAGTATCACTACCACCGCTTCTAACAACTATGCCTGGGCCGATGCCGCCAGTGGCAATCTGGGCGACAGTCATGGCGCACGCGCATTCCGCTTCACATTGCAAAACGAAGCGTGGGTAGATTTGACCGTCGATGCGGTTTCTGCAGATTTACTGCCTGCTTTTTCTATTTACGCAGGCCTGGGCGCTGTGCGTGTTGGCGGCGTCTGGCCAGGCACACAAACCAGTGCCGATCACGATGGTTCCGTCGCCTCAGTTGCCTGGCGTAATAGCTGGGCAGAGGCCAATTTGGGGGCAGGCAAAACTTCCGCCGATACCAATGGTGTCTGGAACGCTTTGGGCGACTGGAAAATGGGCGGCGACGGTGATGCGGCGGGTGTCGATGCCGCCTTGAGCAGCTTTATCTACAAAGGGTCTGCGACCACCACAACGGATATTGTGACCGGCAAGTTTCTGCTGGGTGCCGGTGATTACACCATCATGATTGGCGGCAACAACGCCAACATCGTGGCAGGCCCTTTTAGCTATACCGCACTCTTGAATGTGTCGGCTGTACCTGAGCCAGAAAACATGGCGTTGATGATGGCTGGCCTGTCTTTGCTCGGGTGGCAAGTGCGTCGTCGTAATCGTGTGAGCAAGTAAGTTTTTAAATCGGGACAGGGGCATGGTGCTTCTGTCCGTCAACTTTGGAGAAGAAAAATGACTTTTTTGAAAAAAACATTAGCCTTGGGTCTACTCACATTGGCGACCTCACCGGCATTTGCAGCCGTGGCTACTTACAATGTGACAACCACCTGGTTTGAGCCTGATACGCAGCCTAAGAACTCTATTTTTGAGGGGTCATTTAGCTATGATTCAGCAACTAAAACCATCACCAGTTTGGCGGGCAAGTTAAGCGAGTCTATGACCGGCACCAATGCTGCCAATATGACCTGGCTCAATCTGAATTACCAGTTGGTTTCCTGGTATGACTCTACCTTAGGCGGTACTTTTGCCGCGACATTCAAAAATAACAGTACCAGTACCTTTTGGACCGGCGCGGGTGGCAATGGCTGGTCACCAGAGTCAGGCATTGCCAACGGCGGCGTGTACGCTGGTTTTCCACGGGTGGCCAATAACCCAGGCAACGCTTATGCATTAATTTTTGTGCCAGACAGCCCATTAACAACGTTGACACAAGCGCAAGTTAACAAGCTGGCTTATGCAGACTGCGCGCCTGGCGGCATGATGGGTGCCGTGTGTATGACAGGTACATCAGCAGCGGGTTATGGTGATATTGGCACCATGAGTGGCTACCCGGTCAGCCAGGTGATCACCATGGTGACCGTGCCTGTGCCTGAAGCCAGCACTTATGCCATGTTAAGTCTGGGCTTGGCGGTGACTGGCATGATCGCCCGCCGTCGTCGCGAGCAAGTGTAAGTAGTCATTGTTGAGATGAATGGCAAATGCATGCGCGTTTGCCATTTTTAGAGAAGAGCTATGAAGTTAATCACGCCATTTGCATTATTGCTGCTGTCTCCTGTTGTCTCGTCTGCTGAATCGGCGATGAAGGATGGCGACAACACGTTACAACTATCGCCTGTAGAAGTCGTTCAAGATAAACAAGCGGCCGATAGCCGTTTTAAAGGCGATGTCGTGCATGCCAACGGTATTCAGCGGCAATCTGTTAGTACCAGTGATACGGCTAAATTATTGGAAGACATCCCTGGGGTCAGTACGTCTGCTGCTGGCGGTATTTCCAGCTTGCCAACGATCCATGGCTTTGCGGATGACCGAAACCGTACGCTGGTGGATGGCATGGACTTGATGAGTGCGTGCCCTAACCATATGAACCCGGCGTTGTCATTCATCAATCCCGGCCAAGTGAAAAGTATCCAGGTCTATACCGGCGTAGCGCCTGTGAGCGCAGGGGGCGATAGTATTGGGAGCACCATTCAGGTCAATTCAGCACGCCCACGCTTTGCCAATGATGATCAAGACTTTCTGACCTTTGGCCAGTTAGGCACTTTTTACCGCAGCAATGGCGCAGCCAGAGGCGGCAATCTTGCAGTGGGAACCGCAACGCGACAGTTCAGTCTGGCCTATACAGACTCTTATGCCGATGCCAATAATTATCAGGCAGCAGGTAACTTTAAGAAGCCGATTTTGAAAATCACGCCGACTGAAGACAGGCCTGGCGAAAAAGAAGTGGCAAGCTCTGGCTTCCGCCGTTCACGTAATCGGGAGTTAGGTCTGGCCTGGAACCTGAATGACCAACATCTGTTAGAGCTTAAATGGGGCGAGCAGAGTATAGACTGGGAGGGCTTTCCCAATCAGCGCATGGATATGGTGTCGAGTGAGCCGGATTCGAGTACCGGTTCTTATATGCTTAATACCAAAAAACCCGCTAATGTGAATAGAAATCTCAATTTTCACTACTTGGGTTCTTTCGATTGGGGGGAGTTTGAGACGCGCTACTTTCATCAGGACACGCATCACTCCATGGATATGTTGAGAAGCCGTTACATTGCGATGTACATGCCCATGCTGAGCGATGCCGAGACGGATGGAGGCAACGTGAAAGCCAATATTGTCTTGAATCCCCGCGATACATTAAGAGTTGGGGCCGAGTTTCAGAATTATCGGCTGGACGACTGGTGGCCAGCGTTGGATGCAGGCCCGGCCATGGGGCCAAATAGTTTCTGGAATATCCGTAACGGAAGAAGAGATCGTCTGAGCGTTTACAGCGAATGGGAGGCCGTTTGGGATCCTGCGTGGGTGACTTTGCTAGGTTTGCGTACTGATCGCGTCAAAGCGTCTGTCGGCCAAGTACAAGGGTATTCGGCTACTTATAACGTAGACGGTTTTGGATTTGGCGCTACCAGATTCAACAATGGGGATCGTAGCCAAGTCAATCAGCACTACGATTTGACGGCCTTGGTTAAATATCAGCCGGACCACAACCAGTCTTATGAACTAGGCTTCGCCAGAAAAACGCGATCTCCCAATTTATATGAGCTTTATGCCTGGTCTGCCAATACCATGGCCGCTTTGATGAATAATTTTGCCGGGGATGGCAATGGGTATGTCGGTAATCCTGACTTGAAACCAGAGGTCGCCTACACCCTGAGTCTAGGTGCAGACTGGCATGATGCCAGCCGCGAAAAATGGTTCGTCAAAACAACTGCCTACGCAACGTACGTGAATAACTATATTGATGCAAAACGCCTGCAAAACAGTGTGTCAGCCGGTAGTGGTTGCAATGGCACCAACGTCACTGCCACCAATTGCTATGTGTTACTGCAATATCAGAATGTAGATGCCATGCTGTATGGGCTGGATCTCTCAGGCAGTTATCAGCTGGGTAGTGTGCCTCATGTCGGTAGTTTCTCAACCAGCGGGGTGATCAGCTATGTGCGCGGCAATAATGAGACTACCGGCGGGCATCTGTACCACATGATGCCTATCAACGCTAAAGCTGCGTTGCAACATCAATTAGGCAAGTGGACGAACCGCTTAGAGGTGCAAAGTGTGGCCGAAAAAGAGCGGGTGTCAGAAGTGCGTAATGAAATGGTGACGCCGGGTTATAGCATTTATCACTTACGTAGCAGCTACGCGTGGCAACATGCGCGCCTCGACCTTTCTATCGAGAACCTTTTCAATAAATATTATTTGCTGCCATTGGGCGGTGCTTATGTGGCAGAAGGTAACTCCATGCGGACCGGCGGCGCAGCCTATTACGGGATGAATGTGCCTGGGATGGGTCGTTCAGTGAATGTAGCGGTTAATTTTTATTTTTAATGTGGTTTAAATGACACCTGATGAATCAGGTGTTGATCATCAAATGTTCAATTGCTCTGGGAGAGTGATCAATGAAAAAAACTAGAATCTGCTTAGCCATTTTGGCGGCGATGCCTTATCTGGCGCAGGCCGATCATGAAGACACGGTGCATCTCGATGAAGTCAAAGTGGTGGCAACCAAAAACAAAGCGTCACTGACGCAGCCGGATATTGAAACGGCAAAAGAAAACTTATCTAAAACGGCGGGTGGCACGACCGTCGTTGATATGGCGACGGTAAAAGAAGGCCGCACCAGCAATATGCAGGATACGCTGGGCATGGCGGCTGGCGTCTTGGCGCAATCACGCTTTGGTGCCGAAGAAACGCGTTTGTCGATTCGTGGCTCAGGCCTGCAACGTACCTTTCATGGCCGTGGCTTAAAATTAATGCAAGATGGCATCCCCACCAACCTGGCAGATGGCGGCTTTGACTTTCCGACGATAGACCCAATGGCGACAGACTATATTGAAGTCTACCGTGGTGCCAATGCCTTGCAATATGGCTCCAGCAATCTGGGCGGGAGCATCAATTTTATCTCCCGGACTGGCTACAACGCGCCTGCCTTAGAGGTGAAAACCGAGGGCGGCAGTTACGGGTATTACCGCCTGGGCATCAGTACCGGCGGTGTGAAGGGCGATGTTGATTATTTTGTCACCGCCAGCAAATACGGTACAAGCAGCTTTAGGGATAATGCGCAGCAAAGTTCAGACCGCTTGACGGGTAATGTCGGCGTTCGCATTAACGAAAACGTTGAGACCCGTTTTTATTTCGGCTATACCAACAACGACTCACAATTGCCTAGCGCATTAACAAAGTCACAACTGAAAACAGATCCAAAACTATCCACCGTCACTGGCGGACCACTCGCAGGGCAAGGCATTAATGAGCGCGACATTAACGTCACCCGGGTGGCGAATAAAACCACGATTCTGTTTGATCAAAGCAAGCTGGAGCTAGGTGCTTTTTACTCCAGAAAGAGCTTATTCCATCCGATTATTGACCTGTTTGTTTTTGGTAATGACACTTTAGGTGTCATTGACCAGCAGTCCAATGATTACGGCTTATCCGCACGCTGGATCAAGGAGGGTGAGTTGTTTGGCCTCAAAAACGAGTTTGTGGCAGGCATGACACCGACCTATGGCCGCACAGATGCTAAAAACTTCCGCAACGTGAATGCAACTCGCGGGGCCAAAATAAATGATTTTGACCAAAAAGCGAGCAACTTTGAGGCCTATGCAGAAGACCGATTGAGTCTGGATGAGCAGTGGACGGTGATTGCCGGGCTGCAATATACCCGTTCAAAACGTGATTCTAAAGACCAGATGATTACCTCTTCTGGCGACCAAGGTTTTAATCAGAGTTACCATCAAACTAGCCCAAAACTGGGCGTGTTATATCAGTTGCAACCGCATGTTCAGTTGTTTGCGAATGTTTCCCGTAGCTTTGAGCCACCAAGTTTTGGTGAGCTCAATGTTGCGGTGGCAAGGACGCTCAAAGCCCAAAAAGGGACAACATTTGAAGTTGGCTCAAGGGGCAACAGTGAATATGTCGACTGGGATGTGGCATTGTATTATGCACGATTGAAAGACGAGTTGTTGGCCTTGGGGACTGTTGCCAGCCCGACGACGATTAACGCTGACAAGACGATTCATCGAGGTCTGGAGTTTGGGCTGACTGCCCGCTTGCCATATAGTCTGCAGTGGCGCTCCAGTCTTTTAATCAACGATTTTAAGCTGGATGGCGACTCTTTATATGGAAGCAACAGACTGCCAGGCATGCAACGCTCATTACTCAGGTCTGAACTGATGTATCGCGGTAGTGACTTGCTGGAGAATTTTTACTTTGGGCCTACCATTGAGTGGTCTCCACAACGTTATAACATCGACTTTGCTGAGACTGTTTATGCCGATAATTATTTTATTTGGGGTTTAAAAGCGGGGCAAAAAGTGAATCAACATTGGTCATGGTTTGTGGAAGGCAGAAACTTGGCGAATCAAAAGTATGCTGCGACGACAGGGGTTGCCGGAAAATGGGATGGTACAACTGCACTGTATTACCCGGGTGATGGCCGCACGGCTTATCTTGGCGTGACCTGGACGTATTAGTTTTTAAGACCGGGGTGCCAGAGCCCCCGGGATAATGGAGTGTTGCTATGAAGTTTATGTTGAAGTTGAGTGTATGTTTAATCGCCCTGGGGGTCGCCACCGCCCATGCCCACCCAGCAGCGTTAGACGATGAACAGTCCGTTGCAAAAGAAATGCATGAAACCTGGGACAAACCCAACCAGCCCTTACTTCTGCCAGTGATTGTCATTCACAATGGCATGGCAATTGCTGACTGGATACAAGGCGATAAAGGTGGGCGCGCGTTGTTGAAATATCATCCTGCACATCAGCATTGGCATACCCTGCTTTGCGGTGGTGCGGAATTGACCGCATCAAAGCATTTGGAGGAGGCCGGGATGTCAACTGCCGATGCTCAGGCACTTGCTAAATCGCTGCAACAACGAGAGCAGGCTTTAGCGGACGATCAACGTCAGCGTATAGACAGTTTTAAAGGTGTCGTAAAGTTTAGCAAGGGCAAGCCTGTGTCATCAACCGCGCATGATATGCATGGTGATACGCATGGCCATTAAGTCATCCTCGCTTAAAAATCGCTGGTTATTTTGGCACCAATGGATAGGTGTGATTGCCTGCATTGGCATGATGTTGTGGGGGCTGTCTGGCGCGTCACACCCGATCATGAGTCGTTTGCAACCAGCGCCCAAGCAGTTTATGCCGCCACTGGCGGCCGTTGATTTAAGCAGCGCGGTCTCACTGCCCGCGTTGTTACAGCAACAGGCGATCACGCAATTTCAGCATATTAGCCTGGTGCATTTGGACAGTCAGGCCTATTACCGCATCGCGCTGCCAACGGCGGCCAGATATTTTTCTGTGAAAACCGGGGTTGAGCGCACGGGTGCTGAGCAGGCACTGGCTGTCAGCCTGGCAAATTATTACACCGGGCGTAACGCCGCCGCGGTCGCTGCGGTGACCCCTGTCACCAGGTTTGAGCCAGACTATCATCCGGTGAATCGCTTGCTGCCGGTGTGGCGTGTGACTTACCGCGGTGATCACAGCTTGCGGGCCTATGTGGATACCGAGCAATCCAGACTCGCTACCTTGGTTGATGACCGGCGTGCGTTTTTAACCAAGGTGTTTCAATTTGGCCACAATTGGTCTTTTTTGCAAAGCTGTAGCACGTTGCAACTGGCGATAGCGACTTTTGTCCTGGTTTTAATTATTGCTTCGGCCATCACCGGTGTCATTCTTTACATCAGGCAGCGCAAAACTGCACCTTACCGTTTAAAACGTTGGGGGGTGCAATGGTGGCATCGCGAGTTTGGTGTGTGGGTGTCATTGCTTATTTTGCTGCTGGCCAGCACTGGTTTGTTTCATTTGTGGATGTCGGATATTCAGCAGCGCAGGCCTATTTTGCATACTGCGTTGATGAGTGATAGCGCGGCATTAACTACCGCAGCCTGGTCACAACTGGCCACTGGTCAGGTATTAAAACTGGATATTTATGGCGGTGGCGCGACGCTTTTCTGGCAGATCATTCCGGCATCTGTTGGCGCACAGGGGCTGCCAGCAGCGCAGGTAGCGGCGCAACATCAGCACGATCATCACGCGGCCATACCACATGCGCCCACCGCACCTGTGTTATGGCTAACAGGGCTGCATACAGTCACTGCGCTCACGCCAGAGGCATATGCGTCAGCATGGCTTACCCTTATGGCAAAAAAAACGCAGCCTGCTATTGAATCTGTGCAGTGGGTGACCTCGTTTGCCAATGAATACGGCTTTATTTTTAAACGCTTGCCGGTCTTAAAAGTGCAAACGACACAAGCGCAGCATGCGCGATTTTACCTGGAGCCTGCTACCGGCGCGCTGGCGGCAAGCATCGACGACTCTGATGGCCTGGAAGGCTTTATTTTTGCGTATTTGCACAAGTGGAGTTTTCAGTTCGTGAGTAAAGACGTGCGTGACTTGATGGCGGTTTTAGCTGCGCTGGCGGTGAGTCTCACCGGTGCGCTAGGCGCTTATCTGTTCGCTAAAAAACGCAGCTGACGGCACGCCTGTGCCATTGCCAACTGGTTGGTTAAGCATGCCCAGCAGGGCATGCTGTTTGAGTGGATGTGTATGATCGGTTTGTGTTAAATAGTGGCGTAAATCTTGTCCAAAAAGTAGCTTGTACGCTGTTTTAAACGCAATCTGTTTTGCAGCAGCGTTGGTAACTGCTCGGGCTTCAGGCATTGAATAATGTTGATATCCAGTGCTTCCCTCAAGTCGATAATGTCGCCTTCTTCTTCACGGTCATCGCTGAGCATTTGAATAAACGGGCGCAGCGGTTGTTGCGGATTGGTCGAGAGCACGGTCGCCAGTTTTTGGTCTGACAAACGCACCACGCTGCCGGGTGGGTAAATGCCCAGGCACTTGATAAAGCGACGCAGAATGGTTTGGTCAAACTGATGCCGTTGCTGCGCAAACATGACACTCAAGGCTTCGTAAGGGGTCTTGGTGAATGCCGGGTTAGACGGGTTGCACAGGTTGTCGTACATATTCGCAATAATCAGGATATGCGATAGCGGGTCAATCTGGTCACAATGCAGGCCTTTAGGGTAGCCACTGCCGTCGGCAAATTCATGGTGCTGAGAAATCAGCGTCAGTATCTTTCTGGGCACGGCCACGTCGCGCAGCATATTCATGCCAAGCAAGACATGCGTTTGGTAAATGGCGGTCTCGCGCACACTAAGCGGGTCTTTTTTGAGCAAAATTTTGTCACTGATCTGGCGTTTGCCAATGTCATGCAAAATGGCAGACATGCCCAAAATGACGGCATCTTCATCAGTAATATCCAGGTTTTTGGCCAGCAACATCGCCACCACCAGGGTGTTGAGCTCATGCTGAAAGTGCTGGTCGCCCACACGGTGGCCATTCATGGCGTGGATCGCAATCTCGCCTTCAGTCAGTGTGCCAGTCACCAGGTCTTCCACCAGTTTAGAGGCCAGGCCATACGCCTGTTCCGGGCGTTCGGTCGACAGCTTCTGAATGGTTTTTACTTCAGTGCTGGTTTTCATGAACTTCTGTTCACTTTCCGCAATGGCCTGCCTGAGCGCCTGTTGTTTTTTCTGCGCCGGGCTCAACTCCGGTATGGCGTCAATAATCTCCAGTTTGGGGCCGGCTGCTTTTCGCAACGGAAACTCAACCACATTCTGTTGAGGTGCGGTCCTGAGTGGCATGCTAGAGCTGCGTCTGGGGTCGTAACGTAGTTGCTTCAATCCCAAAGACTTGATGGTCTCAACTTGTGAGTCATCTGTGACTTTGAAGTTACTCACCGAAAACGGGTGATCCATCCATCCCAAATCCAGGTGAATATAGAGACCGATCTGCAACTGGTCTATGTCGATATAGTAAGTATCTGAGGCGTGATTAGGCATGGCGTTTTATTTTTCTTTGATTATTTAATACTAATAACTGCAAAAAGTCGTCCGAGTTAACCGGGTAAGCATACAGATAGCCCTGTGCTGTTTGGCAGCCCAGTCGCTGTAAAAACTTTTCCTGTTCTTCGGTTTCGACCCCTTCGGCAACAACGGTGAATCCTAACTGCGTCGCCATCGCGTAAATGGCGCTGGTGATGGCGGCATCGTCTTTATCATCCGGCAAATCTTTGACAAAACTGCGGTCAATCTTGATCTGGTCGAGCGGTAAGCGTTTCAAATGCGATAGCGATGAGTAGCCGGTGCCAAAGTCGTCAATCGCAATGCTGACACCCAGCAGTTTTAACTGGTTAAAGGTGTCGACCACATGCTGGGTATGCTGCATCAATGTGCTTTCGGTGATTTCCAGCTCAATGATCGAGGGATCGCACTCGCTTTCCATCAAAATGCCATACACGGTGTCGGCAAACTTGCTCTTCATGATTTGCACACCAGAGACATTGATCGCAATTTTTTTGAATTCAGGATGCTTTTTATGCCATGCGTGCGCTTGGCGCACCGCTTGTGCCAACGCCCACTCACCTATGCTCAAAATCAAGCCGGTTTCTTCTGCCAGTGGAATGAATTTGACTGGGGAAATAATGCCCTGGATCGGATGTATCCAGCGAATCAAGGCTTCTGCACCAATAATCATGCCGGTGTTTAAATCAATCTGTGCCTGGTAGAACATTTTGAGCTGATTTTTGGTCAGCGCCTGGCGTAACTCGGTTTCCAGCTGGAAGTGTTCTACCGCATCGCGACTCAATGCCACGTCATAAAACGAGACATGGTTTTTACCGTTGTTTTTCACCTGATACATGGCCAGGTCAGCGGCTTTAATCAGGCTTTCGACATCGTTGCCATCTTGTGGATACATCGAAATGCCGATACTGGCGCCGACAAAAATCTCATGATGGTCAATCATGAACTCACGCCTGAGCGCCTCCAGAATGTCATGTGCTTTTTGCGCCGCATCTGCCTTGCCATGCAGGTTTTCCAGCAAAATAATGAACTCGTCACCGCCCAGGCGGCCCACAATGTCAGACTCGCGCAAGGTGGCACGCAGGCGCTCGGTGACACCCAGCAGCAACTGGTCGCCGCTATAGTGGCCCAGGCTGTCATTAATGTTTTTAAACCGGTCCAGGTCAATAAACAGTACGGCCGCTTGCTGTTCATTACGGTTGGCGCGTTGAATTGCATGCGTAAACAAATGGTTGATCAGCCTGCGGTTAGGCAAACCAGTCAGCGGGTCATGGTTAACCAGTGAGTTGAGCTGCGTTTGTGAGCGCTTCATTTCACTGATGTCAGCAAACACACCCACATAGTTGGTAATTGCATTGGCATGGTTGCGTACGGCAGTAATGGTCATCCACTCGGTATAAGTGTCGCCATTTTTGCGCATGTTTTCAATTTCGCCCGACCATTTGCCATGGCGCTTGAGTGCGCCAAACAGGCCGCGCGGGCGTTGCCTGAAAATTTGCGGCTTGGTGCCCAGTACTTCTTCTTCCTCAAAGCCGGTGATCAGCGTAAAGCCCTGATTAATGCCGATCAGCTCACCTGCCGGGTTCACAATCATGATGCCTTCGGTGGTGCTGTCAAAGGCAATTTTGGCCAGTTTGAGGTGTTTGCCGGTTTGCTCGCGGCCAATGGCAACGCTCAAGGTGCGGCCAATTGCCATCAATGAACCTAGCTCTTGCGAGCTGGTGCTTTCGGCATCAAAACAACGCTCAATCACCATCGACCCCCACCACTCATCATCAATCATGAGCGGCACAATCACCAGGTTGACGGTGTCGTGCGATTTGAGCAAGGCGCGCTCTGACGCCGGTAGCGTGAGGGCATCACACATCACGGGCTGGCCTTTAGACAGCAGGCTATACCAGCGTTGCAACTCAGGCGACAGGAAAGAAATTTTTTCCCAATGCTCGTAAGTGGTATGAAAGCCATTCATCGCCCAGTGGAACAACGCTTTGGAGCGAATGTCGGTTTTTCTGCGGTTGGTGATGGTTTCGTGTTGCAACAAAATGGCGCGGCTAAAACGAAAAGACAGGCAGCATTGCTGCAACACATTTTCTGCCACGCTCTGCCAGCGTTCTGCCGAGTGCAACATCCAATCGCACGAGATCAATGTATCGAGCACTGCGCTGCGGTTGAGCAACTGGGTTTGAATGAATTTTTGTTCACTGACATCGCGCGCCACGGTAATCAAATGGCTGGGTTGGTCTTTCTGGTCGTGATAAGCGACTTTATTCACTTCTAACGTTTTGTAGCCACCCTGCGGCAAATGCACCAGCTCTTCGTTGTGATAAGCCTGGCGCGATTGCCACACTTGCTGGTCAGACTTTTCATGGTGCTCAAAGCTATTGCGGAACACCGGATGCAAGGTATCTGCAATTTGCGGATTGTTTAAAAACTGATAGTCAAAACCATCAATCTGGAACGTATTCAGCATGTGCTGGTTGGCCATCATCCAGCGGTTATCGCTGTCTTTGATGCAAATCAGGTCAGGGCTCATCTCAATCAGCGAATGCACAATCGACTGCATGTGCAGCAATTGGTCAACCAGCGTGCGTTCTTCCTCCTCCAGCATCAGGCCAATGGCGCGACGGCCTGATTGCGGATAGAACAACCGGCATTTGAAATCACGTTTTGCGCCATGAATATGCGTGCTGATACTTAATTCGGTTTTGCCTTCGCGCATCGCTTCGACCAAGCTGTGGCGAAGTTCTTTGGGCAGCCCTTCAACCAGCTCTCCCAGCAATTGTTTTGCGGTGGCGCTGATTGCCAGACACTGCGCCCGGCGATTGATGGCCAGCATAGGCATATCCGGCATGGTGACGGCCAGGGGCTGCAACCATGCTGTGCTATGATGATCAAAAACGGTTGGTAATGACATAGTTAAATCTGTTTCGGTCCGGTGTGCGTTGTAGTGCGGATAAGTGGGTTATCGGCGCAAATGCTAGCAAACTTTAGCGACATTAACGCCTGATAATTAAGGTAAATATTGGGTCGTTTTAAATTAAGGAGCGATGGTGAAGCGGTGGGTAATCCTGGTGTGGTGGATGGTGCTTTTATTCATGGTTCAGGCCACTGATGCCCACGAAGGTCACTCCCATGAGACTCACCCCGATGTTGTCACCAGCCCGTTGGCGGTCAGTGTGGCGGCAGATCATACCGGGCGGGTGTGGATGGTGCAGGTGAAACAAGGGCAAGTATGGGTGTTGGCCAGTGACGATGCCGGTCAGCATTTTAACACCGGCGTTGCCGTTCACTCCACACCGATGAACGTGGCGGCAGACGCTGAGTCTAGGCCGGCAATAGCGGTGGGTGCCAATGGCGCCGTGTATGTGATCTGGACCGAACTGCTCAAAAAAAATCAGGCGGGCTATCTCTGGTTTGCGCGATCAATAGATGGCGGCAAACATTTTGAAACACCTTATGTTGTGCATCAGCATCGTGAAGAAATCACGCATCGCTATGGCACTTTGCAGGTGGCGGCGGATGGCGCAATAACCGTGGCATGGCTAGACAAGCGCGATATGCTGGCAGCCAAAGCTGCCGCCAAGCCTTACCAGGGGTCGGCGATTTATTATGCCGTCTCTCATGATCATGGCAAAAGCTTTAACGCCGAACAAAAGTTGGCAGATAACAGTTGCGAGTGTTGCCGTATTGCGATGACCAGCAAGCCCGATGGCACCGTGGCCGTACTCTGGCGGCATGTGTTTGAAGGCAGTGAGCGTGATCACGCCATGGCTGAAATTGGCCCCTTGGGCAATCCTGTGCTGGTGCGAGCCAGTTATGGCCACTGGAAACTGGATGGTTGCCCGCATCATGGCGCGGCGCTGGCAGTGGGCGAGGGTTTTGGCTATCACCTGGCGTATTTTGATGGTGCGGGGGATAAGCCAGGGTTGCGCATTGCCCGCATGGATGGTCAGGCCTGGGTCACTTCGCCACCAAAGCGGATCGGCGATGCGAAAAGAAATGCCGGTCATCCGGCCTTATTAAGTGTTGGCGAGCAGGTTTGGCTGGCCTGGCAAGAGCACGACAGCAGTGGTGCAGGCGTTATGGCGATGGCTTCGTCTGATGGTGGCCGCACTTGGGGTGCATCAGTAGTGATGCTGCATAGCAATGGCAAGCTTGATTATCCGCAATGGCTAACCTTGCAAGGGCAGGCAACGCTGGCGGTAAACACTGCTGACAAAGGCTTGCAGCTGATCCCGTTTAACCGCTAAACCCTAAGTAACCGTGACAAAGTCGCGCCAATTTGATCTGCATCTATTGAAAACGCAAAAACCCGCCGCATTATAGGGTTATCCAGCCGCACGCCGCGGCATGACTTTAATAATGAAAGGGTTTGCCATGCGTTTTGATAAACTCACCACCAAATTTCAACAGGCACTGGCCGATGCGCAAAGCATGGCGGTTGGTGCTGATCACCCTACCATCGAAGCGCCACATTTGTTGCTGGCAATGCTAAACCAGGACGACAGCGGTGTGGCTGCGTTGCTGTCACGCGCAGGTGCACAAGTCAGCGCATTGAAAACCGGCTTGCAGCAAGCCATTGATGCGTTACCCAAAGTCAGTGAAAACAGTGGCGATGTCGCCGTGTCGCGTGACCTCAATAACCTGTTAAATGTGACTGATAAACTGGCGCAAAAAAGTGGCGATAGTTATATTGCCAGCGAGATGTTTTTGTTGGCGCTGGCCGACGATAAAGGCAACACCGGCAAACTGCTCAAGCAGCATGGCGTGAATAAAACCGCCTTAGAGCAAGCCATCAAAGCCGTGCGTGGTAATGACTCAGTGAATAGCCAAGAGGCTGAAGGCCAACGCGAGGCGTTGAAAAAATACACCTTGGACCTGACCGAACGTGCGCGTGCGGGCAAGCTGGACCCGGTGATTGGCCGCGACGATGAAATTCGCCGCGCGATTCAGGTATTGCAACGCCGCACCAAAAACAACCCGGTGTTGATCGGTGAGCCGGGCGTGGGCAAAACTGCGATTGTTGAGGGTTTGGCGCAACGTATCGTCAATGGTGAAGTGCCTGATTCACTCAAAAACAAGAAAGTATTGAGCCTCGATATGGCCGCTCTGCTGGCTGGGGCTAAATACCGTGGCGAATTTGAAGAGCGCTTAAAAACCGTGCTCAAAGAGCTGGCACAAGATGAAGGCCAGACCATTGTGTTTATTGATGAAATTCACACCATGGTGGGCGCGGGTAAATCAGAAGGCGCCATGGATGCTGGCAATATGTTGAAACCTGCCTTGGCGCGCGGCGAACTGCACTGTGTGGGTGCGACCACGCTGGATGAGTATCGCAAATATATCGAAAAAGACGCAGCGCTTGAGCGCCGTTTTCAAAAGGTATTGGTTGATGAGCCGAGCGTGGAAGCGACGATTGCGATTTTGCGTGGTTTGCAGGAGAAATACGAATTGCACCACGGCGTGGAGATTACGGATCCGGCGATTGTGGCGGCGGCCGAGCTGTCTAACCGCTATATTACTGACCGCTTTTTGCCGGACAAAGCCATTGATTTGATTGATGAAGCCGCCTCACGCATCAAGATGGAGATCGACTCCAAGCCTGAAGTGATGGACAAGCTGGACCGCCGTTTGATTCAACTCAAAATTGAGCGCGAAGCCGTGCGTCGTGAAAAGGACGAAGCCAGCCAAAAGCGCTTTGGCCTGATTGAAGAAGAAATCAGCAAGCTGGAAAAAGAATACGCCGACCTTGAAGAAGTGTGGAAAGCAGAAAAAGCCGCCGTACAAGGCTCTGCTGGCGTGAAAGAGGCGATTGAGAAAGTAAAGCTGGACATGGAAACGGCCACGCGCAAAGGCGATTGGCAGAAGGTGTCTGAGTTGCAGTACGGAAAATTGCCGCAGTTAGAAGCGCAACTCACGCATGCCTCAACGGCCGAGGCGAGTGGCACGGTTAAACATAAAATGTTGCGCACCGAGGTTGGTGCCGACGAAATTGCCGAAGTCGTGAGCCGCGCTACCGGGATTCCAGTGAGCAAAATGATGACGGGTGAGCGTGAAAAACTGCTCAATATGGAGAGCAGGTTACATGAGCGCGTGGTCGGCCAGGATGAAGCAGTGCGGCTGGTGTCAGACGCGATTCGTCGTTCACGTAGCGGTTTGAGTGACCCTAATCGCCCTTATGGTAGCTTTTTGTTTTTGGGGCCAACCGGTGTCGGTAAAACTGAGTTGTGCAAAGCCCTGGCCAATTTTTTGTTTGATAGCCCGGATCATCTGGTTCGCATAGATATGAGCGAGTTTATGGAGAAGCATTCTGTCTCTCGCCTGATTGGTGCGCCGCCTGGTTACGTCGGCTACGAAGAAGGTGGCACGCTCACCGAAGCTGTACGCCGCAAACCTTATTCGGTGGTGTTGCTCGATGAGGTAGAAAAAGCACACCCGGATGTGTTTAACGTGTTGTTGCAAGTGCTGGATGATGGCCGCTTAACCGATGGCCAGGGCCGCACCGTCGATTTTAAAAACACGGTGATTATCATGACCTCTAACCTGGGGAGCCATATGATCCAGAGTATGGCGGATCAGGATTACCAGGTGGTGAAGCTGGCGGTGATGGGCGAGGTGAAAGCACACTTCCGCCCCGAATTTATTAACCGCATTGACGAGGTAGTGGTGTTCCATTCACTGGGTGAAGCGCATGTGAAATCTATCGCTAATATTCAGTTGCAACTGCTGGCCAAACGGCTGGCGGCAATGGATATGCAGATGGAAATCAGCGATGCCGCGCTGGCTGAGATTGCCAACGCCGGCTTTGATCCCGTGTATGGTGCGCGACCACTCAAACGGGCGATCCAGAGTGAGATTGAAAATCCGTTGGCACGTGAAATTTTGGCCGGGCAGTTTGCGGCCAAAGATCATATCCGGGTCGATTTTCAGGCCGGAAAAATGCAATTTCGCAAGGTTTGATTGTTTAGCCTGCTGACTGAACCAGAACGGCATTAAAAGGGTCATAGCTATGACCCTTTATTTTTTTCGGGTGTAGAATGGACACACTATGCGTTATTCATCCTCTTTGCGTTTAATTCCTGTGACCTTGTTATTGGGGGTGTTGGCCGGGTGTGCCTCGCAACCGCCACAACCGCTGCAAATTGACCGCATCTCACCAGAGCAACTGGCGGCGCTGGTGCCACCGGCACAATCCAGCCTGAGCCTGGAACAAATTGTGACCATGAGCAAGCAAGGCAAGAGCGATGCCGAGGTCATTGAAGCAATTAAACAATCGCAGTCACGTTACTCGTTAGCGCCGTCTGATGTGCTCGATTGGCACCAAAAAGGCATTTCAAAAGGCGTGCTTGATTATATGCAGCACGCCAATGCGTTGGCCGAACAAAACGCCATTGCTGACGAAATTAACAAGCGCGAAAAAGCGCGCGTGGAGTCTGAAGCCAGGCTTAAACGCGAGCGCGATATGGCCAGACTACGCAGCATGGACCCCTGGTTTTATGGTGGCCCAGGGTTTTATGGCGGTCCGTGGGGCTACCGGCCGTATTGGGGTGGTGGCTGGCGCTACTGGTAATTCACTGGGGCTGACTTGATCGCCGCTATAATGTAGCCTTCGTCTTTTTGTTCCGGGAATCAGGCATGCAACAGCGCCACGAAACATTGTCTATTGATGCGCAAGGGCGGCGCTTGTATGACATCACGCCGCAAGTGCTGCAATGGGTGCAACAATCCGGCATCACCAGCGGCTTGCTCACGCTGTATATCCAGCATACCTCTGCCAGTTTGCTCATTAATGAAAATTATGACCGCGATGTGCTGGTGGATCTCGAAGCTTTTTTTAATCGACTGGTGCCAGACGGCGATGATTTGTTTATCCATACCGTAGAAGGCCCGGACGATATGCCTGCGCATGTGCGCACGGCCCTCACGCAAACCAGCCTGTCGATTCCCGTTTTGCAAGGACAAGTGGCCCTGGGCCAGTGGCAGGGCATTTTTCTGTTTGAACACAGACACTTGCCCGCCCATCGTCGCGTGCTGATGCATGTGATGGGTGCATAGTGTTTTATTGATGGATTTTTTATTGATTGAGAAGTGTTGTCTGATGAAGTCTGCTTTTGTGGTTGTTTTATGTGTTGTGTGTGCAGCGTGTTTGGTGGCATGTGAACGCACTGCTTCGACTGAGGTGCCCGCAGTCGCTAATCAAGAGGCCGCTGGCACGCCGCAGGCCGCAAAGGCGGGTGGTTATGAGCCGACGGCAGATGAACGCATCCCCGGTATCACCATGTCACAGCAGGAGCTGGACAAAATTTATACTGAAGCAAGACGTCAGCAGCCACAGCCCGCGACGCCTTAAGAGGCGCCTAAAAGTGAATGCAGAATAAGTCAGCTGGGGCGCTATCCGTCACGGCGTATGCATGTAGGTGTCATAGTGATTGACGTAATGTGTGAGCCGCCTGGCAAAAGACTCAATCTCCCCGCTTAACATTGCAGTTGCCTGATCTGCACGTTGTGCGGTGCTGGCATCCATGATTTTTTGCTGCCCGTTATAAATCGTCAATGTATGAAACCCTAAGCCAATGCTTGGCGATTGGCCAGGCTGCGTAGCTTGCCTGGGGGACGCTAATAGGTGGTCATCTTGCAGCCATTGTGTCAGTTGCGGCAAAAGCCCCGCTGGTGCAGGTTGTTCCGCAGAGACCAACACTTCGTCTACACAGGTGACAGTCAATCTGATTTTTTCTGCATCGACCATGATTTCGGCATTGCGTTGATACGGAGGCGGGATAGACGCCCCATAATAGCGGTAAACTAGGCGTGTTATGCTCATCGTGTGGTGCCCTTCGTTGCCCAGTATGAGTGGTAGTACTAACAGCCAATATTTTGTCACGATTTTGTACCACATTTTATACGCGTTTTACCCGAGCGCACCTATGAGGGCACAATCCCCTTTGCCGGTCATCTGCTGCAATGAATGGCAAAGGGATGCAGCATTTAAACGGTGACGCCAGAGACTGCAAAGTACTGCTGGAATGTCGCTGCTTTCATTGCAAACACGCCATTGCTATTTAATGGAATGCTGGCCGAAAATGAAATCTGTCTCGCGGTCCAGTTGCCGCTAATGGTATCGAGCACTGCATGGTGCGTGCCCCACGGGTTGCGCAACACAATGTATTTTTCATGGTTGATGTATTCCCAACCTAAAATTGAATAGGCATGATTAGCAACTACTTTTGCTGCCGGGTAGTTGGTGCCTGCAGGAGGGGTGTCATAAGTCCACGCGACCATCGGGTTGATGGTGCGTTTACTCATGCAGTTGCTGCGCACAAATGTCCATAAGTCATCGCCGGTTTTGCCACTGTGGGCCACATAGGTTTTTGCCCCGCTGATGATTTCAGCGCAGGCATTGACTGG
The DNA here is from genome assembly GCF_000515275.1 of Methylophilus sp. 5. Lineage (NCBI taxonomy): Bacteria > Pseudomonadati > Pseudomonadota > Betaproteobacteria > Nitrosomonadales > Methylophilaceae > Methylophilus > Methylophilus sp. 5. Next base: position 1,888,245 of record NZ_KI911560.1, read on the forward strand.
GTCACCACCCGCAATGGCGGGGTAATTCGGGTAGTCGGTGCTGTTGCCGGTGCGCCATTTTGCATAAGCTTTTTCCATCACGGCAGGCCAGGTTTCCCCCGCATCCAGCGATCTGGCATAGACCCAGTTGTGCCCTGGTTTTGTCACGGGCACCAGCTCGGTTACTTCAACGGCTTGTGCTTCGCCGCTACCAGACTTATAAAAACTCACTTTATGGATAGGCTGTTCTTCATTGCCCCAGGCCGAGGGGCGTATCATGTTGATAATGGCATAAGGTCTGGCCCAGGCCACCGATGCCAGAGCCGCTATAAAATAGCAATCACCCAACACGCCTTGCACCGGGTCATTGAGCTCGGCTACATCTTCAAAGTAGTCGCCCATGTCTACCCAGTCTTTGTCTGGAGGTGTCCATGGCGTACCGGCAATGGCCGTGCGTAACACGGCGGTATTAATCATGATCTCAGATAGCACCACCGTTTTTCTGATGGTGCCCAGGCGCAAACGTTGTGCACCGATAGACCTGGTAGCAACAGGACTTTGGGTTTGATAGAAGCGGTTAATCCTGTCCGAAGTTTGCGCCTCTGACAACACTTTCAGGCTGCCATCGGCGGCGAGTTCTGCGTCTGGCCTGAGGATAGGGTTGCGCAGGTCAAAAATCTGCTCTGCACTCACGCCTAAAATTTCGGCCAGCATGACTTGCGGTTCTGCGACTTGCTCCCAGTTGATTTTCTTTTGCGCAATCACTTCTGCGGCGGCATAAGGGTTAATAACTCCAACATTCACTTCCATGGCGACTCTCCTAAACGACTGTTTTAATAAACTAAGACGGGTTAAGTTGATGCTTGGTTAATGAAGGCTATGCGACACTACGTTGACAGCCTCCCGGTGATGTACCGGAAAACTGATGGTATACCAATGTGTTAATAAATGATAATTAAATTTAAGTTAATTGATTTTTTTGGCTGGGTGTAGGCGGTGCAGGCAAAAAAAACCACCTCGCATAAAGGTGGTTTTTGCTCAGGCTTGCAGGCGTGAAAACGTGCCAGATCAGCGCAATGTGCTCCATTGCAGGGGATCGAAAGGCACGCTGTTACGACGCAATTCATAATAAACGCCATTTTCAGCATTGCCGCCGCTGTTGCCAACAGCGGCAATGGTGTCGCCAGACTTCACACTTTGGCCAGAGCCTTTATACAGTGCTTCATTGTTGCCATACAGACTCATATAGCCATTGCCATGGTCGATGACAATCAGGTTACCAAAGCCGCGCATCCAGTCGGCAAACACCACTTGCCCACCCGCGACTGATTTAACCTCGCTGCCCTCTTTGGCGCGGATGAAAATGCCTTTCCAGCTGACACCGGTATCGGCACGTGCGGTGCCAAAGCGGTTAATCACATCGCCACGTACCGGTAAGCGCAAGCGCCCGCGCAATTGGGAAAAGTTTTCTTTATTGGCGTTGTATTCCGGCAGTGTTTCATTTTTGGCGATGACCGTATTACTTTGCGTGTTGCTGTCGCTGTCTTCTACATTGGTTTGCGGTGACCGCTCAAACGTGCGTCCGCCAGACTTTTTCTTGCGTGCCAGTTCGGCCGCTTTTTTTGCCGCCGCTTCTTTTTCGCGCTTGGCTTTTGCCAGCGCCTCTTGCTCGCGTTTTTTCGCTTCAGCTAACAAGCGCTGAAACAATTGTGACAAGGCTTCTTCGTCTTTTTTCAGGCGCACCATTTGCTGCTCCTGCGTCTCAATTTGTTTAGACAGCTCGTTCAGGGCGTCGGTGCGGCGCGATTTTTCACCTTCAAGTTTTTGCGTGGTTTCGCTATATTGATTGGCCAGGCGCTCGGTTTCGTGTAGTTGCTCGGTGGTGGCCGAGCGCACGCGGTCTATCGCTTCCTGGTTGTCTTGTAATAACTGAATCTGCTGTTGATGTGCGGCCGTGAGGTAACCCAGGTATTTCAGGTTGCGCGAGGTATTGGCTGGGTCTTGCTGTTGCAACAGCATTTGCAGCGGACTGTTGTTGCCATGACGGTATTGCTGGTTGAGCTGCTCGCTGAGTGCGCGACGCTGCTGGTTGACCTGTCGCTGCAGTAATGACAGCTGCTTTTGCAGGTCTTGCAATTTGCCACGGTTGTCTTGCTGCGCATCCTGAATGTCGCGCAGTTTTTTACGCGAGCTGCTAATGGCCGTCTCTGAGGCTTTTAAGGCATCATGCGCATCCTGCTTGGCGACACGTGAGGCTTTAAGCGCATTGGCTAATTGCTGGATCTTTTCTTTGACTTGCTCCAGATCACCCTTGGTGGATTCGGTTTTGTCATTTGCTGCGGCGTGCGCAGGCGGCGACAAGCTGCCTGCAGCGAGTGCCAGGCAAATCACCATGCCCATTGCCCACAGGCGTTTGGGCTTTGCGCCAGCCATCATGCGAAACTCAAACATGCACTCAGTCACCTAGCCAGTTTAGGCCGCTGCATTGAGTTTAATCAGGTTTTTACCGGTCATTTCGGCAGGTTGCGGCACGCCCATTAATGAGAGCAAGGTCGGCGCGATGTCAGATAGAGCGCCACCAGTAGTCACCTGGCCGGGGCGACCGATATAAATAAACGGCACCAGGTTGGTGGTGTGCTGGGTGTGTGCCTGCTCGCTGGCATGGTCAAACATGCTTTCTGCATTGCCGTGATCAGCCGTGATAATGACGTCAGCGCCGACTTTTTGTGCTGCTGCGACCACGCGCCCTACGCAGGTATCCAGAGCTTCTACCGCTTGAATGGCGGCTGGCAGGTTGCCGGTATGGCCAACCATGTCGCCGTTGGCGTAGTTGCAAATCACCGCCTGATATTGCTGTGACTCAATCGCAGCCACCAGTTTGTCGGTGACTTCTGGCGCGCTCATTTCCGGCTGCAAGTCATACGTCCTCACTTTGGGTGAGGGCACTAAAATGCGGTCTTCGCCTGCAAAGACGGTTTCTTCGCCGCCATTAAAAAAGAAGGTCACGTGTGGATACTTTTCGGTTTCGGCGATACGCAGCTGTTTCAGCCCCAGGTGAGAAATGTATTCACCAAAGGTGTTGGGGACCGTAAACGGCGCAAACACGGGTTCGGCCAGCGTTTGGTTTTTGTCGTATTGTGTCAGCGTGAAATAATGGCTAAAGGCAGGCACGCGGCTGCGCTCAAAACCGCTAAATTGCGGGTTGAGCAGGGCGTCGGTTAACTGTCGCGCACGGTCGCTTCTAAAGTTCATAAACAGCAGGCAGTCGCCATCTTCCATGCGCACCGGTGCAGCATCAGCGGCTCTAATGGCTGTGCATTTCACAAACTCGTCGCTCTCATCGCGTGCATAGGCTTGTTGCAAAGCAGTCAGGCTGTCGGGCGCAACCGCGTCAGAAGTGCCGTTGACCAGTAACTCATAAGCAACCGATACGCGCTCCCAGCGTTTGTCGCGGTCCATGCCGTAAAAGCGGCCGCCCACAGAGGCGATTTGGCCGACGCCTAGTGTTTTAAGATGGTCTTCTAACGCTTGCAAATAAGGCTGCGCACTTTTGGGTGGCGTGTCACGGCCATCGAGGAAGGCATGTACATACACCTTGCTCAGGCCTTGCTGCTTGGCCAGTTCGAGGGCCGCATGAATATGTGGCTGATAGCTATGCACGCCGCCGTCAGACAACAAGCCCAGGATATGCAGCGCTTTGTTGTTGGCTTTGAGTGCCTGCATGGCATTGACCAGTGCAGGCAGTTTAAAAAACTCGCCACTGCTAATGCTGTTATTAATGCGCTCAAAGTCTTGAAAGACGATACGTCCCGCCCCAATATTCAAATGGCCCACTTCAGAGTTACCCATCTGGCCGTCCGGCAAGCCGACATAATGCTCGGAGGCGTTGATTAAGCTGTGTGGGTAAGTCGCCTTCAAAGCGTCCAGATTTGGGGTGTTCGCTTGTAACACGGCATTGAATTCGGTGGTCTCGCTGTGACCAAAACCATCGAGGATCAGCAAAATGACAGGGTTGATTGACATGGCTAACAGTCTTTAAAGTGGTGACGGAACGTCGAATTGATGAATTCGTCTATTATAATCGCAACCGCAGGCGACGCATACCCGCAGGGGCGCTGGCACTGCTAATGATTTGGTGCTGTGAAACATTCAGCTAAGAGGGTGAGTAAAAAGTGGAGTTTTTGAAACAAAATGTCATGTTAATCGGTCTGGCGATCGGCTCTGGTCTGGCCTTGTTGCTGCCGATGTTAAGCCGCTCTGTGGCAGGTATCGCCACGTTGTCGGCGACAGAGGCGGTGATGCTGATGAACCGTAAGTCTGCGCTGGTGCTGGATGTGCGTGAGGCAGACGAGTTTGCCCAAGGCCATTTGCAAGGCGCGCGCAATGTGCCGTTATCGCAATTATCGGCACGCCTTAAAGAGTTAGAAAAGTTTCGCGACAAACCTGTGCTGGTGGTGTGCCAGCGCGGCAAACGTGCGCACACCGCTGCCAAGTTGCTCAAAGCGCAAAATTTCACGGCCTTAAATCTGCTCAAAGGCGGCATGCAAGCCTGGATAGAGGCCAAGATGCCCAGCAGTAAGTAGCCTCTACCTGTAGAAAATAAGTCTTTTTTAAAGGAATCGTATGGCTAAAGTTGTGATGTATACCTCAGCCGTGTGCCCCTATTGCATCAATGCAGAGCGGCTGTTAAAAAATAAAGGCGTGACCGAGATTGAAAAAATTCGCGTCGATTTGCAGCCTGAATTGCGCGCCGAAATGATGGAAAAAACCGGCCGCCGTACCGTGCCGCAAATTTTTATCGGCGAGCAGCATGTGGGCGGCTTTGATGACCTGCATGCACTGGATGTACAAGGCGGCTTGGACCCATTGCTGGCGGCTTAAACCACATTGTTTTTTGTCACAAAAAACACATAGTCAGGCCGGGGATGTCCGGTTAGAATAGCGGCTTTGTGTATTGATCATTTAAGGATAATTCATGGCTCAGGATTCACAGAACCAAACAGAACAAAACGTAGCACCGATTTTTAGCATTGAAAAACTGTATGTGCATGATGCTTCAATTGAAGTGCCAAATGCACCGGCTATTTTTACTGAGCGTACGACACCACAAATCAATGTTGAGTTGGGCAATAACGCACAGCAAATCGAAGAAGGCATTTTTAATGTGTCTATCAAAGTGACTGTGACTGCCAAAATTGAAGACAAAACAGCCTTTTTGGTTGAAGTGACACAATCTGGTATTTTCGCGATTCGCAACGTGCCGCAAGAAAACATGGAGCCGATTCTGGCCGTGGCTTGCCCGAACATCTTGTTCCCTTATGCCCGTGAAGCGATTTCTGACATGGTGACACGCGCAGGCTTTATGCCAGTGTTGCTGAACCCGATCAACTTCGAAGCGCTTTACCTGCAACAGCAACAGCAAGCCGCTCAAGCCGCTGGCGCACCTAACTAATTATTTAATCAACATGTGAGGCACCGGTGATGGTCCGGTGCGCTTTCTGGATACATTCAAATGAGTAAGGTTGCAGTTCTTGGAGCAGGTGCCTGGGGCACAGCACTGGCCATGCATATCGCGTTGCAGCACGAGGTTGTGCTGTGGGCACGCAATAGCGGGCATGTCTCTGGTATGCGCAAGGCGCGCGCTAATCCGCTCTATCTGGGCGATTTTGCTTTTCCTGAAAAACTCACGGTAGAAGACGACCTGGCGGCGGCAGTCGCTGGTTCGGATTTGATATTATCTGTGGTGCCGACGGCCGGTTTTCGGCCAATTTTGCAGCAACTCAAAGCCTTGGGCATTACGCAGCCTTTGATCTGGGCCAACAAAGGCCTGGAGCCGCAAACGGCAAAATTACCGTTTGAAGTGGCACAAGAAGAGTTAGGCGCAGACTACCCATGGGGCGTGTTAAGCGGCCCTAGCTTTGCTGCGGAACTGGTGCGTGGCTTGCCCACTGCCATCACCCTGGCTGCAAATCACCGTGAACTGGCGCAACAGGCTGCGCAACTGATTCATGGCGGCTGCTTGCGTGTGTACGATAGCGTAGATGTCGTCGGTGCTTCTGTTGGTGGGGCGGTGAAAAACGTGATGGCGATTGCCGCTGGCATTTCGGATGGCATGGGCTTTGGTAACAACGCACGTGCCGCCATGATCACACGCGGCTTGGCTGAAATTACCCGTTTTGGCATGGCCTTGGGCGCCAAACCAGAAACATTTATGGGTCTGGCTGGCGCAGGCGATCTTATTTTGACCTGTACCGGACAATATTCACGTAACCGCGAAGTCGGCTTGCAACTCGCTTCTGGCAAATCACTAGAGAGCATTCTGGCAGGCTTGGGGCATGTGGCCGAAGGCGTGAATACTGCACGTGAAGTCATGCGTCGTGCTGACACCATAGGCGTAGAAATGCCTATTACCTTTGAAGTCAATCAATTGCTGACTAACCAGAAAACAGCGCAGGAAGCCGTGAGCGCCTTGCTGGGTCGTGGTCAGCGTCAAGAATCCGTTTAATTGTTGTCCTGCTGCCTTAACCGTTAATTACATCGGTGCCGGAACTCGGCACAAGCAATTGAGTCAGCCTTATGGTGGTAAATCATAAGGTTGAAAAAAGTGCAGTATCGAAGCAAGTGGTTATTCAAAGCGGGCGCCATTGTTGGCATAGTAGTGGTACTCGCCTCTTTTCTTTACGTCATGAAAGCAGAAGCGCTGGCGTGGCATCTGTGGCACCAGTTACGCAGCCCTGATCATCATGGGCTGGACCTCGCCCACTACCAGGTGTCGATCGAGGCCAAGCCGCTGGCGCATTATCAAAACACCTCGGGGCTCACCTTTAACCGCGAAACGGGCACGTTGTTTACTGTGCTCAATGATATGGGCACGATCGTCGAGTTAAGCCGTGATGGCACGCCACTGCGTGAAATCCAGGTGCATGGCAGCGATGACCTGGAAGGCATCACGCATGTTGAGCAAGACTACTATGTGGTCGCCGACGAGCGGGATAGCCAGTTGTGGCTGCTGCAAATCAAGCCGGAAACGCGTGAAATCTCACTGGGTGATGCCAAGCTGTTGAAACTTGGTATGAATGAGCGCGGCAATAAAAACTTTGAAGGCGTTTCGTGGGATAGCGTCAATCACAGGCTGATTGTGGTCAAAGAGCGTGATCCCAAATATGTGCTCTCGGTGAGCGGGTTATATCATGCCGCCAATCAAAACCAGAACAAGATCGAGGTAGAGCGCTTGCGGCAGTTTGACGGCGCGCTGACATGGGCGCTACGCGATTTGTCCTCAGTCACTTACCATGAGCAATCTGGGCATTTATTTCTGTTAAGTGATGAGTCTAAATTGCTCAAACAGTTTAATGAGCGCGGACAGACCATGGGCTCGCTTGCGCTCTGGCAAGGCTTTCATGGGTTGCATAAAAGCGTGCCGCAGGCCGAAGGCGTGTCGATTGATGATGAAGGCAATATTTATATTGTCAGCGAACCTAACCTGTTTTATGTGTTTAAGCCGCCATCACACCTCATTTAGTCTTTAGATTTTGAGCAAAAAATAAACCCGCCTTGGCGGGTTCATTTTATATTGGCCGTGCTTCAGGGTTATTCAATGCCCAGCAACTCTACTTGAAACACCAAGGTGGCATCCGGGCCAATCACCGGGCCGCTGCCGTTAGCGCCGTACGCCAGTTCAGACGGAATCGTCAGTTCAAACTTGCTGCCTACATTCATCAACTGCAAGCCTTCAACCCAGCCTGAAATCACACCGGTGACTGGGAAAACGATAGGCTCACCACGGTCATAAGAACTGTCAAATACCGTGCCGTCAGTCAGTGTGCCATGGTAATGCACCTTCACGCGATCGCTAGTGGTTGGCTTGGCGCCATTACCTGCTTCCAGTTGCTTGTATTGCAGACCGCTTGCCGTGGTAGTGACACCTTCTTTTTTGGCATTGTCTGCCAGGTAAGCCTCGCCATCAGCCTTATTTTTGGCATGGGCAGCCATTTGTCTTTCCTGGCTCTCTTTTTGAACCTGCTCAACTGCGCTTCTTTTTTCGGCATCGGTTAAGCGAGATGGCTGGTCAGACATTACATCTTTCACCGCGAGTGCGACGATTTCTGCGTCTAGTTCGAGGCCATCATTTTTCAGTTGATGTGCCAGGTTTTCACCCACGATATAACTTAAGCGTTGGGTTAAAGTCTCTAATTGATTTGCCATGGTGTTTAATTCTTTCGTTGTTAAAAATAAAGCCGTTTGCGAGCTTGATCTATCTACGCAAAGTAATCCGTCATTATGACGCAGAGTAGTTGATAAAACAAAACCCGCTTTTGCGGGTTTTGTCTTAAATGCTACTTAGGGCATTTCAACTTCAATGCGAAGGTGAGGCTAGGCGGTAAGACATTTGTGACGCAGGCAGTACATAAAGTACGGCAAGGAGCAAATGTCGAAGCCAACGACGCATCACCGATGCAGTGAAGATTGAAATTACATCATACCGCGCCATTGGTGTTTGATGGTCGGCAAATGATGTAATCAAACCAAAGGCTACATCATACCGCCCATGCCGCCCATGCCGCCCATATCCGGTGCAGAAGCTGCATCTTCTTTAGGCAGTTCAGCTACCATGCAGTCAGTAGTCAGCATCAAGCCAGCCACAGACGCTGCGTTTTGCAGGGCAGAACGTGTCACTTTAGTTGGGTCAAGAATACCCATTTCAATCATATCGCCATAGGTTTCGTTAGCCGCGTTGTAGCCGTAGTTGCCTTTACCAGCCGCCACGTTGTTCACCACGACAGATGGCTCAACGCCAGCGTTTTGGGTGATTTGGCGCAATGGCTCTTCAACCGCGCGCAAGACGATTTTCACGCCAGCTTCTTGATCCAGGTTGTCACCTTTCACTTTAGCAATCGCGTCACGGGCGCGGATCAGTGCAACGCCGCCGCCAGCCACGATACCTTCTTCAACCGCAGCACGTGTTGCGTGCAATGCATCTTCCACGCGGGCTTTTTTCTCTTTCATTTCGATTTCAGTCGTCGCGCCAACCTTGATCACTGCTACGCCGCCAGCCAGTTTGGCCACGCGCTCTTGCAGTTTTTCACGGTCATAGTCGCTAGACGCTTCTTCGATTTGTGTTTTGATCTGAGTGATACGTGCTTTGATTGCTTCTTCGTTGCCAGCACCGTCGATGATGATCGTGTTTTCTTTACCGACTTCGATGCGTTTAGCTTGGCCCAGGTCGTGCAATTGCACAGCTTCCAGTTTCAGGCCAACCTCTTCAGAAATCACAGTGCCGCCGGTCAAAATGGCGATGTCTTCCAACATGGCTTTACGACGGTCACCAAAACCAGGGGCTTTAACAGCTGTCGTTTTCAAAATGCCGCGGATGTTGTTCACTACCAGGGTTGCCAGCGCTTCGCCATCAACATCTTCTGCAATGATCAGCAATGGACGGCCCGCTTTCGCTACTTGCTCCAATGTTGGCAACAGGTCACGGATGTTGGATACTTTTTTGTCGTGCAATAACACGAAAGGATTGTCCAGCAACGCAATTTGGCGCTCTGGATTATTGATGAAGTAAGGTGACAAATAGCCACGGTCAAACTGCATACCTTCAACCACGTCCAGCTCATTGGTCAGGCCAGAACCGTCTTCAACCGTGATCACGCCTTCTTTACCCACTTTGTCCATTGCATCAGCAATGATTTGGCCAACAGAGGTGTCAGAGTTTGCAGAAATAGCGCCAACTTGCGCGATTTCTTTGCTGGTAGTACATGGTTTGGATTGTGCAGCCAGATCAGCCACAGCTGCTTCAACCGCTTTGTCGATACCACGCTTCAGGTCCATTGGGTTCATGCCGGCGGCGACAGATTTCATGCCTTCGCGGATAATCGCCTGTGCTAACACTGTTGCAGTCGTTGTGCCGTCACCAGCGATGTCGTTGGTTTTAGAAGCGACTTCTTTCACCATTTGTGCGCCCATGTTTTCGAATTTGTCTTTTAATTCGATTTCTTTAGCCACAGACACACCATCTTTAGTAATGGTAGGCGCGCCGAAAGAACGCTCCAACACCACGTTACGGCCTTTAGGGCCGAGGGTCACGCGCACTGCGTTAGCCAATACGTTGACACCATTTACCATTTTTTGGCGAACGTCATCACCAAATCTTACGTCTTTAGCTGCCATTTAAATTCTCCTAAATGCTTAATATTCAATCAGTTTTAATCGGAATTGTGGTCAATCAACAGAGGTCGCAACGCAGCAATCGCCCGTTGCAAGCTGTCAGAATTACTCAACAATCGCCATGATGTCTTCTTCACGCATCACCAGCAGCTCTTCGCCGTTGACTTTAACAGTCTGGCCAGAGTATTTGCCGAACAACACCTTGTCACCGACTTTTACGTCCAAAGGAATTGCTTTGCCGTTGTCGTCTTTTTTACCATTGCCAATAGCCTGAACCACACCTTGGTCTGGTTTTTCGGTTGCACTGTCTGGAATCACAATACCAGATGCGGTTGTGCGCTCTTCTGCGGCGCGTTTAACGATCACTCGATCGTGCAATGGACGAATACTCATGAATATCTCCTTGGCGTTTTCTTAAAGTGTTATGGGGTTGATAAGAGGTAAAGCTAAATAATCAAAGCGGTACACATTTTAGCACTCGCGCACCTTGATTGCTAATTGGGGGTTAGCTTTTTTAATTTCAAGAGCAAACACGCAAAATTTTTATGGGTATGCATAATGTCGTTTGCAATTTAACTTGAGATTTTTGCAATTCAAGTTGAGAGTGTCATTGCAATAAAATTGCATAAAGAATGGCTTCGGAATTGCTGGTCAATGCAGTCGAACATGGCAATCTGGCCTTCGGTTACGACGAGACCAGTACCCTGCTGGCAGAAGTACGATGGAACGACGCTATCGCCAGCCGCTTGCAACAACCGGATGATCGCCACCGGTTCATTCGCGTCGAAGTAAGAGGGGAAGCAGGCCGGATCATCTTCCTCATTACCTACCAGAGTCAGGCATTCGATGACGAGAAATATCTCAACTTCGACATACCTGCACGGTCGCGGTATGGCGATGTCCCGCAGCGAGTCGGGTAATCCGCACCTACAAAACTATGCAGGTGCGGAAAATTAAATCAGACTCTACGGCGACGAACTGTTGCGCCGATGACACCTAGGCCAGCCAGGAGCATGGCTATGCTCTCTGCTTCTGGCACTGGCGTCACCGAAACCACGTCAAAACTTAAGGTGGGTAATGCTTGCCCTTGTCCACCAGTGAAAATAATCATGCCCAAAGTGGCGGCGGTACTCATCAGATAAAATGAAGTCTCTTTGTTGGTGCCACTTGCTGATGCAGAGAGGATATCCGAGAAGAACGACGCGTCTGATGCAAGGCTATAGCTCAAGCTGACGTATCCGCTGCCACCAGCAGGCACGGCAAAGGTTTCCGAGGCCAGCAGTGAGCTGCTACCTGCCCAACTTTGTAGCGCTGCAGCGTTGCTGGCGTAGACTGGGTTGAGTTGGCGATCAGTCAGTGTGCCTTTTGACTGTGCCCAATCGTCATTGCCCATCCAGTAAATATCGAAAGTTCCAGAGCCAATGCCAAAGCGCGAGTTGTTCTGAACAGAGTATGAGGATGTAAAAGAGAGGCTGGCGTTGGCGACATTCCAGTTGCCAGCACCATAGGTGGTGTTTAGAGAGTCGACAATCGAACCGATATTAAAGCTGAAGGCTTCGTTGGCTGCTAACGCATTGCCACCGGTATTGGTCTTAGAAAGGCTGCCCTGGACGCCGCCTGCGCCACCGGCCCATCCCCAGCCATCGACGGTACTGTAACTTGAAAATATCATGTCGCTGGCCGTTGATCCCGCGCCGCCAGCCCCTCCGCTGCCCACAATCGAAATGCTCTCATGTGTCAGCGTCGCTGCACTCACATTTCCGATAAAGGTTGCGCTAAGCAACCCTAGAAGGATGGTTGGTAGATTTTTGTTCACCTTAAGACTCCTACGCGTTGTTGAGGAAATAAATGGGCACTTATAGTGTTCACCTGGATGCATTATACATATCGCTATATACGTGTGTATATAGCGATACCACCTGAGTTCTTTGCTTAGATTGCTTAGTTCTCTATGATTGTGGCAATGTAACGAAGCGGATGTTGACTAAATCGCCCAGAGTCGGGGTGTATACCGACCCGGCCCGGCCCGTAGATCGCTGGCATTCGAGAGGCCGAGATGCATCCCGATATAGGTCTTTATGAATAGAGGCTCTTCTAAAACTTGAACGTGACGCCAACCTCAGCATACCGACCTGGGGCAACAAGAAATGCCGCTGTGTAATATTGTTGATTGAACAGGTTTAGCACCTTGACGTAGTAGTCGTTATTTCCCACGGTCTTATTGACCTTCAAATCAACCACGTGGTAACTCGGCAAATTTTGGGTTCCGAAATAAGTAGCGACCCCATTAACCACGTTAGTATAATTTCCATCACTACTGGCGTTGCCGCTACCCTGGCTATACATGCTTCTCACCGGCCCAACATAGTTTACGTTCACATGTGCGGTGAAGCCGCTCCCGGTGTAGTTGACGCCATATGAGAATTTACGCAATGGAATATCGGCCACTTGCAATTTCATCGCCGTGTCATAAGCATTCGTATAAGAGTAGTTTGCAAAAGCCCTAATGCTTTCGCCAATCGTTTGGCTAAATTCCGCCTCGTAGCCCACCATTTCAACTTCGGGTATGTTGAAGTACTGGGTGTGCCCGCCACCACCGCCTGCACCTTTGATCATGTTCGTAATGCGTCGGTTGAACCCCGTCAGGCCGAACCTCAATCCAAAGTCTGTTGAAGCTTCTACCCCCACTTCACGATTGAGACCTACTTCTGGCACAACAGTAGCACCAAAGTAAGGAATAATCGTTCCTCCGCTATTCAGCGGAGTCAGTGCGGGTGCAGATCTCTCCATCGCGGTGGGGGCTCTGAAACTCTTACCGATTGAAGCACGCAATGCAATACTTTCGATTGGCCTGAAATTCAAAGCCAACACTGGATCGTCTGATGAGTACACACCTTTCTGCTCTTTATTGGCTGGTCTCGTCCATGTGACGTTCTTGACGGCGACATGATCTTCGACTTCATTGTGCCTAAAGCCTAAGCTCATACTGAGTTGGCGGGTGACATTCCACACGTCTTGCAGATAATAACTTTTGGCTGTGTAATTGTAGTCGCCACTGGCATAGGTCACCGGAGAAGTGCCTGGTGGCAGAGGGGTTTGCTCCTCAAAGCGCCGTCTTTCTTCTGTATATCCCCAAGTGGCTGTATTGGCATTGCCGATCCTGATCGTGTGTTGCAGTTCATAGCCAGTGGTATTGCCACTCCAATCTATACGCTGGAAACCGGATGTTGTGAGCAAACTATTTAATTCGGATCGATAAAGCTTCAAGCTGATATCGTTATTTTCGTTCAGTTTCTGATTGTATACAGAACCCAAATATGACTCCTTGATGGGGTCATATCCCCAGTCATAAGTGGGACCACCACCGGTGGCGCCACCGCCGAAATAATTGTTTTGCATCGTCAGTGTACTGCCCCCACCGGGATACCCCACACGAGTCGTTGCGTTATATCGGTTCGGCAATTGCCTCGTCGTTTCCGAATACGATCCGAACACAGTAAGGGAAGCTTCCGGGTTGATATCCCACTTCAGTTTTCCGTTGAGGTAGTGCGCGTCTTCGGCTGTATGGCTTTTAAAGCCTCCGATATTGTTCGGATTGTCGTCATAACCGTCTGTGCTGCTCATCTTCGCGCCAAGGTAGTAGCTGACATTTTCGGTGCTGCCGGCCAGCGAGGCGGAATATATTTCTGACCCCCAACTTCCCCTGGCCAGCCCCACCGAGCCGGAAAGTTTTCCGCTGGCATTTTTTGTTGTGATGAATATCACGCCACCGGGCGCATTGCTGCCGTATATGACGGGAACAGGCCCCTTGAATATTTCGATTTTCTCAATGTTGTCAGTGGGGATGATAGACAAATCGATTCTTGCGTCTCCGCCGCCGTTGATCATCACCCCATCGATAATGACCTTGGTGCTATTGGCATCGCTACCGCGTATCTGCGACACCTTTCGGCCCTTCACATTGCTGCCAGTTACGTATAGACCTGCGACATCCTTCACGGCTTCATCTACTGTTTGAGCTCCCTTGGCCTTGATCTCCTCTGCCGTCACAACCGTTGTTTTCACGGGGATTGCTAGTGGATTTAATTTTTTACCCGTCACTACGACATCAGGCAGCTCTATAGGGTCAGCACCCGTGCTACCTTCCTCTGCGGCGGGCAAAGCACAGGCGAAAGCCAGCATGGCCGTAAGAAAAAAAATTTGATACATTTCACGAAATCGCTCCCTACGCGAAGTGAGTGCTTATACGAGCGTGATGAACGAAATTGATGCGTGTCAGCTGCCAGTGCAAGGCCGTGATCACGGCAACGCGCTCATAGAAGTCCTGCCGATCGGCATGGTGCCGTTGTGCGGGCATGCGCTGTGTCACGGCCGCGCCGGCAGCGGGAACACCCAAGGGCCGCCAGCTTCTTTGTCGGCAGCCACCAGATCGGCTTGGCCAGCGGGGCTGACGAGGTAATCTGCAAGTTGCCGGGCAAGTTCACGTTGGCGTGTATTTGCTGGGTGGCGAGGCCCTGGCTCAACCACCACATACACCCGGCGCATGGCCGGATCACCCTTGAGCAACACCGCCATGCCTTTGCTCGGCATCTTGCCGAAGGCCACAGGGATGTGGCCAACCACCGCGTAACCATGCTTATCGGCTGCGGAGCGCAGCACCTGCTGGGGCGACTCGGCATCGTCGTATAACTGCTGGCGCGGCCCCGGCCGCAGGCCAAGCGAACGGAAGAGGCCGTGCACGATGCCAAAGCTACCAGGGTCACGGAAGCCGATCAGGGGCGCGTCGGCGGCTACGATACGGCGCATGGCCTCGGCGGCATCCGGTGCTTCGGCCACCTTGGCTGGATCATCATTGGGCCCGACGATCACATGCTCGTTCATTGCCCAGGCACGCAACGGCGCAGCCACACCGGTAGCTAACAGGCCGTAGGTCTCATCGCTGCCATGAATCAGCAATAAATCGGCCTCACCATCGCGAAAGATGGGCACCACGCCTTCTTTGGGCGCCGCAGCCACAGTCTCGATCACAAGGCCGGTTGCCTTGCCGGCTCGCTTGGCAAGGGCGGGCCAGACGCCCGAAAGCACCAGCCCGCCTACCACGGCCACTTTGACCCGGGTCTCGGCAGTCGTATCCTGTGCTGCTTCACTCGTTGCCAAGCAAAGCGCCAGCAAGATGGCAAGATACCCGCGGCAAGATTTCATGGACTATCCTTTTTTGAAAGTGGTTTCCGCCTGAATGGTGGACCGTAATATACGTCAGTATATAGCGAACGTCGCATAATACTATTGAGGCATATGCAAATCCAGTGCCAGATGGTCAATGGCCTATTTTTCAGTGTCGTAGAGAGGTGATGTATAGATGAGGTGATGTATTAGGCATACCTGTGGCCACAATAGTCGTGGCTAAAGGATCAAACTTTCAACTTATGCTGGGTTATATCTCAACTTGAATGACAAATGGCTTGAAATAGGCCTTTGCAAGACTTTTTCTAAGTCTTTGATTTATATTGATGTTGAATCTTGAGTTAAATGACCGACGACATATGCCTAAAGTAATCGGTGCCGTTGACGAAATTAAGACCAAGGCTTCGAAAGTAAAAGCTAGCCAGTCAATTTTGATGAAGAAAACCGCATAAACATTGGCATTTGTACTTTTTTAACACGCAACTGTACCCTAAAAATTATGCGTTTCTGTGTCTGGTTTAGTTGCACTGGCTGCCTTACGATGACAAGCATCGTTATTCCGTATTTATACGCTGGCTAAATTTTTATACAGGCCAGTCTATCATCTGCACAGCAGTAGGACATATGTCGCAATCCAAAGCCTCTATCAAGCCGTATCATCATCCAGCCGCCGGTTGGGGTGCGTTAAAGCAAGTGGCTGCGCAGCTTGCGCTGCAAAAAATCCCGGTGAAAGGCATCATGACCTTGCTGGCGCAGAACCAGCCGGATGGGTTTGATTGCCCGGGCTGCGCCTGGCCGGATAAAGAGCACACTTCTACTTTTGAGTTTTGTGAAAATGGCGTGAAGGCAGTGGCGGCGGAGGCGACTGCCAAACGCACGCCGCCTGCATTTTTTGCCAAGCACACGGTGACTGAGCTTATGGGATGGGGCGATTTTGAGTTGGAGAATGAAGGCCGGTTGACGCACCCGATGCGCTATAACGCCGTCACCGACAAGTATGAAGAAGTCTCTTGGGACGGCGCGTTTGCGTTGATCGCTGAGCATTTAAATGCCTTGGCTAACCCAAATGAAGCGATTTTTTACACCTCTGGCCGTGCGGCCAATGAGGCGGCTTTTCTTTACCAGTTGTTTGTGCGCGAATTCGGCACCAATAATTTCCCGGATTGTTCTAACCTTTGTCATGAGTCGACCAGCATGGCCTTGCCGCCAACAGTAGGCATAGGCAAGGGCTCGGTCACTTTGCATGACTTTGAGCATGCTGACACTATCCTGATTTTTGGCCAGAACCCGGCCACTAACCATCCGCGTATGTTGGGTGAGCTGCGCGAAGCGGCCAAACGTGGTGCGCGTATTGTGGCGATTAACCCATTAAAAGAGCGTGGCCTGGAGCGTTTCGCCGACCCGCAAAGCCCGTTTGATATGCTGTCTTTTAAAGGCAGTAAAATCAGTGATTTGTTTATCCAGCCAACCTTGGGTGGTGACCTGGCGCTGATTAAAGGCATGATCAAATTTGTGATTCAGTGGGATGACGAGGCGGTCAAACATGGCGCCGAACGTGTGGTAGATATTGAGTTTATCGAGCAGCATACCAATAATTTTGCAGCGATTGCCGAGGATGCGCGCCAGGAAAACTGGGATGTGATTGTGGCAGAGTCAGGCGTGCCATTGGCGCAGATTGAGGAAATCGCCCGCATTTATGCTACCGGTGACCGTGTGATTGCCACTTGGGGCATGGGCATTACCCAGCACAAACACGGCGTCGCTACGATTCAGACCTTGGTCAACCTGATGTTGTTGCGCGGCAATATTGGCAAAGAAGGCGCCGGCCTGTGCCCGGTGCGTGGCCATAGCAATGTGCAGGGCAACCGCACGGTGGGCATTTATGAAAAGATGCCGGTGGAGTTTCTCGACAGCCTGGAACGCGTGTTTGACATTAAAGTGCCGAAAACACCAGGCTACGATGCCGTGGCAGCGATCCAGGCCATGATAGATGGCAAAGCCAAAGTATTTTTTGGCCTGGGTGGTAATTTTTCAATTGCCACGCCAGACACTGACCGCACCTGGGAAGGTATGCGCAATTGCGATTTGACTGCGCATGTGACCACTAAACTGAACCGCAGCCACCTGGTGCATGGCAAAGAGGCGCTGATATTGCCATGCCTGGGCCGAACCGAAATTGATACGCAAGAAACCGGTGCGCAGGGCGTGACCGTGGAAGACTCCATGAGCATGGTGCATATCTCTTACGGCATGAACAAGCCTGCGTCACCACATTTGCTCTCCGAGCCGGCGATTGTGGCGCGCCTGGCGCATGCCACGCTCAAGCAGAGCAAAACACCCTGGTTGGACTACATTAAGGATTACAGCAAGATTCGCGATGTGATCGAACAGACCATGCCAGTGGCATTTAAAGATTACAACGAGCGCATCAAACGGCCTGGCGGTTTTCGTATGCCCGTGCCTTCTAGCGAACGCATCTGGAACACGCCCTCTGGCAAGGCCGAGTTTACCTTGCAGGCGATTCCGCAAAACTCGCCTATCCACCAGGCGCGTGAGCAATATGGTGACCAGTTGTTCGTGTTGATGACCACCCGTTCGCATGACCAGTACAACACCACTATTTATGGCATGGATGATCGCTATCGTGGTGTGTTTGGTCAGCGCCGCGTGGTGTTTATGAACCCGCTGGATATTGCGCGTATGGGACTGGCGGCAGGTGATTGGGTCAATCTGGTCAGCGTGTGGCAAGACGGCATTACCCGTCGCGCAGATAAATTTCTGGTGGTGTCTTACGATATTCCACCCGGCTGCCTGAGTGGCTATTACCCCGAAACCAATAACCTGGTGCCGCTGGAAAGCGTGGCCGACCTTTCGCGCACGCCAACCTCCAAGTCTATTCCGGTGATGCTTGAAAAAACCACTGCGCCAGAGGTAGCCAATGCTGCTTGAGAACGACCAGGCCGCGTTGCATGATGAAGCGTTGGTGCAAGAGGGCTTTATTGCTGACTATGTTGCCCTGGATAACAGCACCGTGCTGATGCTGGGCATCTTGGAGTTGCTGCATGCCGAGCATGAGCAGGGGCGGGCGCAAGTGTCGCTGGCTGTGATCTGTAAGCGCCTGGGTGTGCGCATGAGCACCTTACAACGGCTGATGACTGCCTTAAGTGAACAAGCGCTGGTGATTGTTTCCACAGACAAAGAGCGTCTGGTGGCTGCCTTAACGCCAAGCGGCGAAGAAGTTTCGCTGGCGTTGCAGGCAGCCTAAATCTTCAACGGCCGCCGAGCGGCCTGACGTATAATACAGGCATCGCAACCCCGCTCACAGCCTAGCCACCATGAAGCTTTATGTCTCGTTTGCTGCCCGCATACGTGCAATGATCGACGAAGGCGTGTTGCGGCCAGGTGACCGGATTTTTTCGGTGCGACAGGCCAGCCAAAAATACGAGCTCAGTATCAGCACTGTCTTACGCGCTTATTTGCTGCTGGAGCAAGAGGGCGTCATCAGCAGCCATCCGCAATCAGGCTATTACGTCACCCCGCGCAAACGCCTGCAACAGCGGCACGCATCACCGCTCGCTAAAGATATTAACCTGGCAGATATTGATGCCAGCAAGTTAGTGCTCACCACACTCAAATCTATCCGTGAGTTTGGCACCGTGCCGTTAGGCTCGCCGTTTCCAGACCCGCAGCTGTTTCCGCTTAAACGTATCCACCAATACGAAAAAGCCCTGACCGATGACGAAGGCGAGTGGGGTGTGCTGAGTGACTTGCCGCCCGGTAACGAAATGCTGCGGCAGCAAATTGCCCGCCGCTACCTGAGTCGCGGCATGGATGTGTCGCCGGATGATATTGTCATCACGCATGGCGCCACGGAGGCGATTACCCTTTGCCTGCAAGCCGTGGCCAAGGCCGGGGATAGCATTGCATTAGAGTCTCCAGGCTATTATGCGCTGGCCCATACCGTCGAGCGTTTGGGTATGAAGGTGGTTGAAGTGCGTACCGACCCCGAGTCTGGCATAGACCTCGATGCTTTGCGTGCCATGACCGATAATGTGCGTATTGCCGCGGTGATTCTCACCAGCAACTTTCAGAATCCACTCGGTTTTGTCATGCCGGAGGCAAAAAAACAGGCGCTGGTGGCGTTTTTGGCCGAGCAACAAATTCCGCTGATTGAAGACGATGTTTACAGTGAGTTGTATTTCAGTGACGAGCCGCCACTGCCTGCCAAGGCGTTTGACCATTTGGGCATGGTGCTGCATTGTTCCTCGTTTTCAAAATCGCTGGCACCTGGCTACCGGGTTGGCTGGACCAGTGCCGGGCGCTATCGTCAGGAGGTCGAGCGCCTGATGTTCCTCAATAGCCTGTCGTTGCCGTCGGCGCCGCAAATTGCGATTGCCAAGTTTATGCAACGCGATAGTTTTGAGCAGCATCTCAAGCAATTGCGGCATACGCTACGCTCGCAATATGTGCTCATTTGTAATGTCATTGAGCAAAGTTTTCCGGCAGGCACGCAGCTGTCTGTGCCCAAGGGCGGTTATGTTATTTGGGTAAAGCTGCCGCCCAGCATAGATGCACTTGAGCTGTATCGTGCCGCCATTAATAACGGCATTACCGTCGCCCCCGGCACTATTTTTTCACGCAAAAAAGAGCTCACCCACTATATCCGCCTGAATTTCAGCCACCTGTGGACAGTGGCTATCGAGCAAGCGGTACGTGATGTTGGCGCGCTGGCGTGTGAGATGCTGGCCGCCAGAAAAGCAGATATAGAGTGAGCGCCTTGCGCGTCTGGTGAATTCAATCGCAAGCATCGGAGTGTTTATATGTGCATGATCTTGTATCTTTGAGGTATTGAGTGGAGATCACAGACATGGCCATTGCAACCAGCAACCATCTACAAGCGCAGCGCACGATACATGATCCGCGTTGGCAGCAAGTCCTTTCCCGTGATGCACAGGCAGATGGGACATTCTTTTATTCGGTAAAAACCACCGGCGTGTATTGTCGGCCATCATGTGGGGCCAGGCAGGCGCGCCCGGAAAACGTGGCTTTTCACACCACCAGTGCCGCCGCCGAGGCTGCTGGTTTCAGGCCGTGTCAGCGCTGCAAGCCTGACCAGGCAACATTGGCAGAAACCTCTGCCGCCAAAGTGGCGCTGGCCTGCCGTTTGATTGAGACAGCCGATACCAGCCCCAGTTTGGCACAATTAGCGGACCATGTTGGTGTTAGCCGCTTTCATTTTCACCGGCTGTTTAAGTCGGTGACCGGCTTGACGCCCAAGGCGTATGCCTCTGCACACAAGGCGCAGCACATGCGCCAGAAACTTGCCGCCAACATGAAGATCACCGATGCTATTTATGAGGCTGGTTACGGCTCGACTAGCCGCTTTTATGACGCTGCCAGTCAAGCGCTGGGCATGCAACCTTCTCAGTATCGGCATGGCGGCAGGCAGGCGCAGATACATTTCGCCCTGGCGCAGTGTTCGCTGGGTGCGATTCTGGTGGCTAGTAGCGCCAAAGGTGTGTGTGCCATTTCGATTGGCGATGAGCCAGAGCCCTTGCTGCGTGCGTTGCAGGACAGGTTTTCCGCAGCCGAACTGATTGGTGGTGACCCCGGCTATGAGTCATTGGTGGCGCGCGTGATTGCTTTTATAGAATCGCCCAAACTGGGGTTGGATTTGCCGCTGGATGTACAGGGGACGGTATTTCAACAGCGGGTATGGCAAGCGTTACGTGAGATCCCCAGCGGCACGACCGTGACCTATAGCGAGCTTGCCAGCCAGATTGGTTTTCCCAAGGCCGTACGGGCCGTTGCCAGCGCCTGTGCCGCCAATACGCTAGCGGTGGCGATTCCTTGCCATCGTGTGATTCGCCAGGACGGCGCCCTGTCTGGTTATCGCTGGGGCGTGGCGCGTAAACAAGCACTGCTTGCCAAAGAAGCGGCAGACTGAAAACATCTGGCACCTGCAGCAAGGCGCATACGCATGTTTAAAACTGGTTGTTCCACTGCGCCAGCCAGGTTTTGGCGGTTGATTGGTCCATGGGTCTGGCAAAATAATAGCCTTGCGCATAGCGGCAGCCCAACTCGCGCAAGCCGATGGCGGCGAGGGTGTTTTCAACGCCTTCGGCGATGGTTTCCAGGCCCAGGCTTTCTGCCAGTTTAAGCGTAGAGGCCACCACTTTTCTCGATTTTGACGAGGTCTCCATGGTGGTGACAAACGATTTGTCTATTTTAAGCTCGGTAAATGGTAGCTTGGCTAATTGCGCCATCGAGGAGTAACCAGTACCAAAATCATCAATGCTCAGCTTAAAGCCTTCTGTTCTCAGGTGCGACAGAATATGTTGTGCCTCTTCAGGGTCATGCATGGTGGCGGTTTCTGTGAGCTCTAAAATGACTCGTTCTGGCGCCAGTTCAAAGGTCTGGCTGGCATTGATTAGTGCGGTGTTGAGTAGCTGGTTTTTAATGCTTTTTGCTGATATGTTTAAAGAAAATGTCAGCGTTTTGCTGAGTGATCGAATAAAGTTAAAGCCTGATGCAATCACTATTTGGGTCAGTTGGTCAATTTGGCCGGTTTTTTCGGCCACGGGAATAAACAGTTCTGGCAGCTTGATGCCCAGTGCCGGGTGCGTCCAGCGCAGCAAGCCTTCAAAACCGATGACTTTGCCAGTAAATAACTCTATCTGTGGTTGATAAAACACGCTGAATTGATCGTTGCGGATGGCGTCATCAATGGTTGAGGCATCGACAATGAAAGACTGCGCGCTGGTATCGCTGCTGGTGTGTGCATGTACATCTACCGATACCTGGTCTGTGAGCAGGTTTCTTAAAATGTGCTGGTGAAAGGGTTGGTAGAGAATGCCGCGGATATTCAGGTTATGTTCGATAGCCGCGAGTTGTGCGGCGGGCAGGGTGTCTGTGCCTATGCCGCTGGTTAAGATAATGGATGATTGGCAGTCTAGTTGCGCCAGTGTCTTGAGCACTTCTATGCCGTTGATGCTGGGCATGACAATATCAATCGCCAGATGTGTGGGCTTCCAGGCTAAAAATGCATCTATAAACAGGCTGGCGTCTTCCAGTATCCTCACCTCAAATCCCAGGTTTCTGGCTTCACTGGCGATGACGCTGGCGTCTTGCGCATCATCATCCAAGATTAAAAGAGTGCTTGTACGCATTGAGCGACCTCCTTACTGATTTGGTTAAAATCTGACGGATAGATCTCTGCTTGAGGTAAACCGGGCGCTGCAACCTCTGAATTACAAACCTGAGCGCTGCTCAGCCAGCCATGCATAACATCACCATGGCTATGGCAGCGGCAAATATGGCTGAGAACATTGATGTTAATATAATTTTGAGGCCAGTTGTATTTTCTTATCCACTTTTAAGGGAGTGCGTTCTGATGCCTAAAGTTCAGAGTCTGGCACAGATGGCGTGGTTGCAACGGCTGCCGGGCGGCCGTTTAGCGCGTGGTTGCGAGTGTGGTTTCGGTTAAATATGCTTGGATGTGCTCTTTAGGCATGGGCTTGGCAAAGTAGTAGCCCTGAATTAACTGGCAGCCCATGGCCTGCAAAAAACGCACCTGGCTTTCGGTTTCTGCCCCTTCGGCCACACATTCCATATGCATGCCATGACAGAGTGCCAAAATTGAGCGCACGATGGTTTGGCTGGTGGTATTGGTTTCAATATCTTTGACAAAACTGCGGTCTATTTTTAATTTGTCTAGCGGCAGGTTTTGCACGTGGCTGAGACTAGAATAGCCGGTGCCAAAATCATCCAGCGCAACTTTCGCGCCCGCCTGGCGCAGCAGGCCAATGTTTTCCCTGGCCGTTTCAAAGTCTTGCAGCAAGGCGGTTTCAGTAATTTCAAACACAAATCGGTCGGGGCCGAGCTGGCTGCTTTGCATCATACCTATCAGCGCTTTAATCACGGCCTGGTTGGTGACGTCGTAGGCAGAAAGGTTAAAAGACAGCCGCATGTTTGCTGGCCAGGTGGCCATTTCTATCATCGAGCGGCTAAACATCAGCTTGGTAATGTCGGCAATCATGCCCAGGCTTTCAGCCACCGGGATAAACATCGCGGGTGACACCGCACCTATGGTTGGGCTTTGCCAGCGCGCCAGGCTCTCAAAGGCGCATACTTCGTTGGCTTCCATATCTATAATCGGTTGAAACACCGGGTAGAGCTCGGTGTGGATATCTGCGGTACGCAAGGCCTGATCTATGCGGTTGAGGTGCATACGCTCTTTTTCGAGCGTTTCGGAGTAGATTTCGAGGTTGCCGCGGCCGGTGCGTTTGACATGATACAAGGCAAAATCGGCATGTTCGTACAAGGTTTGTGCCGACGCGTGGTTGTCACAGACGATGCAGGCGCCCATTGACGCTTTCACGGTCATGAGCAGGCCATCAATGCTAATTGGTTGTGAAATGGCCTGGTTAATGTCTTGTGCCACTTGCTTGAGCGAGCGGTGGTCATCATCGGTCACCAAATGAAACGCAAACTCATCGCCGCCCAGACGGTAAAAGCGAACCTGCTCAGGCCTGACCTGTGCCAGCCGTTTGCCAACCTCCATCAGCACCAGGTCGCCAATATGGTGCCCATGCACATCGTTGACCGGTTTAAAATTATCGAGGTCTAGAATGCCAACGGCAAAACATTCATTAGTTTGCCTGGCCAGTGCTAACTGTTGCTCCACTTGCACAAAAAACTGTCGCCGGTTGGGCAGTTGTGTCAGTACATCCTGATTAGCCAGGCGCTGGTTATCTTTTAATAACGCCTGTGTTTCATGGGTGGCATTGACCCATTTATCAAACATGGAGGTGCTGCCGCGCATGGTGATCAGCATGCCAACCTCAAACACCATAATCAGCAGCGTCATTAAATGAGCATGCTCAAAGTCGCCACGGTAAATGCAAGCAATGGCCGACGAAATCATCAGCAGGTTATAAGCGTAAGCCGCCGGGCCCAGCTTGCTCAAAATAAAGGCAAAGCAGAAACCGTAGAGTGTGTTGTGAAAAATAAGAAAGTAGTGGCCGAAGGTGTCTGTGAGCGGGTAGAGGTAAACGCTACGCCAAAAGGTGAAAAATCCGGCAAGAATAAAGACGATGGAGGCGATCTCCAGTCGTTTGCGTATTTTTTCGATCGACGGTCGTTCGTCGCGATGCCAAAACCAATACAGCAGCAGGCTAAACCCGATCAGCATCCTGAGCACGGGGGTGGCGACCGAGAGTGACCAATGCACCTGATCATTTAAAACGATCATTTGAATGCTGAGCGCACTCAGCGCCGTGAAAATGGCGACAGGCACATCTTCAAGCAGGCTGTTGTAGCGTGCTCTCAACACTTCATGGCTGGTCGTTTTGAAGAATGACATTGATTTTTTAGACTAATTATTGTCTTTTAATGACCCAATATTAAGCATGCGCGGGTGGTTTTGATCCGCTAAACACAGCGCAATAAGCTTTCCAATTATGGCTTTGGTCCGGCCACAAAAGCTGGCAGCCGTGTGTGAGCAGCGGCGGTAGGTTGCAGCGTTAGCCTGAGCGCCATTTTACTTTTATTTCAATGTAATCAAGTGGTTTATAGCAGCCAATTTTTTAAAAAGTGGTTGAAATAAACCGACTCTATTTGCCTGTTTTTAAACGCATTGACATTTTTTAATTGAGAATCAATCTCTTATTGAATCGCGTAGTGATGGCATGTGTTTTGCAAACAATCAAATAATTCAAAGTAGGGTGGTGAAATATGAGCGAAACACTGGCTTGGTGCGGCATTGATTTAACGTGGGCTTACACCGACGTCTTGCGTCGTATTGGCCGTCGTACGGCTTGTGTGCAGCGCGCTAAAGATATTTTGCACGACGCACTGGTATTTTTTGCCGTGTCCAGCCATCCTGCCCGTGAAGAGTCGCCGCAAGCCTACTTAAATGGCATCGTTAACCATTTGCTGGTGGACGAATTTCGCTATCGCACACGGTTTGTCGATGAAGACCAGATTGACGAAGCCGCGCTGATTTTAGACTGCACGCCAGAGCAATTGTATGAAACGCGGCAAAAGCTGCATCATTTGCAGCGCGTGGTCGATTTATTGCCAGAAAAGTGCCGTCAGGTGTTTTGGCTTTATCACGTCGATGACATGAAGCAACGCGAAATTGCCCAGCAGCTGGAGATCAGCACTAATATGGTTGAGAAGCACCTGATCCGCGCCATGCTCGATATCCGCGCGTTTCAACAGGCCATTAACTAAGCGCCTATGTCTAAATCGCTCACGCCCAAATCGCAAACATTGAGTGAAATGGCCGCACGCTGGTATCTGCGTATGCGTGAGCACGCACATCACCAGCGCGCCGCCGAGCAACATGCGTTTGAGCAATGGCTGGCTGACGATCCGCTGCACGCCACAGAATATGACAGTATTGCCCGTGCCATGCGTCAACTTGATTCGCCCGAGAGCCTGTCAACGCTGGCAGATGCTGCCGAGCAACATGCTTTTTTGGCCAACGAGGCCCGCCGCAAAGCCAAACAACGCCGTGTTGCACAGCTCATGGTGGTGGCGTTTATGTGTGTGGCAGGCTTTTTCTCGCATCAGCAATACCAGGTTTGGCAAGCAACCCCGGTGATGCAGCTGGCGGCGCAAAATCCAGTGGGGCAAATCGTCATTAAAACACTGGATGACGGCACTAAAGTCACACTCAGCGCCAAGAGTGATATGGAAGTCACCTATTATCGCCACCAGCGTCATGTGCTGCTCAAAGAAGGCGAAGCTATTTTTGAGGTGACCAAAGACCCGGAGCGTCCGTTTGTGGTTGAAACCGATACCGCCAGAATCACCGTCCTCGGCACGCGTTTCGCCGTCAATCGCTTGCAGCAAGTGGTGCGTGTGAGTGTCGATCACGGCCGAGTTAAAGTAGAACCCAAACTGGAGAGCGGCGAAACGATGCCTGAAAGCCAGGCGCCGATTTCGCGTGAAATCACCAATGGGCAAGTGGCCGAGGTGTACCCCAACCACGCCATGGTGCTGGTCAACCGCCCGGCCTCAGATGCCTTTGCCTTTCTCAAGGGTCGCCTGGTGTTTGACCGTGCCGATACCAGTGAAATTGCCTACACCGTTTCGCGCTACAGGCAAAAACCGGTGCAATCGCAAGGCAGGCAAGTGCGCAATATTTCTGCGGATATTAATATCCAGGATATTGACCAGTTTTTACGCGGCCTGCCTAATATCGCCGCAGTTAAGCTGCAAGAAACGCCGCAATATACACTGCTTAACTCCCAGCACTAACTCATATCCCCCAGGCGCTTTTATAGGCGCCTTTTTTGTTCGCCTCGGTTATTACTTCCTTTCTTCACCCAATGCCTTTTTGTTTTAAATGTAAAGTTAGGTTAACAACATCAGGTTTTTGCTGCGCTCACAGATGAGTCTTAGTACAGGAGAAATCTGTGAATACATATAAGAAAATAAATAGAAGAGGAATACACACTGCGTTAACTGCCTTGAGCTTCATGGCAACGCAACCGGTGTGGGCAGAAGCACTAAATACCCAATTGCCAAAGCAGCAAGAGGAGAGCTTTGGCGTGCCTGTGAATGTGAATATTCCAGCACAACCATTGGCCAATTCATTGCATGATCTCGGCAAAGCCACCGGCATGAATATCTCATTCCCCAATGACGTTGTTTCCGGTAAAACCGCGCCAGAAGTGCGTGGCCGCATGACGCGCAAAGAAGCCCTGCAGCGCGTGTTGGGGGAGAGCGGCCTTGTGCCCAAAGCTGAAGGCAATAATATTTTTATCCAAAAACCGCCCAAAGATGAAAAGAAAGACCTGCAACTGGATAAAGTTGAAGTGCGCGCCAAACGCTTTTATGAAGTTGGCCCGCTGCCTGGCTTGGGGCTAACCAAAGAAGAAATCCCCGGTAACGTGCAAAGCATTAGTGCCAAAGAGATTAAAGAAGCGCACGCGCTTAGTATCACAGATTTGATGAACCGCAAGTTGCAATCAGTCACCGTGAATGACTACCAAGGCAACCCGTTTCAAATGGATGTGCAATACCGTGGTTTCACGGCAGGTCCGCAGATTGGTACGCCGCAAGGTTTATCTGTGTTTATTGATGGTATTCGTGTGAACGAGCCGTTTGGTGACGTAGTGAATTGGGACATGCTGCCGATGAATGCATTGGCCAGTGTAGACGTATTCCCTGGTTCTAATCCAATTTTTGGATTGAATACTTTGGGTGGTGCTTTCTCACTTAAAACAAAAGACGGCTTTAATAATGCAGGTGCCGACGTTGATATTCTCACTGGTTCATTTGGTCGTAAACAATTACAACTGGAAGGTGGCTGGAATAACGGCGAGGTTGCTTTGTTTGGTGCGGGCAACTTCTTTTTGGAGGATGGCTGGCGGCAGAACTCACCTAGCCGCGTCAATCAGGGCTTTGCTAAGGCGAGTTTCAGAGGGGACAAGCTTGACTTGAGCCTAAGTACATTGTTAGTGCAAACGAAACTCACAGGGAATGGATTGTTGCCCAGCGAAATGTATGCTCAAGATCCTACCAGTATTTTTACTGGCCCTGATAAAACGACTAATAACCTTGCTCAGTTTCAATTATCAGGTGCATTTCAGGCCACAGAGACTTTTAGTGTTACTGGCCAGGTTTATCGCAGAAATAGCCGTCGTCATCAGGTGGGGGCGGATGTATTCACCGGTATTGATGATGGGGCGCTCGCGCGTCGCATTCCTTCATCTACAGAACAATATACTTGCTTATTTGCAAGTAGCGCGAATAACAAGTATGGCGTGCCAGATTATGTGGTCGTTCCAGTTCAGGAAGACAGTCCAGGCTCTGGTACATATGATTCATTTAGTAATCAGTTTGTTTTAGATGCATTAGGTGGGCTTCCAGACTTAACTATAAATGCCAGCGACCCAACTGGCCACAACTTAGCTAACTACTCAGATGCAGTATTTAATGCTGAAGTGCCTGAATATTATGCAAATGTTTTGAAATATCAATACAGGTATTTTAGAAATTTGTGGGAGACGCAGATCTATAACAGAGAGTCAGAATCTGTGTCATCTATAGGGAGCTCTCCAGAGTTTAGCGGTACAACAGAAGGCGGAGAGGACTCTTATGCGCTTCAAGATTTTGTTGGGGGGGGGTCTTTTCCTGTAGCAGCACCCGGTGCAACCGTTTATTTTAATCTAGCTAACTATTACTACTCTACAGTTAATGGCGTTAATTATAAAAACTGGTTAATTCTGACAGCTCCCAAAAATTCTGATAATTGCGTTGCAACGCAGCTCCAGGATGCAACAACTAAAGACGGCGCTTTTTCCTATTTGGCGCCTAACTCTTCGGCAATTGCTACCGTGGATGGCGCTGGGAGTGGAACCGGTGGTGTGGTTTACGAAGTTGATCCCGATACTGGCAAGAAATACTACACACCAACTGCAATATTTACCGATAACCAGATAGATCAGATTACCAATGGTGCATCAGTACAATTCAACTGGCACCTTGATCATCATAAGGTGATGGTTGGTGCTTCTATCGATGCAGCAGATGCCACCTATGTCAATAAACAGCGTCTTGGATTGCTAGATGCAAGTCGTAATGCATATCTGGCACCAGATGATATCCACCCTATGTATGCTGGGGCGGATCAATGGGTCAGTAATAATGACTTTTCTGGCACACAAACAACCAAGAGTATTTATTTTAGTGAAACCTGGAGTCCGGTTGATGATTGGCACTTCAGTATGTCAGGCCGCTACAACGATACGCAAACAAAAAACAAGATTGCTGCGCGCCGTGGCATAGGTGCGTACGAGATCGGTGATGTCATTGGTTATCCTGATAGTTACAATATTTGTACTGACGCGGCTTGTACTGGCGTTTCCACACAATACACGACTCCGAGAATTGTTAATGCACTGGATAGTGCTGAAACAGAAAAGTTTAGGTTCAACTCGTTTAATCCACAATTGGGTGCCAGTTGGCAAGCCAGGCCTGATTTAAATATTTATGCCAACGTGGCACAGGGCACGCGTGTCCCCAGTGTGATCGAGCTGGGTTGTGCATTGGATCACAGGCCTTCAGGGGTGTTTCAAACGGATGGCAATGGCAATGTTTATGAAATACCCAAAAGTATTGCCGAGAATCGCCAATGCACCTTACCAACCACACTTTCAGGTGACCCTTATCTGCCGCAAATTAAAGCCACAAGTTATGAGCTTGGGGTAAGAGGCACCTGGGGTGAGAACACACAATGGAATGTCAATGCGTATCAAACTGACCTCAAAGATGATATCTATTTTGTGGCCATTGGTAACGGGCGTGGATTCTTTGACACTATAGGCAAGACCCGTCGCCGTGGGATTGAAGCAGGCTTTAAAGGGAATGTGGATCGCTTGCATTTTGGTCTCAACTACGGCCTCACCGATGCCACGTTTCAGAATGATTTCCTGATGTTTAGTGCTGACAATAGTAGTTCTAGAACTATCAGTACGCTAGGTGAAGGGGTGATTAATGTTAAACCAGGTGATCGTATGCCTGGCGTTTCGCTACATAACCTGAATGGGACGCTTGGCTACGACATCACCGATAGTTGGAATGTCGGGCTGACCATGGTCGCACACTCTGACAGTTTTCTGCGTGGTAATGAGAATAACGAGCATCAAGTGGGTGTTTCACGGACATTCACTGCCATTCGTCAGGTAGATGACGGGAGCGGGACTGGTACTACTAAATCGGAAGTTTATACGCGAACATTAGCGCCGACCACTAACCCAGGTAAGGCGCCCGGCTATGCGACCTTTAATTTACAAAGTAGTTATCGCTTTAACAAGGAGTGGACAGCCACCGTGCTCGTCACCAACTTGTTTGATAAAGAGTATTTTACGGCTGGTCGACTGGGTAGAAACCCATTTTCACCTAGCGTGTTAGGGAATATTGGGCCTGATGGATATAACCATAACTCAAATGATTGGCGCAGCACCAACTATATTGCCCCAAGCGCACCGCGAGGCATATGGTTTAGCTTGAATTGGCATTTTCAGCCTGATTAATACATGGCGGGAAAAAATCCCAATGAAAATTTGCGTGAATGTATTTAACTTCTGGGAAGTATCTAAAAGGGCATTTGTGACATGCCTTAATTAAATTTCCGCTATTTGCTTAGAACTTACGAGGGACTAAAAATGACGGAAATTCGGGATGCGGGCAGCCACAAATGCCTGCTCATTGTACCTTTTTCAAGGAGTAGAACATGAAAAAACTGATTTTGGCATTGGCTGTTTCGGGGCTTTATGCGATCAATACAACATCTGCTTTTGCGACAGGTCTTGTAGCGATTCCTGCCACGGGCTTTAGCGAGTCGGCTTATACCTTATGCAATACAACAGGTAATTTTGGCTCTAGTGTTTCAACAACACCCACAACAACTGCAAATAATACCTGTACGGTGTTCCCCGCAAATGAAGCTATCTCTCCAGTCGCGGGCTATACATTAATTGCATCAGTAAGTCGTAGTGCTGTGATTGGAGGAGTAACTATTGGGACAGTATCCGATCGTGTTTGGCGCAATGCAGCGCAAAACTCTTGTATTTTTGGTGCGAGATTTACCGCTGCAAGTGCTGACTGGGATGCAGGAACGGCAGGCACTCAGTATTTTGAAGTCAATGATATTGCACGAGGTGGATTTGGCAACTTATCTGTAAACGCAGGCTATTTTATGCAAGCAGCTAGTGCATCGCCAGTATATCGTATTGGGCGTACGTTTACCTCTGTTCAGCATCGCGCCCATGTTTATAACGGAAGTGCAGGCGATAAGCTTCTGCCTGGCGCTAACTACCTATCGTTACCTATCATTGGTGGTGCATTAACACTCGCAATTAATGGAGAGACTAGCAGTGTTTGGCCTGCATCGACCACTGCGGCAAAACAATCTGCGGCAATAAATGCGAATTGGATAGATTTTACATTGGAGTCAGTGTACTTGGAAAATTATGATTTAAGTTCCAGTCTTGTTTCGCCCATGGTCTATGTAGAGGCTGCATGTGACTCATCTAATGTCAATAGCTGGGCAAAGTCTGGGGCAATCAGACTCAGGCAAACGGGCCAAGAAGGGGAAGGTTTAGTGGAGATTTCAATCGATGGGTTTGCTCCACCTGGGGCAGTTTTACCATAACAACTTCACTTGAATATTTTTATAAAGCATTGGTGCTAGAAATTTGCCACACCCTGCTTAGAACTGACGAGGGGCTAGAAGGATGTGGGAATTGGTGATGCGGGCTACCACAGTGTCTGCATAGTGTCTCTAAGGAGCGATTATGAAAAATGTAATGATTAGTCTTGCTGTAATGGGCGCATTTGGCCTGTCTATGCCTGCCATGGCAACCGGTCTGGTGGCTATTCCTGCCGCAGGTTTTACCGGTACTGCTTATACCTTATGTAATACCACCGGAAACTTTGGCTCTAGTACACCAACGCAACCAACTACTGGTGCAAATAACACTTGCGCTACGTTCCCTGCAAACGAAGCAACTTCACCTGTGTCAGGCTATACGTTAATTGCATCAACTAATCGCAATGCTGTGATCGGTGGCATCACTGTTGGTGCAGTGTCAGATCGTGTATGGCGTAATACCGCACAGACTTCTTGCATTTTCGGTGCAAGATTTACTGCGTCAAATATTGATTGGGATACCGCTACAACTGGCACTCAATATTTTGAAGTCAATGATATTGCACGTGGTGGGTTCGGTAGCGCATCAGTCAATGCCGGTTATTACATACAAGCCACCAATGCATCACCTGTGTATCGCATTGGCCGTACGTTTACGTCAGTGCAACATCGTGCCTATAAGTATGATACAGCAGCCAATAAGTTGCTGTTAGGCACCAATTATCTGGATTTGCCAACGGCTAATAGTGTTAACACTGCCTTAACTGGTGAAGTCACTGGTATCGGCCCAACCGTCGTTGCTTCAACGACATCAGCAACTCAGGATGCCATTGTGAATAGTAACTGGATTGATTTCACCATTGATGTTGCGTACGTAGATGATGACGGTGGTTCCAATATCGTTTCAGCCATGACTTACGTTGAAGCTGCTTGCGATTCATCTGCAGTTTCTGGATGGGTAAAAACAGGAGCAATTCGTTTGCGTCAGACTGGCCAAGAAAATACCACTTTGCAGGAAATTAGCATTGATGGTTATGCTCCTCCAGGGTCAACTGTACCTTAATAATTTTAGTGTTTTTTAATTAACTATCTGGGGTAGCAGGTACTGCTGCTCCAGTTCCCAAATTTGAGGAGTTTTATTATGGCAGTTAAAATTTTTAATGGTACAGAGACCGACTATACCGGTACATCAAATCCAGATTTGATTATTGGTAACGGGTTGGATAACTTTATCGCCGGTGACGGTGGTAGCGATATCATTATTGCTCAGGCAGGTAATGATTTTGTTGATGGTGGCGATGGCGATGACATTATCTTCGGCGGTGACGGCGATGACATTCTGTTAGGTGGTGCCGGTGATGACGCAATTGTTGGAGGTGCCGGTGATGACACCATTGATGTAGGTAGTGGTAATAATTATGCCGATGGCGGTGATGGTTTCGACAGCATCTATGGTGGCGATGGCGACGATGCATTGTTTGGCGGTGCTGGAGACGATGTTATCTATGGTGGTGATGGTGATGATGTCTTAAGTGGCGGGGAGGGTAACGATTACCTGCAAGGAGATGATAGCTCTGCTGGCAATGAAACCGTTGTTGGTAATCTCTTCTTAGCAACCTCTTACGATGCAATGATCGGTGGTGATGGCAACGATACCTTCCGTATTGGCGATGAGGAGGATTCAGAGGGGCTTATTATTGAAGGTGGTGTGTCTGGATTGGATAATGATGGTAATGAGGCGCGTTATGTTGAATTGTCTGAAGGTAGCGAGGTTGATGAGGATGCTAATCTCGTTGCTATTGACACGACTACAGGCGGAATTGTCGAAATTGACGATGAAGACATGTCGTTAGAGGCGGAAACAGATGTTCGTTTAAATATTGTGACTCGTCCTGGTTCTTCAGCGATTAGCACTTTTGCTACAACGATTGCTGGTTACAATTCGGTAGATACCTTGGAATTCACAAAATCTGGCGAGTTTGAGGATATTCTTTTCTCAGGTATTGAGCGGATTGAGTTAGCTAGTGGCGTAAGCATCACTTTAGAAGCCGAGCAACTCGAAGAAAACGGCGAGTCTCTGAGCCTCGGTGAGTTAAACCCTGGCTATCAAATTCACGGCGTAGCCGGTGGCGCTGTAGAAAATGTCACTGTTGAGCTTGAGTTTGAAGAAGCAGAGTTTGAGCCAGCAGCTTCTATTCTTGGCGCCACTCCGGTCACCTACGATAAGGCAGTATTTGAAGTAGATGACTTCTCCGTTGCTCACCTCTATTACAACGTAGATGTTACCTACGACGTATCCGAAGGCGAAGAAGGCAGCTTTACGCGCATCGACGGTGCTAACGAAGGTAGTGATGCGCACGAGATCGTATTGGGTAGCGAAGGTGTTGATTACGCGACCATGCGTTTGGGGGATGACACTGTGTATGGCAACGGCGGCAATGACTTGCTGATTGGTCATGGCGGTGCTGATTACCTGGATGGTGGCGAAGGCGATGACATTTTTGTGATCGGCGGTTTTGGTAGTGGTGTGCAAGGCACGACTTCTAAAGCAGATGACGGTAACAAAGAGTGGATTGCGACTGGCGCTAAGCATGATGTGATCGTGGGTGGGGATGGCGTGGATACGCTGCGTATCACGACTGGCATTGGCGCTAACACTAAAGCCAATGGCACTGTTGTGCTCAATAACGACAACTTCAAGTCTATGGAAGTGGTGCAAGTAGGCGGTACAGTTGGCCGTTTGAACGTTGAAAACACTGATCTGCAATTGCTAAACGATCACTACTACTTTAAAGCCAATGGCACAGTGGCTGACCTCTCCAACACCCTGGGTAACAACGGCGGCACGATCAACAATGTGGTTGTTGATGCGTCTGGCGTGACGACCAATGGTTTGCGTTTTGAAGGTAATGCTAACCAGCAAACCTTTATTGGTACCAGCAAAGCTGACGTGTTTGTTGGCAATGGTGGTAACGATACGCTGACAGGTGGTGGCGGTGCTGACAAGTTTGTGTTTGGCAAAGTGTATGAGCAAGTGGTGACTGGTTCTGCGACCAGTGTGCAAACCTACACTAACACTGCGTTCAATTTGACCGGTGTGGATACCATCACTGACTTTACACGTGGCACTGACAAGTTGGAGTTGCATCTTGACCAGTACAGCCAGTTGGCAGGTTTTAACGCCAGCATGTTGCGTGTGAACAGCACAGGTACGGCACAAGATAGCAACGACTATCTGGTCTACAACACCACCACCAAAACACTCAGCTATGACGCTGATGGTAGTGGTAGCGGTGCGAAGGTCGATATTGCCGTATTGACCGGTGTGACCACATTGTCAACGTCTGACTTTGTGATCGTGTAATCACGATTGTTGCGGGCAGGACAACCTGCCCGCAATCATTCTCTACAGAATTTCATTGTAAATATGTCCTCGCAAGCTGAAACCATCAAGCACGCTTTGTCTGAGCTTTGGCCGCTCTGGCGCAAAGTTTGGCTGTTTGGTGTGGCTACCCATTTGCTGATTTTGGCGCCCTCCTGGTACATGCTGGAGGTGTATGACCGCGTGATTAATAGTCGCAATGTCTCGACCTTGTTGATGCTGACCATGCTGGCGGCCTTTGCTTACCTGGTGATGGAGGCGTTGGAGTGGCAGCGCCGCAATTTGTTGCAGGCAGGCGCAAAACGTTTTGAGCAATCATTGCAGCAGCGCGTGTTCGAGCGGGTGTTTACTGCAAAACTAGCCATGCATAGCTTTCCTGCGCAGCAGGTGTTTTCCGATTTTTCTGTGCTCAAAAATGCTTTGCATTCTTCGGCCCTGCTTGGCCTGATTGATGCGCCTTTTTGTTTGATTTTTTTGGCCGCCGTGTTCTGGATCCATCCGGCACTGGGCGTGCTGACGTTGCTCGGGCTGGCGATACAACTGGTATTGACCATACACAACCAGTCGCGCGTGGCACCTTTAATGCAACAGGCGAACCAGCATGCGATTGAGTCGCAACGTTATTTTGCCAGCATTAGCCGCCATGGCGATGTGCTGCATGCCATGCATATGCTGGCGCCCATTGAGCAGCGCTGGGTGCAGCATCAGCATGGTTTTTTGTGGCAACAGGCGCAGGCCTCCGAGCTGGCGGGCAAGAGTGCGGCGGCCTCGCGCTGGTTGCAAACCTTGCAAACCAGTTTGATTCTGGGCCTGGCCTGCTATTTGTTTATTGCCGGTGAGTTATTGAACGGCGGCGCCATGATGATTGTGGCCTCGATTCTGGCCGGGCGTGTGCTCACTCCGCTGGTGCAATGCGTGGGCCACTGGAAAACCTATGAGCAGGCCTTGAGCGCCTATCGGCGTATTGAAAGTTTGCTGGCCAACGCGGCCGCGAACACCGAAGGCCTGGTGTTGCCGCCACCGACGGGTGAAGTGACGGTGGAGCAATTGAGCTATGCCATGCCGCAGGCAGGTAAGTCCTCGGCTGAGGTGTTTATTCGCCAGGTGCAATTTAAGCTGGCGCCCGGGCAAGTGCTCATTGTTGCCGGGGCTTCGGCTTCGGGCAAAACCACTTTGGCCAGGTTGCTGGTCGGCTTGCTGGCACCGAGCAGCGGTCGCGTACGGTTTGACGGTGTGGACGTGCATCGTTGGGACAAAACCCAGCTGGGGCCGCATTTGGGTTATTTGTCGCAAGAGGTCGATGTGTTTGATGCACGCGTGGTGGATAACATTTGCCGCTTTAATACGCCTGATCCGGCTGCGCTGGCTGAGGTGATTGAATTGCTTGGGTTAAACGACTGGATCAACCAATTGCCGGATGGTTTGAACACGCTGATTGGCCAGTCTGGCGTGATGCTCTCGGGCGGCGAGCGCCAATTGATAGGCCTGGCGCGCGCTTTTTATGGCAAACCGCGCATTGTGGTGCTCGACGAGCCGAATGCCAACCTTGATACCACCACTGAGCGCACTTTGCAGCACGCCATTGCCCGCTTAAAGCAGCAGGGCACGACGTTTATTATCATTAGTCATTTGCAGCATATTTTGAGCATTGCTGACGTGATGCTGGTGATGTGCCAGGGGCAAATGATTCGTTATGGCAAGCCGGCTGATGTGCTGGCCAGTTTTCAGGCAGATAACGCCAAGGTGGCACAGTCATGATGCTTGCACGCACTGCCCGTTGGACCTCGCCGCTGTGGTCGTTTATGCAGCCGTTTAAAAGCGCTTTTTTGCAGATGATCTGGCTCAGTTTGCTCACCAATGTGCTGATGCTGGTGCCAACCTTGTATATGTTGCAGCTGTATGACCGGGTCATGCTGAGCCGTAATACGCTGACGCTGCTGGCGATGACTTTGTTAACGGCCGGGCTCTTGTTGCTGATGGCCGGTGCCGATTGGTTACGCAGTTTATACGCGATTAAAACGGGTGTGCAATTTGACCTCACTTACGGCAAACAAGTGTTTGCTGCGGTGTTTGAGCCACGCAGCATACAACGCCCGCCGCCTGCCGAGTCATTGCAGCAATTAACCGCTATTCGCCAGTTTATGACCGGGCAAGGCCTGTTTGCCTTGCTGGATATCCCGTGGAGCGTGATCTATATTGTGGTGTTGTTTGCCTTGCACCCGGTGCTGGGGGCGACTGCCATGGTTTTTTGCCTGGTGCAATGTATGGCGGCGCTGTGGAACCAGCGCGTGACGGCAGCACCTGCTCAGAGCGCACAAGCAGCCAAGCAACGCACTGAGCATTTTTTGCAGCAAAAAATACAGCATTTGCACACCAGTTATGTGCTGGGCATGTTGCATACCTTGCGTCAGCATTGGCAGGCTTTGCTGGCGCAGCAGTCAGTGACAGAGCAGGCCTGGTTAAACGCCAGTGACCGTAGCCAGTTTGTCAATAAATGGGTGCGTTACACCTTGCAGTCATTGATGCTGGCGATGGCTGCATGGCTGACAATTCGTGGTGAAATCAGCGTTGGCTCCATGGTGGCGTCTAATGTGCTTATTGCGCGTGCCTTGCACCCGTTTGATGTCATGGTGCACAGCTGGCGCCAATGGTTGCAGGCCAAGTCGGCCGCGGCTGAGTTACAGGGCTTGCTGGGTGAGCAGCATGCAGCCGCCACGACTCCGGCAATTGGTCTGGTCAGGCCCTATGTACTTAGCTTGCAGGCGGTGGGCATTTCATCGCCGTTACGCCGAGTACTGCACGACCTTCACTTAAGCATACCACCTGGGCGGTTACTCTGTGTTATGGGTCCTTCCGGCGCGGGTAAAAGCACGCTGGCACGCTTGTTGGTCGGCGTGGTGTCACCCACGGCTGGCAGCTACCACATTAATCAGTCGCAGATCACTGCAGACAATGCGCGTGCCCTCATGGCCAGCGTTGGTTATTTGCCGCAGCAGGTGTCTTTGCTCGAAGGCACCATCGCCGAAAACGTGGCCAGATTTGGCGAGCTGGATAGCCAGCATATTTTGCAGGCTTGCCAGCGTGTAGGCTTGCACGAGGCAATTTTGCGCTTGCCGCAAGGCTATGACACCCGGCTCGATGAGCAGGGCTTGCCATTGTCCGGCGGGCAACGGCAACTGCTGGGGCTGGCGCGCGCCATTTACAAAGAGCCTGCGTTGCTGGTGCTGGATGAACCCAACGCCAGCCTCGATGAATTTGGCGAGGCCCGGCTGATGCAGTTATTACAAGCTTTAAAAACCCTCAATACCGCTATCGTGGTGATTTCGCACCGCTCTGGCATCCTCAAAATTACCGATGATTTGCTGGTGCTTAAACGCGGCGAAGTGCTGCATCATGGCCCGCGCGATGCCGGTATTGTCTATTTAAATCAATTGCACGCTGCTGCCAGCAGCGTGGCTACGGAGCCTGCATGCGCTTAACCATGAATTCTGCTGCGAACCCTGCTGCCGCAGACAATGTGCACGCCATTGAGGCTTATGCACACAATGTTGGCCAAACCCGTAAAGGGGCGGCTATTTTAGTGCTGGGCCTGGCTGGCTTTGTGCTGTGGGCCGCGCTTGCGCCGCTGGATGAGGGGGTGCCGACCGAAGGCGTGGTGAGTATAGAAAGCAATCATAAAGTGGTCCAGCATTTAAGTGGCGGCATGGTTAGCACCTTGCAGGTGCATGAGGGGCAAGAGGTGCACGCTGGCGATGTGTTATTCAAGCTGGATGCACAGGCTAGTAAAGCACGCTATGAAGAGGTGTGGCAACGCTATGCCGGTTTGCGTGCGCAAGAAGACCGGTTGCGTGCTGAGCAAAGCCACCGCTCGGTGATTGATTTTCACCCGGATTTAACCAGCCAGCAGCAAGACCCCTTGATACAACAGCAGATGCGTAACCAGAGCCAGTTGCTGGCGGCCAGAACGGCGGCGCTGGCGGCAGAGATTGCCGCAAAAAAAGAGTCCGTTGCCGGTTACCAGGCCCTGATTGAAGGCTATCGTGGAATGTTATCCAGCCATGAGTCGCAACGTGTCTTGCTCGAAGAGCAATTGCAGGGTGTGCGCGCGCTGACTGCTGAGGGCTATGCCCCACGTAACCAGCAAAACGACCTTGAGCAGCGGGTGGCGGCTTTGTACGGCGAGCGTGCCAATACACAGGCCAATATGACACGTGCCCAGCGTGCGATTCTTGAGTTGCAGCAGCAAATGAATCAGCGCATCCAAACCGAGCAAAAAGAGATTGATGCCGACATGGCCCAGGTTAAGTTGCAGGTAGAAGCAGACGCGCAAAAAGTACTGGCGCTGCGGCAAGAGCTTGGGCGAACCGAGATTCGCGCACCGGCGTCTGGCCAGGTGGTGGGGTTGCAGGTGCACACGGTGGGCGCGGTGATTCAGCCCGGGCAAAAACTGATGGATATTGTGCCTTCTGGCGAAGCGCTGATTGTGGACGCGCAAATTCCGCCGCATTTGATCGACAAGATACAGGTGGGGCAGGCGGCGGATATTCGTTTTTCTACTTTTGCCAACAGCCCGCAATTATTGGCCGAGGGGCAGTTAAAGTCTTTGTCCAAAGACTTATTGAGTAAACCAGCCGCCACCGTTGAGGGCAGCCAAAGCTACTATCTGGCGCGCGTCATGCTCACCGATAAAGGCATGCAGGCCTTGCAAGGGCGCCAGCTACAACCGGGCATGCCGGTGCAGGTGGTGATTAAAACCGGCGAGCGCACGCTGTGGAATTACCTCATGCATCCACTGAGCAAACGCCTGGCGGCCTCGATGAAGGAAGAATAATGCGTGTAGGTATTTCATATTGGCTATCTCTCGCACTTGGCTTGGCTGGCCTGAGCCCGTTGCAGGCGCAGGAGGATTTAAATGGCCTCTATACGTTGGCGGTCAGCCACAACGCCGATTACCGCGCGGCCCTGGCCAACACCGAGGCCGAGCGTGAAGAGCTGACCAAAGCGCGTGCCTTGTTTTTTCCTAAGGTGCAATTAGGCCTGACCAAAGGCCGTGGCAATACTGATCGCACCACGCAAACTACGCTGGGCGCGGTCAATAGTGAGCTCGACTATTCGCTGGAAAGTTACAATTTTTCGGTGAAACAACCCTTGTTTAACCGCGAAACACTGGCGATTTACGGTGGTGCCAAGTCTTATGTCAGTGCGCAGGAAGCATTGCTTGAGCAAGAAAACGCCAAACTTATCCTCAAGCTGGTCTCTATTTACCTGGAAACCTTGTATGCACAAGACCGGGTCAATGTGCAGCAGCGCAAACTGGAGGCCGTGGGCCAGCAACTGCGTCAGGCAGAGCAGCGTTACAGCCGCGGCAGTGGCACCGTGGTCGAGGTCAGTGAGGCGCAATCTAACCTTGATGTGGCGAAAGTCGAGCAGATTCAGGCCAACAATGATTGGCTCTCTAACCAGCAAAGTTTGCAGATATTAACCGGCAGCACGCATGCATTGTCAGCTGAGTTGATGCTGGACACGCCGAATGGCTTGGGTGGGAGTGGATTAAGCCTGAGCAGATTAACGCCCACCATGCAAAGCCTGGATAACTGGCTGGTGATGGCGCGGCAACATCATCCTGAATTGGCGGCTGCCTATCAAAACGTAGAAGTGGCCAAAAAAGACATTGAAAAAAAACAGGCCGGGCATTATCCAACCTTAGACCTGGTCGGCGTGCGCTCGTATAGCCAGAACGACAGTAATAATACCTTGGGCTCGCGCTTTGATACCACCACCATTGCCTTGCAGATGAATGTACCTTTGTTTGCGGGCGGTTATGTGAATGCTAATGTGCGCCAGAGCGCCAGCCGCCTGACAGCGAGTGAAGAAAGCATGACGGCCAAGTCGCGCGAAATTGAGTTTAATGTGCGCAAGTATTACCAAAGCCTGCAGGCACAGCAACAGTCTATCAGCGCCTATCAACAGGCGGTGCAGTCAGCCAGCGTGGCGCTAGATGGCACGCAAAAAGGTTTTTTGGCCGGCTTTAAAACCAATCACGAGGTGCTGGATGCCCAGCAAAAACTGTTTACCAACCAGTTGTCGCTAACCAAGGCTTATTACAGCCTGATCAGTGATTGGGTCAATTTGCAGTTTAGTAGCGGCGTGCTCTCGCTGGAGGCGCTGAATCGCGTCAGCCAGCTGTTTGTACTTAAAAAGTAGTCAGGGTTTAAAAAGAGAGGATGAGCAGGGTGGAAACAAACATGCAATTGGTCGTTGGGCGCTGCAAGCAAGCAGGTTTTACGCTGCTGGAGTTACTGGTGGTGATGGTGATTATTGGTCTGCTGGCAGGCTATGTCGGCCCCAAGTATTTTGCCCAGATTGGTAAATCAGAAACTAAAACTGCCAAAGCGCAAATTGAGGCGTTGTCGCGCGCACTGGATACCTATCGGCTGGATATTGGTCATTACCCGGCGACCGAGCAAGGGTTGGCAGCACTTAATAAGCAGCCTGACGGTGAGGCCAAATGGCAGGGCCCTTATTTAGCCAAGGGCGTGCCCGCTGACCCGTGGGGGCGGCCTTACCAATATCGTTACCCTGGGGAGCACGGCGATTACGATGTGTGGACACTAGGCAGTGATGGCGCAGCTGGCGGCCAAGAGGCCGATAGCGACGTGGGTAACTGGTAGCGCTTTAACCTAAACCACCATGAAATTTGAATTACATGAAATTTGAATTAAAAGTATTGCAGGGCGCGCAGGTGAGCTGGGTTTCATTGGACGCGACTGACCGGCAGGCGGCGTTGCAGCAGGCGCAGGCAAAAGGCTATGGCGTGTTGCAAGTGCGTGCTAGTCACGCATCTGGCTGGCCGCAATGGCCGCTAAAAACGCACTCGTTTAATTTAAGCCTGTTTAGTCAGGAGTTACTCACTTTGCTTGAGTCTGGGCTGAGCCTGATTGAAGCGATTGAAGGCCTGGCCGAAAAAGAGCAGCAAGACCATGCGCGTGCCGTGTTAACGAGTTTGCGCACGGCCCTGTTTGAAGGCCTGCCTTTATCGCAGGCGCTGGCATTGCAGCCGACGGTATTTAGCCAGCTTTATATTGCCCTGATCCGCGCCAGTGAGCGCACTGGTGACATGGTGCAGGCCCTGCGCCGTCATGTCGCGTATCAGGCGCAGGTAGATGCCATCCGTAAAAAAATCATCGCGGCCTCGATTTACCCGGTGTTGCTCATTGTGGTGGGTGGTTTGGTCGTGCTGTTTTTACTCGGCTATGTGGTGCCGCGTTTTAGTACCATTTATGAAAGTGGGGGCGATAAATTGCCTTGGGCCAGCCAGCTGCTGTTGCGCTGGGGGCAGCTGTTGCAAGGCCATGGCGAGTGGGTGTTGTTGGCCACCATGGGCATGGTGGCCGCGTTGTGGCTGCTGTTTTCGCGTCCGGCCAGCAAGGCCTGGATGATGCAGCGCGTGTGGCAAATCCCCAGCCTGGGCGAAGCCTTGCGTATTTACCAACTGGCACGGTTTTACCGCACGCTGGGGATGCTATTACAAGGAGGAATTCCCTTGCTGACGGCACTCGGCATGGTGCAATCTTTGTTACCGCAAGAGTTGCAACTGGCTTTGCAGCGGGTGATTACCGACGTGCGTGAGGGCAAGGCCTTGTCAGGCACGATGGAGTCGCATGGCTTAACGACCTCGATTGCCAACCGCATGTTGCGCGTGGGCGAGCGCGGCGGGCAACTGGATGACATGCTGGGGCGCATAGGCATGTTTTACGACGAGGAAACAGCGCGCCGTGTGGAGTGGCTAAGCAAGTTGCTGGAACCCGCGCTGATGGTGGTGATTGGCTTGATTGTGGGGCTGGTTGTGGTGTTGATGTATATGCCGATTTTTGAATTGGCAGGCGCAATAGAATGAGAAAGACCATCACATGAATATGCAGGATTTACCGCTGACAGGGCAGGTGCCGCCATTAGCGGTAGCCTTGTTGCCGCAGGCGCGGCAACTGGCGCTGCAAACCGGGCGGCCACTGATAGAGGTGCTGGAGGAGTTGTCTCAACTGGCGCCCGATGTGTTTGTGCTGGCCCTGGGCCAATGCATGCATTACCCCACGCTGACCGCGCTTGATTTACATGCCATGCAGCCAATGTTTGAGCTGTTGCGCTTTAATGACGCCAGTACGCTGCAAGTGGCGTTAATGCAAAAAGACGGCCAGTCGCTGCATCTGGTGCTGGCAGACCCGTTTGATGAACGCCTGCAACTGCGTTTGCAAAGTATGGTGCGTGTGCCGGTGCAATGGTGTTTGGCGCATCGCAACGATATTGCCGCGTGTTTGCAGTTTCATGAGGCGCAAATGCGCGCGCTGGATCAGGTGCATGCCAGCGATCACACCATCAGTGAGCAAGAGGCGCCGGTTGAAGAATTGTCGCTTAAATCTATTAGCGAAGACAGCAGCCCGGTGGTGCGCTTTGTGCGCTCAACTTTATACGACGCCCTCAAAGCCGGTGCCAGTGATATTCATCTCGAATCTACCATGCATGGCCTGCGCGTGAAATATCGCATTGATGGCGTGCTCACCGAGGTGGGCGGCTTAAGTGGTGTGATGCAGGCTGAGCAGGCCATTTCGCGCATCAAAGTGATGTCTGAGCTCGATATTGCCGAACGGCGTATTCCGCAAGATGGCCGCTGTAAAGTACATGCCCTGGGCCGCGAGATCGACCTGCGCGTTTCCATTATGCCCAGTGTGGTAGGTGAAGACGCTGTGTTGCGCGTGCTGGATAGAAAAGCCCTGAGTGAAGCGCAAGGCATCAGCTTAGAAGTGCTGGGGTTTGCCCCGGCACTGCTGGCACAAATCCGCGCGCAGGCCGAAGCACCTTATGGCATGTTACTGGTGACCGGCCCGACAGGCAGCGGCAAAACCACGACGTTGTACGGCATGATTTCAGAAATCAACCAGGGCCAGGACAAGATTATTACCATTGAAGACCCGGTTGAATATCAATTGCCCGGCGTGCTGCAAATCCCGGTCAACGAGAAAAAAGGCCTCACGTTTGCGCGCGGCTTGCGCTCTATTTTGCGCCACGACCCCGACAAAATCATGGTGGGCGAAATTCGCGATGGCGAAACGGCGCAAATTGCGGTGCAGTCGGCGCTGACCGGGCATTTGGTGCTGACCACCGTGCATGCCAATAATGTGTTTGATGTGATTGGCCGTTTTACCAATATGGGTGTGGATGCTTATAGCTTTGTGTCGGCAGTCAACGTGATTTTAGCGCAGCGGCTAGTGCGCGTGATTTGCCCGTTTTGCAAGGTCGATGACGTGCCAGAGCCTGCCTTGCTGGTGAAGTCTGGCTTGAGTGTTGAGGCCACGCAACACTATCAGTTTAAAAAAGGCCAGGGCTGTGGCCAGTGCCATGGCAGCGGTTACAAAGGCCGTAAAGGCATTGCCGAATTATTGCTGTTTGACGACCGCATGCGCGAGCTGATTGTCTCTAAAGCGCCGATTAGCCAGATCAAGGCACTGGCCGCGACAACCGGCACCCGTGCCATGCGTGACGCTGGCCTGGCGCTGGTCGCGGCGGGCGAAACTACCTTGCAGGAGATTAACCGTGTTACATCACTCACCTGACCCTGGTATAGATTGCCGCCTGACCGACAGCCGCCGTTGGTGGCAAGCGCTGAGTGCGCCCGAGTTGCGGCTGGTCATCAGTGATGATGCGCTCGAGGTGTTTCAGTTTCAACGGTCGTGGCACCCAGGCGGACGCCTGCAGATGACCCACCATCAACGCTACGATTTACCGGGCAACGCGCAAGATGTTTTGCCGCCAGAGGCGTTGTGGCAGACCTTGCATGCAGTATTGCCCGCCTTGGC
Source organism: Methylophilus sp. 5 (assembly GCF_000515275.1). Taxonomy (NCBI): domain Bacteria; kingdom Pseudomonadati; phylum Pseudomonadota; class Betaproteobacteria; order Nitrosomonadales; family Methylophilaceae; genus Methylophilus; species Methylophilus sp. 5. Next base: position 1,932,976 of record NZ_KI911560.1, read on the forward strand.
TGGCCAGCGCTGGCATGTGGTGGTGGTGCTCTCTAACCAATATGCGCGCTGGCTGGTATTGCCATGGCAAGCCGAAGTCCGCTCGCAGGCCGATCAAACAGCCTACTATCGCCACGGCTTGCAGCAGGCATTTGCCAGCGACATGCAAGACTGGCAGATTCGGGTGCAGGCGGGCGGCTATGGCCAACATAGTTTGCTCACGGCGCTGCCTGCCGCGTTGATAGAAAAATTGCAGGTGGTGTTGGCCGAGCATGGTTTGTTGCCGGGTATCATTGCACCAGCCTGGCAGCTCGCTGCCAACCAGGCTTTACACGTGATGCGCCAGCACGGCTTACCCGCCGATGGCTGGATTGTGTGTCGTGAGTCTGGCAGCTTAACAGTGGCTTGCCTGATGCAGGGTGACTGGCAGCACATTCGCCAAGTGCCGGTAGACGCGCAGTGGCAGCAGACCTTGCATCAACTATTATTGCGCGAGCAGGTAATGTATCCAGCGCGTGCCGCGTTGCCAGTTTTTTTGCCACAGCTGCAAGCAAGCGGCGTCAGCCGACAGTCGTTGATGCCTTTTGAGGTGGTCGATGTGCCATCATCGAGCAAGCTGCTTGCCTCTGATCAGCAGAGGGCCAGCTGATGCAGCATTTGCGCATGAACTATGCCGCAGGTCGTCTGCCAGGGCCGGTCGCGACGCTACTTGGTGTGGTGTTACTGATTAGCTTCGTCTGCCTGGCCGTGATTTATCGCCAGTTTGCTGAAGAAAATACGCGCTTGCAGCAACAGTGGCAGGCGCATCAATTGGCGCTAGGCGTTCGCCAGCAGGCAGCCAGTCATCCAGTGGTGAATCAGGCGCTGGCGGCTGAAATAGCCGCGGCGCAGCTGCAGATTCAAACACCATGGTTAGCGCTGTTAAGTGAGCTCGAACACGCGCAGCAAGCGCAGTTATATTGGCTGCAATTATCCCCTGATGCCAAACGTAAACAGATCCGCATGACCGTGCTGGCTCAGCAACGCCAGCAAGGTTGGGCATTGGTTGATCGGCTCAAAAAGCAACCCGGCCTGGCCGACGTGAAACTCAAGGCCAGTGAAGCCACCGAGGTGAACGGTTTACGCATGACCACTTTGCATCTGGAGGCCGGATGGAAGTTTTAAGCCAAGCCCTGCAGCGCCTGCGCTTTGTGTGCCAGCAGACATGGCAGAGCCACCGCTGGCTGCTAGCCATGTTGCTCATCACTATTGTGCTGTCGGGTCTGATTGCACAAGCCTGGTGGAGTCGCCAGACCCTGCAACACGCCTTGCAACAATTGCCGGTGCAGACCAAACAGGTCATTGTTGCGCCCGTTGCCAGTCCTGTTGCCTCAACTACTTTACAAACCTGGCCAGTTGCAGACGATGCCGACCGTATCAGTGCCGAAATTCTGGCGACGGCCGATGCCATGGGCATGCTGTTTGAGCGGGCGGAGTTTCAGTCGTTAGCCATTGAAAAGACCAGCTTGCAGGTGCAGCGCATTAAGCTGCCGCTCAAAGGTGATTATTTGCAGGTGCGTCACTTTTTGCAGCAGGTGTTGCAGCACTACCCTAGCTTAGCGTTAAGCCAGTTTAAATTGCAACGGAGTGATGTGATGCAAGCCGAGATAGAAGCTTATGTAGAGTTTAGCTTGTATACCCGCAAACGAGGCCAGACATGATGCGGCGCGGCTTGGTATGGGCGGCACTGGCTTGTACCCTGCTGGCGTGCTGGTGGGTGGAGCAAGCCGAGCAAGTGCCAGCTGCTGCGACGGTTGCAACAGTCAAGCATGCACCTCAGCGCCGCGTGACTTTAGCGCAGGTCATGCCTGAGCAGCATCTGCCGCCATCGCCCGTTGTTGTGACCACGGTTGCCACGGTGGATGAGGCGGCAATTAACTTGTTTGCACCCCTGGAGATGCCTACCGCTGAGGCGGCCGCATCGCAACCGCCAGCGGCAGTAAACCCTTATACCTATGCCGGGCGGCTACAAGAAGACGGTCGCTGGATTGTTTTTTTAACCGACGGCCAACAACAATATGTATTACATGCAGGCGACCGATTTGCCGAAGGCTGGCAGGTGGCTTTGCTCGATCAACAAAAAATCGTGCTGCAACACGCAGCGGAGCGCTTTGAAATCAGGCTGGATAACGGGGTGGTGTTTTGAACAAGCAAGTGAATCAATCCTATTGGCGCTGGGTCTGCCTGCTTGGCAGCCCGCTGTTATTCGTGAGTTGCAGTAACTTGCTGCCAGCACCGCAAACCGGTGATGCCACGCTGGAGCAGGCCAGAATTTATGCTGCGCGCGGTCAGGACGACGAGGCGATCCAATTATTGCAACCGTTGGTAGAGGCGCATCCTCGTCAGCCGCAATATAAAAACTGGCTCACCTTATTGCAAGAGAAAAAATTGCAAAAACAATTGCAGCAAGCCGATAGTTTGCTGGCCGCGCAGCAATACGATGCGGCGAGCGAGGCTTACCAGCAAGTATTGCAAATGTCGCCCAGCAACCGTGCCGCCAGTGACGGCCTGCAAAAGGTGCAACTGGCACGCCAGCACGCGGCACAACTGGCCCAAGTGAACATGGCAATTGCCGCAGAAGATCTGGCGGGTGCCGAGTTTGGTTTGCGCAGCATTTTGGCTGAGCAACCAGCACATGCCGAGGCGCGCCGGCTGTTTGAGCAACTTGAGCAGAAAAAAAACGAGCGCAGCAGTGTGGTGCGGCCGTTGCAGTCTTCACTCAAAAAGAAAGTCACGCTGGAGTTTAAAAATACGCCGGTCAAACAGGCATTTGAGTACTTGGGCAAGGCTGGCAATTTAAATTTTTCGTTTGATCAAGAGCTTAACGAGGGCATCCGCGTTAATGTGTTGTTGCGCGATACGCCGATTGAGCAGGCGATGGAAGTGATCCTTACCAGCCATCAGCTTGGCAAAAAAGTGCTCAATAGCAATACGCTGCTGATTTATCCGCAAGCACGTGCGGCGCAGTATGAAGAGCTGTTTGTGCGCAGTTTTTACCTGACGCACATGGATGCCAAGCGTGCGCTCAATATGATGAAAACCGTGCTGCATGCCAGCGATGTGTATATGGATGAAAAACTGAATACGCTGGTGATTCGCGACACCATGGACCGCATTAAAGTGGCCGAAAAGCTGATTGCCTCGCAAGACCTCAATGAGCCGGAGGTGATGCTTGAGGTGGAGGTGATGGAGATTAATCGCCGTAACCTGGAAAACCTGGGTATTCAGTACCCCAGCCAGATTGGTGTCGGTGTGCAGGGTAATGCGGCTGGCAGTAGCAGTGGCACCCAACCGCAAGCAGGTAAACTCACCTTGACTGAGTTGCGCAACTTTAATGGCAACCTGGGCGTGTTTTCAATCAACGATCCGGCGATTGTGCTTAACCTGCTGCATCAGGATACCGACACTAATTTGCTCGCCAGCCCGAAGATCCGCGTTAAAAACCGCGATCGGGCCAAAATTCATGTTGGTGACAAGATACCGGTGCTCACCAGTGTGGCCAGTGCGCAGGGTTTTGTCAGCCAAAACGTGAACTACATCGAGGTCGGCATTAAGCTAGACGTGGAGCCAGTGATCCAGATGCAAGATCAGGTCAGTATCAAGGTTGGCATGGAGGTGAGCAATATTACCGATCAGGTCACTACTAGCTCTGGGGTGCTGGCGTATACCATTGGCAGCCGCAATGCCAATACCACCTTGCAATTGCGCAATAACGAAACGCAAATTTTGGCCGGGTTATTTCGTGATGATGAACAGAAAACGCGCCGCAAGGTGCCGGGCCTGGGTAATTTGCCGCTGATTGGCAAACTGTTTAGCAGTAACAATGAGGACAAGCGTAAAAATGAAATTGTGCTGTTGATTACGCCGCGCATTATGCATAACCTGAGCCCGGCCAGTTCGGTATATAGCTTGATCCCTTCCGGGGTTGCTGCCACGGCTAACCCTGTGGGGGCGGGCGGTGCGCGTACCGTGCAAGCCATAGACACATCACCCGCGCCAGTGGTAACGCCGCAATCGACACAAAGCAGCAATATGCGTAATGACAGCGGCTTTGCCAACCAGATGATGAACAGCACCGATACCGGTGCCGTACAACCGTAGCAGGACAAACAAGTGATGCTATCTATGCCGCAACGTAACACACATGGCTTCACCTTGCGCGGTTTAACCATCGGTAGTTTCACCTTACGCGGTTTCACTTTGATCGAGCTATTGGTGACGCTAGCGTTGCTGGCGTTGCTGGTAACCTCGGCCAGCCCGGTGTTACAGCTCAGTGCCAAGCGCGATAAAGAACGTGAGCTCAAGCGGGCGTTGTGGCAGTTGCGTGATGCCTTGGATGCCTACAAAGACGCCGTCGATCAGGGGCTGATTAAAAAAATTGCCGATGGCAGTGGTTATCCGCCTAATTTAACTATTTTGGTCACTGGCGTTGAAAACGCGCAAGACCCTAAAAAGAAAAAGATGTTTTTTTTACGCCGCATTCCGCGTGACCCGTTTGCGGCTGACATGAGCCAAGGTAACGCGGCTACTTGGCAGATACGCGCCTATGACGGTGCCCTCGATGACATGGCGCAAGACGTCTATGACGTGTCTTCACGCTCCCCCGCCATGGGCATTAACCAGCAACCTTATAGCGAGTGGTAAAGCATGAAACGCGGATTCACCCTGATTGAAATGTTGGTGGTGCTGGCGATTCTGGCCATGCTGCTGACGATTGTGTCGCCCAAGTTTATGCATATGCTGCAACGCGCCAAAGAAACCAGTTTGCGGCATGACCTGCTCACCATGCGTGACGCGATTGATAAATTTTATAGTGATAAAAACCGTTATCCGGAAACCCTGGACGAATTGGTCGAGCGCCAATATCTCAAAGCCGTTCCGCCTGATCCGGTGACCGAGCGCGTAGACACTTGGGTCATCACCTTGCCGCCTAACATTGATGAACAAGGCAGCGTGTTTGATGTGCATAGCGGCTCGGCACGGGTGGCTGAGGATGGCACGCCCTATGCACTGTGGTAAGTCTACCCGCGGCTTTGTGCTGATCGGCATGTTTATGCTGGTGATGCTCAGTGGCCTGGTGATGGCGCAAGCCAGCCTGCGCTGGAAAACGCAAGTGTTGCGCGAACGTGAGTTAGAGTTAATCAAGGTCGGGCTGGCTTATCGCGACGCCATTGGCCGCTATTACAACCAGACACCGGGCGTAGTGAAAACTTTTCCGCTAACGCTAGAGGTGTTGGCGAACGACACACGGTTTGCCACGGCACGCCGTCATTTGCGCAAACCTTATCTAGACCCCATCACCCTGCGCGAAGGCTGGGGCATTGTCGAGGCACCCAGCGGCGGCATCATGGGCATTTATAGCCTGTCAGACAAAGCACCGTTTAAAAACAAAGGCTACCGGGGCGAGTTGCAACACCTGAACGATAAGCGCTATTACGGTGAGTGGTACTTTGTTTATTTGCCACAGCCGGTAGTAGTCAATACGGGCGGTTCGTGAATTAGCATCTTTTTTTCTGGCATATGCCTGGCTTTTATGTAAAGTTGTGTTAACAACATCAGGTTTTTGGCTCTCCCAGCGATTAAACATATGAAGGGATGTAAATGTGAAAAATTCCTGTTGTTGGCAGGGTTTTTTCCTGGTTGGCGTTTTTGCTTGGTTCATCGCTTAGCTTAAGCGCAACAAACATCCGGGTCGTTTTTCGTCTGACTTTTTATAATGGAGCCATGCTGTGGACTTAGTGCCTGATATTGTTGATCTCGTGTTGTACTTACTGGGCGTGCTGTCGGTGCTGGTGTGGTCCATCATTCTGATGAAAAGCTGGGCCTGGTACAAGTCTCGCCATGAGTCGAACAACTTTTTGTCTGAATGGCAGCAGGTGAAAACCATTTACGAGTTGCCAAAAATTATCTCTCACAGCAATAGCAGTTTTGCGCGTTTGTGTGATGCCGGGATGCGGGCGATGAATGAGGCGATGGCGAACTCGGTGTTGCGTAGAAACGAGCGTCAGGAAGTTATTTTGTTGTCGCTTAAGCAGCAAGCTTATCTGGAGCAAAAGCGGATGGATGGCGGCGTGGCTGTGTTAGCCAGCATTGGATCTACCGCGCCGTTTATCGGTTTGTTTGGCACGGTGTGGGGCATTATGAATGCGCTTAAGACCATCACGGCCACCGGTTCTGCCGGGCTGGATGTGGTGGCAGGTCCGATCGGTGAGGCGCTGATTGCGACGGCGATTGGTATTGCCACGGCGGTGCCTGCGGTGCTGGCGTATAACTATTTTATGCGTAAACAGAAGGTACACCGGGCCGATATGGAGCAAGTGGCCAGCCGCTTTCAATCATTGTTAACGCAGTCTGGCGTGGAGGGGTAATGCCATGGCGATGTTTAGCGATGGTGAGAGCGAAGACCTGGTGAGCGAAATCAATGTGACGCCGCTGGTGGATGTGATGCTGGTGTTGCTGACGGTGTTTATTGTGACGGCGCCATTGTTGATGAACGCGGTGAAGGTCAAGCTGCCGCAGGCCAGTGCCGAGGTGGCGATTACCACACCGAAAACGGCGCATATCAGCGTGACGGATGCAGGGGATGTATTTTTAGACCAAGAGCGCCTGGCGGTAGAAGGCTTGACCACGGCATTGGGCCTGCTCAAGCAAAGCCATGACCCGGCGGTGGAAATTTATGCCGATGAGCACGCACAATATGGGGTGGTGGCGAAAGTGTTGGCCGCCATTCAGCGTGCAGGCATCAGCAAGTTCAGTTTTGTCATGTCGCCAGAGGCCAGGAAATAAAGGCATGAGTAGCCTGATTTATCCTGATCAACAAAACGACGCTGTCTTGTGGCGGGCTGTCATTGTCTCGCTGGGCTTGCATGCCTTGGTGGTGGCGTTTTATCCGAGCTTGAGCCAGATTCAGTTACCCAAGATGCCGGAACGGCTGGAGATTGAATTTTTCTCCATCAAGGCGGCGGCGCCCAGTGTGCAGCCAGTGACACCGCCAACGGAAACACCAAAATCACTCGACCCACCGCAGTCGGTGCCTACTCCAGTGGTGAAGCCACAAACGCCGGTAGAAACCCCTAAACAGGTATTGGCCGCCCCTAGCAACCAGGTGTCAGATTACAAGGTGCCAGAGCAAGTAGCGCCTGCCAAAGCTGAATCTGCACCGGTGAGCCCGGCAGCAGTGGCACCAAGCGTCAGCGCAGAAAGCTCACCACATCCCGCCGCAGAATCGACGGCAAAGGAGAGTCGTCCCAGCATCGCAGCGAGTGCCACCACGACGAAAGAGTCTGATGAACTGACCGACAGTGATACTGATGCCTGGGGAGACTATGGCGAACAGTTGCGCACGTTGGTGAGCAAAAGCAAGCAATATCCGGCGATTGCCATTCGCCGTCATCTTGAAGGTGAGGCCACGGTGGTTGCCCAGTTTGTGCGTGGTGAGTTGGTGCAAGTGTCACTGGCAGATAGTAGCAAGCATGTGCCACTGGATGAAGAAGCTATGCGCATGGTGAAAAAAGCCATTGCACAACTCGGCGTGAAAGACAGTTTAAAAAAGAAGAGTTTCAAAATAACAATACCAGTGAATTTTACACTGGAGTGATGCACAACGTTTTCTTGTAGTCAGGCGTCCTCAGAAAGTTAATCCCTCACTTTCTCCAAAATGATGGCGCCTGTTCTCCTAACCCCTGTGGTTTGCCACCCTTCCTCCGGCAAGCGCAGGGGGTTTTTTTAACATGGCGCGGCGCACAGGCGTGACCCTGATTGAGTAGGGTTGCACATGAATGTCGATGCATTTAATTGCAAAGGGCGGGTACAGATGATTTTTAAGAAAACCAAAGGGTTGCTTGTTGGCTTGGCCGCATTGATCAGTTTTAACGTGGAGGCCAAAATTGAGCAATTTCAGGAAAGTTACGCTGGCTATTTGCCGATGGAGTTTACGCTGGATGGCGTGACTTTTCTGGGTGAAACCACTTTTAGCAATGGCAGCTCGACGCTGACGCTTTATTACGAAGCGTTGAGCCAGTTACAAGACCAGCTATATGTGGTGTTTGGCAGTTACAGCAGAAATCAGGTGCAGACCTCGCAACTGGGGCAGTTTGATTTCTGGTTATCCGTGCCAGACCCAATCAACCCAGTCGCCCTGCCAGATCCTGCATTCAGCGATTTGCCGATAGAGGGCAGTTTTCACTATGAAGACATCCTGATGATGCCGGATGGTCAGCTGGAAGTGTTTTACAGTGAGTATGGCGCACTCAAAGGCTTTGTCAGCCCGCACAACTACCTCACGTTTACGATTGATTGGACAATATATACGCGTGACCGGCGCACTTTGGTTCCTGCGCCGTCTAGCCTATGGTTATTTAGCAGCGGTTTATTGTTCATCGGCCTGCTTGAGCTAAGGCGTAAGCGTTTGCCCCTTGTCTCTGCGAGGGATACAGCGGTTTCGTTTCAATAAATCGTATTGGTTGATTTCAGCCATGTGGTGGTTGTTATGCGCAGGTTTAAAGCGCGCACAGCTCAAAAACGGCTTTAAATCGCATGGCATGTATTTTGCGGTAAAGGGGCATGGATAAAACGATGGTTTGGTGTGGCATCAATCTGCAATGGGCGTATACCGATTTACTCGGTTATATCCGCTTTAAAGTGGCGTGCCCGCATATTGCCAAAGATATCCTGCATGATGCGCTGATTCGTTACACCGTTTCAACCAGCGCCAACAAAGGCGATGAGCCGCACGCCTATATGCGCAGCATCGCCAAAAACCTGATTGTTGACAGTTATCACCAGGCGCAGCGTTTCGTATCATTGGACGCTGATAATGGCCTGCATCGAGAATGGTTGGACACCCCAACCTTATCCGTCGATCAGCTCAATGACATCAAGCAACGGCTCGAAATGATTCAGCTGATATTGGAGCAATTGCCTACGCGTTGCCGCCAGGTGTTCTGGATGTATCGCGTGGAAGGGTACACGCAGACCGAAATCGCTGCTGCGCTGGGTATCAGCAAAAACATGGTTGAGCGCCACGTGATGCGGGCGATTGTTGATTTAAGCAGCGCACGCGAATTGATTGTGAGTGAAATATGATGGGCAGCAAGCATGAAGACGTGATCAGGCAAGCTGCCGCGCGCTGGTATGTCCGCATGCGCGAAGCGACTCCAGATGCCCCTGAACGCACGACATTTGAAGTATGGCTACTCTCAGACCGCAGGCACCGCGCAGCCTATCAGATGATAGAGTCCACCATGGACGACTTCAGCTCTACCGAACGACTCAAAGAACTCTCCAATGCTTTGTCGCAAAAGCTTTATTTTGAGCAAACTGCAAAACGCAAAAAAGTCTCCAAGCTTGGCTCAGGCCTGGCTGTGATGCTGCTATGTGTCGGCTTGGGCTTTTTCGGACGCAGCCAATATCAGCAATGGCAAACCGCACCGATATCAAGCCAGGTACAAACCACCTCTGTCGCACAAATGATCACGCGCACACTAGACGACGGCTCAGTGGTGACCGCCAATGCCAACAGCGCGATGGAGATCCTCTATTACCGTCATCAGCGCCTGGTCAAACTCAGCCGAGGCGAAGCCATTTTTGAAGTCACCAAAGACCCGGCGCGGCCATTTATAGTAGAAACACAGCAAGCCAAAATCACCGTGCTCGGCACCCGCTTTGCCGTCAACCAGCTCAGCAAAAAAGTGCGCATCAGCGTCGACCACGGCCGGGTGCAAGTCGCGCGTGCAGATGGTCGTGAGCCCGCACTGATATTGCATGACGGTGAAGTGGCCGAGATTGATGAAACCGCAGCCGTTCACAAAGTCAACCGCAATGCGGCCGACAGCTTCAGCTTTATCAGCGGCCACATCGTGTTTGACCGTGCCGATATGTTTGAAGTCGCCGATACCTTGTCGCGTTACCGTCAGCCAGCGGTCAGCGCAATGTTCTTTGGCGACCACACGCCCAAAGTCAATGCCGTGCTCAAAATAGCAGAGCTCGAAAACTTTATCCAAACCCTGCCGCAATCCGTGCCAGTGACGCTCAAGCGCAAAGACGACGCGCTGATGATAGAGCCAAACAGGTAATTCTTTACATTTCTTTTTAAGCCACCCATATCAGGCATTTTGCCTGTCCGTCAGTTACACCTTTAACAAGACCTGTCACTGACGGAAACACCATGCAAAAAGTCACGATAAAAACAGCCGCGCTGGCCGCACTCATCAGCCTCAACGCACCGGCAACCCTTTACGCAGAACTCAACACTGCATTGCCCGGCGATCAAGAAGAAAGCTTTGCCATACCGCTCAACCTCGATATGCCTGCGCAACCACTTGCAGCAGCACTACGTCAGTTCGCCATTCAAAGCAATCTCTCACTTACCGTCGATAGCGCCCTTATCGTCGACAAAAAAGCCCCCGCCGTTAAAGGCCGACTGACGCGCAAAGAGGCGGTGAAACGATTGCTGGAAGGTAGCGGCTTACAGGGCAAGATAGAAGGCGAAAAGATATTGATTCAACGCGCGATAAAAGAAGAAAAGCAACAAGCGCTGCAACTGGAAAAGGTAGAAATACGCGCCAAACGTGCTTACGATATAGGCCCCTTGAAAGGCCTTGCCCTCACTAAGGAAGAAATTCCCGGTAACGTGCAAAGTATCACTGCTAAAGAGATCAAAGAATCTAAAGCGGTGAGTTTGACTGACTTAATGAACAGCAAGCTGCAGTCAGTGAACGTTAACGACTACCAAAGCAACCCATTTCAAATGGATGTCACTTATCGCGGCTTTACCGCCAGCCCGCAGTTAGGCACCTCACAAGGGCTCAGCGTGTTCTTGGATGGTATCCGCGTTAATGAACCGTTTGGTGACGTGGTGAACTGGGACATGATTCCCATGAACGCGCTAAACAGTTTAGATGTGTTCCCCGGCTCCAACCCACTGTTTGGCTTAGGCACGCTAGGCGGTGCCATCAGCATGAAAACCAAAAGTGGTTTTGATAGCAACGAAGGCACAGTGGAATACCTCGGTGGCTCTTTCAAGCGCAACCAGTTTCAAGGCTCTGTGGGTGGTAACAACGGCGTCATCGCTGGTTTTGCTGCGGCTAATATTTTTAAAGAAGACGGTTGGCGCGTGAACTCACCCAGTGAGGTTAACCAGCTTTTTGCTAAAGGTGAATGGCGTAATGACAGTCTACAACTTGGTTTAAGCATGCTGTATGCAGGCAACAAGCTTGTAGGTAACGGTTTACTGCCTACTGAAATGGCTAAACAAGATGGTAGCCAGATTTTTACCAGCCCGGACGAAACTAAAAATCGCCTGCTGCAATTCCAGCTCAACGGTACGTGGGATGTGAGTGACACGTTCAATATCACTGGGCAAGTTTACAGACGCAAAAGCCGCAGAAATGCCAGCACGGGCGATGTGAACCAGAACTTTGGCGGCAGTGCAACTAGGAGGCCAAACCCTGGCGAGCAATTATCCAACGGCGTGCCTGACTTTGATGGTGACGGGCTTCCAGATATTGACCCAGCCAATGTTATCGGTATCTCAAATGTAGCAGCGCTCTCAGTACCGGATGGTAATGGTGGTCAGTTAGCCGCTATGCTAGATATTAATGGCGAACCAGAATTTTTTGGGTTTGACTCCAGTGGAAACCTTTTATTAAACCCTGCATTTTCTGGCTATGACTCGTCCTCACCAACTGGTTACGATATAAGTAAGTTGGTTGTTGGGACAAATGCTAATACCCTAGCAATTGCTGGGCAGTCAGTTGACGCGAATGGCAATCCAGTCTGGACAGTAAGTCCGGAGAATCCAACAACAGCACCTGCATTCAATCCTGAGTTTTACCAATATGCATTAAATATTTGGCAAAGAAGAGGTTTAGCGGATTATGGTACTGGTCGAACAGATGGACAGTTTTTTAATCCTCAGGATTTTTCATACCAATACAAAGACACAAGTGGGTTTGTTGTAACAGGATCATCGTACTCTATATTTTCAGTCGACCCTGTTACTGGGCAGCCATATATTCGTACATTTTCGGGTAGTAACCCTGGTATTAACAAGCCGCTTGGCTTAATTGTCACCGATGCGAATGGCATACCAATAGAGCGCAATGGTGCTGATTGTAATGGCGGCACTGGATTAGGTACATGTGCTGGGTATGTCGATGGCACGCCAACTGCGCTGATTACCAAAACAGAAATCGATCAGACCACAGATGGCGCTTCCCTTCAGCTGAACTGGAATCTGGAAAATCACAAGTTTATGGTGGGCACCTCGATTGATGCAGCCAATGCCAGTTATGAAAGTGGTCAATATTTAGGATTGTTTGACAGTAAGCGCAGGGCCTATCTTGACCCTAGCCAAGTGGGCTATGAATTTTATGCTTCTGATCATCGCATTGATTTAAATGACTTTGCAGGTAACAGCACCACCAAAAGTGTGTATTTCAGTGAAACTTGGACGCCAAAAAAAGAATGGGCATTTACTGCAGCAGGGCGTTTTAATTACACCAATATTAAAAACAAACTTGCTACCAATAATACTTTAGGTGTACTTGGCCCGACCGCATTTAAAAACTATTATCAGGATACTGTATTGTGCCCGGATACAAATGGTGACGGCATATTGGAATTGGATGAGTGCCCGGCCGTGAGTGTTCTGCCGTTCAGCCCAGAGTTGGCACTTGGGCAAGGTGTACTGGGCAAAGGTGAAATTGAGAAGTTTACCTATCGCTCATTTAACCCTAGTCTGGGCGCGACATGGCAGCCAACAGAAACGCTTAACTTTTATGGTAACTGGAACAAGGGTGCTCGAACCCCCAGCGTGATTGAGTTGGGGTGTGCATTTGATGCTACGCCAGTGTATGACAAAGACCCGACGACTGGAGAGCTTATATTCGTAGGCCCTCGCTCTCTTGCAGAACGACGTTTCTGTAGTTTGCCGAGTACGCTTTCTGGTGACCCTTATTTGAAACAGGTACGTTCCGAGACTATCGAGTTTGGTGGTCGTGGTTATCTGACGCCCGCGGTCCATTGGAATGCCACTGCTTATCAAACTGATCTCACCGATGATATTTACTTCGTCTCCTTCACTGCTGACCGTAGTTTTTTCCAGAACATTGGCAGCACCCGTCGTCGCGGGATTGAATTAGGGCTACAAGGCCGTGCTGACAAATGGGGATTTAGGCTCAACTATTCCCTGACGGATGCGACATTCCAAGACCGTTTTACAATGGCCAGCCCTAATAACAGCAGCGCAGGGAATGTTGTTGAAAGAGGTACAGGATATGAACAAATTTCTGTAGCACCTGGTAGCCGTATTCCGGGCGTACCACTACATAACCTGAATGCCACCATCAGTTATGACATCACGCCAGACTGGACAGTTAGCTTGATTGGTATATTGCACTCAGAAAGCTTTGTACGTGGTAACGAGAACAATAAACACCAGGTAGGTGCGGAAAGCATACGTTACTACTGTGGCAATGCATCTAGTGCACCTACCGTCATAGAGGGCATTCAATATGGAAATAGTACCTGTCAAAGTAGTATACAAAGACCAAGTTTTCGCTATCCCGGTATGGTTCCTGGATATGGAGTATGGAGCTTTAAAACCAATTACAAACTCACCAAAAATCTGACAGCCGGTTTAATCGTCAACAATCTTTTTGACCGTGAATATTACAGCGCGGGCCGGTTAGGGATTAACCCATTCTCGCCATCTATCAATGGTGCGATTGGCCCTGGAGGGTTCAATTACAACAGCAATGACTGGATGGCGAGTACCTTTTTAGCCCCTGGTGCACCTAGGTCGGCATTCTTTACACTGACTTATGACTTTGATGTGGGGAAGTAGAGCCATGGTTATGGCATGTTCGAGAGAAGGATTTTTAGAACAATAATTGGTTTGGAGTGGCATTTGTGAACTGCATATGCCTACAGCCATCAGCATTCAGCCTCATTCAAATTAGAACTCACAAGGCGCTAACAGGGTGTGGTGAATTGGTGAAGCAGTACGCAGGCAGCCACAAATGCCTGCTCATTTGATACTTGGGGTCAGAGTAAAAATCCCAGACTAGATTAATCAGGGTGGTTATAAGTTGCTTTGAATGATCTCCGCTAACCAATCCATAAAAATCCGTACCCGTTTAGACAAGTTTCGACGGTGAGGAAACAACAATAAAACCGTCATGCTTGGTGCGGTAAATGAGGGCAATATCTCCACCAACTGACCACTGGTCAACAACGCCATGGCGCCTAGCTTGGGCGCTTGCATGATGCCTAGCCCGGCGGCGCAGGCAGCGCGGTAAGCATCGGTATTATTCACGCAGATGCGGCTGGGCATTTTGATGCGATGGCGTTCTCCATCCAGTTGGTATTCAAACGCATCAAAGCGGTTGTTGCTGCTGGTCTGGTAGTGAATTAAATAATGTTGCTGTAAATCGTCTATGGTTTTGGGCGTGCCGTATTGGGCGAGGTAAGCCGGGCTGACGAAGTTGCTTTGCTGCATCTCGCCTATTTTGCGCATGATCATGCCGGACTCTTCGACTTCGCCGGTTCTGACCACGCAGTCGTAGCCTTCACTGACTAAGTCGACTTTACGGTCTTCGCTGCTGATTTCTATATTGAGGTTGGGGTGGCGCTGCAAAAAAGCGGGTAGAGCGGGGATGATCAAATGCCTGGCCATGGGCTGTGACATATTCACCCTGACGATGCCTGAGACCTGGCTGTCATCGCCTATGAACAAGGTTTCGAGTTCTTCTATCTCACTCAACACGTCTTTGCTTTTTTCGTAAAATAACTGGCCGTCTGGCGTGAGTTGCACTTTGCGCGTGGTGCGATGAAACAGTTGCGTTTGCAGCTTTGTTTCCAGTTGCTGTATCGCTTGCGACACACTGGCTTTCGGCAGGCCCAGGCTATCGGCGGCTTTGGTAAAGCTGCACAATTCGGCGACGCGCATGAAGCGTTTCAGGCTTTCGGTGCTATCTATCATATGAGTTTTATTGTTCGTTTATTGTGAACAGTATAATCATTATTTGCTAATTTATCTTTAATTTTAATGCCAATAAACTACGCACATCTTTCATCAACACAGGAGAATGCGCATGGTTAGCAACATTGCATTGATTACAGGTGGTAGCCGCGGATTGGGTAAGAATACAGCGCTGGCGATGGCACGGCAGGGCATCGACGTGGTGCTAACTTACCAAAGCAAGCAGGCATCTGCACAAGAGGTGGTTGCAGAGATAGAGGCGCTGGGGCGCAAAGCAGTGGTTTTGCAACTGGATGTGGCGCATGTGAACACATTTGCTGCTTTTGCTGAGCAGTTAAAACAGGCGTTGCAAGCGCATTGGCAAACCGATGCATTTAATTACCTGGTTAACAACGCGGGCACGGGCATTCATGCGCCCTTTGCCGAGACCACTGAACAGATGTTTGATGACATGGTGAATATTCACCTGAAATCGACCTTCTTTTTAACGCAAACGTTGTTGCCTGTGTTGCGTGATGGGGGCCGGATTGTAAATATCTCCAGTGGCTTGGCACGGTTTGCCTTGCCTGGGTATAGCGCCTACGCCGCCATGAAAGGTGGCATTGAGGTACTCACGCGTTATATGGCTAAAGAGCTGGGTGCACGCCAGATTGCCGTAAATACCGTGGCGCCCGGCGCGATTGAAACTGATTTCGGCCAGGGCCTGGTACGTGATAACAAAGAGGTTAACGCGTATATTGCCTCACAAACTGCGCTGGGTCGCGTGGGCGTGGCGGATGATATTGGCCCGATGATTGCGAGTTTGTTGTCTGAGAATAACCACTGGGTGAATGCGCAGCGCATTGAGGTCTCAGGTGGCATGCTCATCTGATTGGTCAGTAAGTAAAAAAACAGGCAGCGTTTTACGGCTGCCTGTTTTTTAATTTGTATTTGCTGGTGATAGTGCCGGGTGATTACGCCGTGCAATCTCTCAAGCGGCCAACTGCGCAAATCTGGGAATATGATTTTTATGCTTTTGCTGTGCATGCCAAAGATCATATTGCAATTGCAAGCGCGACCAAAAGCCTACTGTTGTGCCAAGGGCATCAGCCAGTAACAGATCCATTTGAGCACTCACACCGGCTTTGCCGTTGAGAACGCGTGATAGCGCGACACGTGTTACCCCAAGGTGTTTGGCGGCATCTGTAATGCTTAATCCTTCAGGCAAATATTCTTTCAAAATTTCGCCAGGATGTTCAGGTGCATGCATCTCCATCTTGATGTCCTTTCAACGATTAGTGATAGTCTAAATAATCCACTAGCTCAATGTCATTGCCTACAAACTTGAATATGACACGCCAGTTGCCATTGACAGTGAGTGACCAGTAGCCGACATAACGCCCACTTAAGGTATGCAAGCGCCAACTGGCAGGCGCTCTCAAGTCATCGGCTTGTTCGGCAACGTGCATGGCAGACAAGATCAACTTTAGTTTGTGTGCATGTTGCGCATTGATACAGGCTTTGCTGCTTGTCGTAAAAAACTTTCTAACCCCTTGTGTCTAAAAGTTTTGATCATTTATCTATTATAGGCTTGTATAGTGACGCTATACAAGCCTATTTAGGTGAGGCCTAGCTGCCTGTTGATCATCAGTTTTTGCGTATTGCGCTTAGCGAGGGCTTGTTGGCGGTGGAGGTGGGGGCGGGTAGTAGGTTGAGCTGGTAGCCGCAGGCGTTGGTGTACTTTGCGAATAGGTTCTCGCCATGCTGGCAGGCACCGGGATACGGTGCCCGGCGGCATACATGCATTGGTAATAACCGTTGTCATATTTGTCTTGCGCATTGGCACCGCTGATAGCCGCTGTGTTGCTGCCAATGGCGCCGCCAGACAATGCGCCCATGCCAGCACCAATTGCCGCGCCTTGACCACCACCGGCGGCGGCACCAACAGCTGCGCCAATCACGGTACCGACTGCCGTTGTCGTGGCCAGGCTGGCGTTGTACTGCTGGTTGACGGTTTTGCCGCCGATTTGCGTTAAGGCGAAATCGCGGCAGGATAAATCGTCTGCTCTAAAGCGATTAAAGTCTTTGCCGGTGCCTGGTAAGGCCATATTGCTCGGGCCGGTGGGGTTGGTGGCACAGGCTGATAAAGTCAGCGCGGCCAGCACAATCATCAGCGTATGGTTTGTTTTCATATGCTTAGCCTATTTTGTGGTGGGTGGTGGTGAAGGCGTGACTTGTTTCCAGCCCGCCGGGCACTCTTTCACATAAGGGTAGTAGCCGTCAGATTGCTCACAGTAATACCAGTAGTTTTGTGAGTTGCTGTTACCCGTGCTAGCCGCCGGCGGCGTTATTTGTGCTGGTGAGGCCGGAGCGCTGTTTGTGCTATTGCCTTGCTCGATATACACCTGTGGTTGCGGTTGCGTGATCACCACGGGTGGTGGGCTGTACGCGTAAGGGTAAGGATAGGCGTAGGGTGAGTAAGGGTATGGAAAAAAAGGATAGGGCGAGCCAAAATAGAAGCCGACGCCACCTCCACCGCCGTGCCAGCCACCGCGTCCTGGTGGATGTGCCTGAGCGATGTTGCTGGTGATGACTAACACCGCTATCAAGCCAGTGAGCCACATTGATTTTAAGTTTTTCATATTGCCTCCGTCACACGCATTGTTACTTTGTCAGACCAAAGCATACGCAAATTTATCCGTATGAACGGTGGCTGGTTTGTATCGGAGTGTATCTTTGAGCCGCCTGCTGCAAAGCCGCCGCCGAGGATAGTGTTAGCAGCAGGGCAGCAACTGCGGTATGCTAGTCATGACCCCTTGCAAAGCTCTTTATCTCATGCAACAGCAATCCATACAGCAGATCAATCTCTCTTACGACCAGCAGCAAGACCGCCTGCTAATGAAGGCGGCTGTCAGTCAGGCGCAGGAAATTCGAATGTGGCTGACTTACCGCGTCGCACGGCAGATGTTTAAAGTGCTTAACCGTGAGGCACATTTGCCGGTGTCTGCGTTGGCACTGGGCGATGCGACCCCGTTGCCTGCGGCTCAATCGCCAACCGAGGCCACGCGTCAGTTTGAAGAAGAGGCCGAGGCGGTGCATCAGTTAGAGAACCTGGACTTTTCGACCACTTATCAGCAACGATCGTCAGCGGTGAGTGAGCAGGAGTTGTTGGTGGTCGACACACGTTTTGTGTCGATTAACGACCAGTTAAACCATATGCAACTGGTGTGCGCCAATGGCATGAACGTGAATCTGAGTTTAAACCACCAGCTGGTGCTGGCCATTAGCCGCATGTTGATGGTCGCGAGCCAGGATGCTGGCTGGGCATTGCCTGCACACAAAGAAAAGGAACCAGAAGCGGTTTCCAGCATCGTAATGCAGGTGCCCACAGAAAAACAGGTATTACATTAATGGATTACACAAGCCTCGGGGACAGCGGCATTCGCGTCTCCAAAATCACGCTGGGCACCATGACGTTTGGTGACCAGAACACCCAGCAAGACGCCAATAGTCAGCTTGATTATGCCCTCGCGCAAGGCATTAATGTGATCGACACCGCCGAGATGTACCCGGTGCCGCCACGCGCAGACACCGTGACCAAAACCGAGACCATACTCGGCCATTGGATTAAAACACAGGCGCGTGACCGCTTTGTGCTGGCGAGTAAAGTGGCCGGGCCCAGACGCGGTATGCAGTGGATACGCGGCGGCCCTAGCGGCATGGATAGAGCCAATATCCGCCAGGCGGTACACGACAGCCTGATGCGTTTGCAAACTGATTACCTGGATGTGTTGTATTTGCACTGGCCAGAGCGCAATGTGCCGATGTTTGGCCAGTACCAGTTTGATCCGCGCGCCGAGCTCGATGCCAACGGCCAGCCGATAGATTGGGTGCCGATTCAAACCCAGCTCGAAGTGCTGGGCGAGTTGATTCAAGAGGGTAAAGTGCGTGCCATTGGCTTGAGCAATGAGCAACCGTGGGGCGTGATGGAGTTTTTACGCATCGCCCGCGAGCAAGGTTTGCCGCGCATTGCCGTGCTGCAAAACTGCTATAACCTGATGAACCGTGGCATGGAGTTTGGTATGGCCGAGGTGCTGTATCGTGAGCGCATCAGTTTAGCTGCTTATTCACCGTTGGCATTCGGGCATTTGACCGGCAAGTATGTGGATGACCCAGCCACACCTGGCCGTGTGACGCTGTTTTTGGGCTATGCCCAGCGCTACAAAAAACCGGGGGTGCCCGCCGCAGCCAAAGCCTATGCCGAGTTGGCGCGTGCGCACGGGCTGACCCCTACCCAACTGGCACTGAGTTTTGTTTATCATCGCTGGTTTGTTGGTAGCACCATTATTGGCGCCACCAGCATGGCCCAGTTGCAAGAAAACATCGCCGCTTATCAAACCCACCTCAGTGATGAGGTATTAAACGCAATCGAGCAACAACATCTGATCATGATGAATCCGGCGCCTTAGCCGCGCCCGCAGAAGGGAATCCGTATGTTCATGCTTCACGACCTGCGCACGTTATTGCTGTGCAGTTTCACGCTGTTTGCGGTCATTTTTATCGGTCAGGCGCAGGCTACAGGCATGACGGAAATGCAAACGGCCTTGCGCACCTGCCAAACCGAATTTGCCACCGATGCCAGCCGCCGCCTGTTATGCTTTGATAAAGTCGCCGAACAATATACGCCTACGCATTTGGTGCCGCCGATCTTGGCACCCAGCCAGCTAGAGCTGGTGAAGCGTGTGGGTGCCGAGACAGGTTTTCTTGCACGAAAATGGCATTTGAACAGCCAGGACGAGTTGCATTTTACCGACCTCGAAACGCATCAACTCAATTACCTGATCACCGCTTATTCAAATAACCCAAACGATGTACCCACGTCGCCTTCACGCCCAAACACGCAAGACCGTGGCCTGGGCCACAATGACCTGCACTTTCAAATCAGCTTAAAAACACAGCTGATGAATGTGTCAGACTGGCTGCCTAAAAACCAATGGGTGCAAAGTGCGCGGTTGTGGGGGGCGTATACGCAGCAATCGTTTTGGCAGGTATATAACGAAGAGCAGTCGCGCCCGATGCGTGACCACAATTATTCGCCCGAGTTGATTTTGTCACTAGGCTTAAACAAGCCTGCAGAAGAAAGCAGCTGGCTCAACGCCATGCCAGATATGCTCAATGTGGGCCTGGTGCATGAGTCAAATGGCCGTTCTCAGCCGTTGTCACGTAGTTGGAACCGCTTTTATGTGCAAGGCGGCTGGCAACTCAATGAGCGCTATAGCCTGCTGGTGCGGCCGTGGTGGCGTATCCCTGAAAGTAAGTCGGATAACGATAACCCCGATATCAGTAAATATATGGGTTACGGTGATGCGATACTGCGTTGGGATAATGAAGCCAATACCACGGCGGCCAGTGTGACCCTGCGTAACAATATGCGCAGTGATAACAAAGGCTATGTGAAGCTTGATCTGCAATACAAACCACTTAAAAGCGAGAGTGTGCGTTTTTACGCCATGCTGGCCAGTGGTTACGGTGTCTCGCTACTCGATTATAATCAGGCGCAAACCATGTTTGGCATCGGCTTCGCTGTCGGTGAGTAATTCATTAGAGTCATCAATATGCGCCCTTTAACCGTTACTTTTCAGCGCTTTTTAGCCTCAGAGCAAACGAGCAGCTTATTGCTGTTGCTGGTCACCGTGCTGGCACTGGTCATCGCCAACAGTGCGTTGGCCGAGCATTACCATCATTTCTGGCACACACCCTGGTTGGGGCTTTCGTTTGAAGAATGGGTCAATGATGGCTTGATGGCGATTTTCTTTTTGCTGATCGGCCTGGAGCTCAAGCGCGAGTTGTATGTGGGCGAGTTATCCAGCCTGAATAATGCCTTGTTGCCAACCATTGCTGCTATCGGCGGCATGGTCGTGCCTGCGCTGATTTTCTGGCAGTTTAACCACGGCACTGAGTACCAGGCCGGGGTCGGTATCCCGATGGCAACCGATATTGCTTTTGCACTTGGTGTCTTGTCGATATTGGGCAAACGCGTGCCTGCGCCGCTCAAAGTGTTTTTGGTGGCGTTTGCCGTGATTGACGATTTGGGTGCCGCCATCATGATCGCCGTGTTTTACACGGCCTCGATTTCATGGTCACATTTGCTGGCTGCGCTAGGTGTGTTGGCGCTGCTGTTTGCGCTTAACCGCTGGCGGGTGCTCAGCATGATCCCTTATTTGCTTGGCGGCGCGCTCATGTGGTGGTTAACGTTAAAGTCTGGCGTGCATGCCACGCTGGCAGGCATTGCCTTAGCATTTGCGATTCCCTTTACCGGCAAGCCAGAAGACGACCGCTCACCGTCACACCAGCTAGAGCATATGTTGCATCGCCCGGTGGCGTTTATGATTCTGCCTATGTTTGCCTTTGCCAACACCGGCGTACATATTGCGCCACAAAGTATTGCAGCCGTGTTTTCGCAGAGCAACAGCTTGGGCATTATTGCCGGTTTACTCATCGGCAAACCCGTTGGCATCACGCTGGCCGTGTTGGTAGCGCTATTCACCGGTGTTTGCAAGCTGCACCAGCCCTTGCGTTTGTCGCATATCGTGGGCGCCGGCATGCTGGGTGGCATCGGCTTTACCATGTCTATTTTTATTACTAACCTGGCCTTTAGCGACATGGCCGAGGCCATCAATCTGTCAAAAATGGCCATTCTGACTGGCTCGCTGTTGTCCGGGCTGGCAGGTTGGTTATGGTTGAACATCGTGCTCGGACAGAGGCGCGAAAGCCTCGACACTAAGTAAAATCATGAGGGCTTTTTAAGGGTGCTACGCAAGATTTTTGTTGGTGGCCTGCGTATAGTTGTTTCTAACGAAATGTGAAACAACTTAACCAAGGAGACTATCATGTGGACTAAACCAGCTGCTACTGAAATGCGTTTTGGCTTTGAAGTGACTATGTACGTCATGAACAAGTAATTCAAGCGTTAACTTGCATAACAATAAACCCGACACTAGGTCGGGTTTATTGTTTGTGGGGTTGGCGTTTTGTGCCATCACCTCATCCGTCACTCATCAGGGTTCAACGCCCGTCCCAGGTTTCTTCTACTTCTCAAAATTCCTACGCAAGACTCAGCCAGCGTGCGCTAGGCGTGGGCATGGCAACGCGGCACACTCAAGGCTCAACTTTTGCCGCCTGTGCGGGATAAGGAAACAGCCATGATTGATGCCAATGAAATTAAAGCGGATATGCCTGTCATCACGGCGCAGGCAGAGCACTTTGCCGTGGTTCACCATCTAGAGAGTGAGGATGTGATCAAACTCAAAAAGGATGAAGCGGGCGTACATCACTATATTCCTGTCAGTTGGGTCATCTCGACAGAAGGCGGCATTGTTAAAATTAACCGGACGCTGGCTCAGATCACCCAGGATTGGGCATCTGACTAATCATATGCGTGATGGGGTGTCTGCAGCGGTGTCACTGGTGGCGTAACTCTTGAGCACTGCTTGAATAAACTGGTTGGTTTTATTTCTGGCGACGACATGCCGCTGCCATAACTGTTCAACGTTTTTGAGCTCTGCCTCGCTAGGCAGGCAACCATTCCCTTTTAAAAAAGAATGCATTTTGTCGTCAATCACGGCCTGGCTTAATTTGGCTTGTTTTAATGCATCTGCCCATTCGTGGGTGAGTTGTTGCCATTGATCTGCACTGTGACTCACTGGATTCTCCTTTTGTTATATCAAAGCAGCTGATAGACGTGAGCAACACGTGTAAACGAAGCACCGTCTGTGTGAGACGGTGCTTCGTCGTGGTTACAAGTCAAGCTTGGGTTGGGCTTGGCTAGTGTGCTGTCGCTTCTGCGCGGGCGGCATCGCGCAGCTGTTTAACCTGGTCATGGTTACGCTTGGCACCTTCAAGCTGGCGCACCACTACAAAGCGGATATGGGTTGGCAAGTCTTCTTGTGCGGCGGCTTTGCGGTAGGCATACAATGCCACATCCTCGCCACGCTCGGTCTCGTTTAACACCGCCACCGTATCGTTGCTGGTGAGTGCGGTTTTAATGTCTATCCAGCGTCTATGCACTGTACCGCCCAAACTGGTGGAAGATGCAGGTTCGCCACCCAGCGAGCGCACCAAGTCTTGCAACTCTTGTACGCTGGTGGCTACCTCTTGTGACCGGCGTAAAAAAAATGTTTTGAGTTGCGGCTCGTCTACGTGTTCTGCAGAAGAGCGAAAGCCTTCTTCGCCATCTTTAGAGACTTCAATCAGGTTATTCAGGGTAGAAATAATAGCGTCATTGTCTGCCATGGTGATTCTCCAAATCGTCGATTATTTATGGGGAACATTCAGTATGCCCATGGCTGCCTGGTCGCAGCATCGGATGAATCCGCAAATGCCTGTAGGAATTACTTTATGAGTACGGCTTGCATCAGCAATAAATACATTCTCCTACAAGCAAATCAGCGCAGGCCTTGTGGCAATGGTTTGTTGTCCGTCTTTTAATAGGTAGGCATTGACCCCGTTTGCCTTAAGGAGCGTCGCATGAATCCTATCCGCCTGTTTTATTTTGTTTTGCCCAACAGTAGCCATGCCAAGGTGCTCACTGCCAGCAAGCCCAGCGTGGCGCAACTCATGCTGTTTTATGTGTTGCCTTTATCGTTGATTCCGTGCGTGATGATGTATTTGCGCCTGTATCACAACTACCCGAAATTGTTTTTTGATCACTTGCCCGGTAATCGGTTGATGATGGTGAGTGCCGAGTTGCTGTTTTTGCAACTGGGCGTATTGCTGGTGATGGCCTGGATCACCCAGAACCTGGCCGAGATGGTCAATATCAAACCCGCGTTTAGGGACTCTTTGCTGATCATGACGATTGCTACCACGCCACTGTGGTTGACCTCGCTTTTTTACATCGTACCCAGCCTGAGTTTTAATGTGGTGGTGCATGCGGTCGCAGTGTTGGCATCGGTGCTACTGGTGTATCGTGGTGTCAGGTATATTTTTGGTGTACGGGAGCGCGGTGCACTGTTGACGCTCAGCATGGCGATCGTCTGTACCGCTGGCTTGGGCTTTGCGGTTATTTTAATTGGCTCGCTGATCTCGTGGGAGGCGATCGAACAATTGCAGTTTGCGGTCAAGAAACTGTAGGGCTGCTTGTCATCAGGCCACTTCCCTGGCTGATTTGCTAGTGGCCCCCGCTATGGGGGCCAAATGGTATTTCAGGGCATAGTGAATCAGCGCAGCATTATTCTGCACATGCATTTTTTTGAGGATCTTGGCGCGGAACACGCTGACAGAGCCGGGTGCGATATCCAGCTCCACAGCGATCGCATTCACCGCCTGGCCTTTAATCAATTTGAAAAATACTTGCAGCTCACGCAATGATAAACGCTCATGCAGCATGGGGTCGCTGTTAGCGGCTATTTGTTGATGATGAGGCAAGATATAAGGTTGCCCGCGCGCGATGGCCTTGATCGCTGGCATCACTTGGGCACTGTCTGTTGTATAAGACAAATAACCCGCGCATCCCAGCCGGATAAAATGCATCATGCGTTCAATCCGCTCACTGCCGTTGATAATGAGGACAGGCAGGTCAGGAAAGGCTTGCTTGAGGTCGCAGAATACTTCCAGGCCATTGGTTTCTGCTGCGGACACATCCAAAATGATGACATCGTAGGCATGCTGGCGGATTTTCAATATGGCGTCATGCACACTGCCGGCTTCATCGGCCAGGTGCACGCTATGGTCGTCGTTGACCAGCGCCTTTAATGCGCAATGACTCAGCGCATGGCCGTAGATTAACAATATATTTTTCATGGCTTGTCATCCATTTCAGGCTTAATGTGGCTATTTTTGTGCGATTTTGCGGTTACCTTTCACGTGCCAGATCACATTGCCGACGTCATCTGCCACCAGCAGGTAGCCTCTTTTATCGAGCAGCACATTGGCTGGGCGCCCTTGTGTTGCGCCATCTTCCTGCTGGATGTCAGTCAGCACATCCATTGGTTTTTTCGCCAGTTTTTCCTGCGCTGCCGGTCGCATCAGTATTGTTTGATCAGCCGTTTCAGGATCGGATGTTTGTGTCATCTGTGTTTGCCCGGCCTGGTAGGGGAACAGGAGCAGGGCCTCGGCATTGGCGACATAAAATGTGTCGCCCACCAGCGCCACACCCAACGGGGCAGCGATATCCTTGATAAACACATACCGTTCGTCAGCAATGCCATCGCCATTATTGTCGCGTAACAGGGTAATTTGGTGCTGGCTTGCTGCCTGTTCATCTGCTTCATGCATCCACTTGCTGGCGATCCAGTTTTTCAGGCTAAACGCTGCATTTTTAGGCTGGGGATAACTCTCTGCCACCAGAATGTCGCCATTAGGCAAGGCGTATAACCAGCGTGGATGATGTAAGTCATTGGCAAAAGCAACTACATTAGTGCCTGGCGTTGAAATCGACTTTTTGCCTTCTGGCCAGCGCATGGTTTCTGCCGCCTGTGTGGTTGGAAACCAGTCTGCCTGGCTGATGACTGCGTCCGGATTCGTGAGCATTCCTGTGGATGCCGGTACTTTTGACGGTTGCGAACAACTGGTGAACGCCAGCATGCAAACCGAGGCAGTGAGTAGGCGTCGCTGAGGGGATGGTGTGAGCATGTTAAGCATATGGCCGTTTCCTGGGTAATTAAACGCATCGGCGTGTTGCAAGCACCTGGTGCATGCCTGTCACGCCTTGTTCAAACTGGATGACGCTAGCGGTCAAGGCCAGGCGCCAAATACGGTAAGTGCGTTCGCCCATGCTGGCCGCAATTGAGGCATGCTGCGCCTCCAGATTTTTCAGCCACTGGCGCAACGTCATCACATAGTGCCGACGCAAGCCTTCTACGTTAAAGACGTCAAAGCTGGCGTTATCTAGATGCTGTAACACCTGAGCAAAAGACGTTAACTCGCCTGTGGGATATAGCTGGCGGTTGATTAATGCGGTTGAGGCATCTTGCTGACCAGCCGGGCTTTCAGCCGTGATGACATGGCTCAACAATAATCCGCCGGGTTTAAGCGCGGCGTGTACCTTGGCCAAAAACGCAGGGTAATGCGCGGCGCCAATATGCTCGGCAATGTTGATACAAACGGCTTTGTCATAGTTGGCCAGTGCAGGCAGGGTGCGATAGTCAGCCAGTTCTATCTTGACCAGATGCGCCAGGCCTTGTTGCTGCACTCGCTTGGTTGCATAAGCATATTGCGCCGGGCTTGTTGTGATGCCGTGCACAAACACACCGAAGTGTTTGGCGGCCCAGCATGCCAGGCCACCCCAGCCACAGGCGATATCCAGTAGCGATTCACCATGTTGCAAATGCAGTTTCTGGCAGATCAGTGTTAACTGTGTTTGCTGGGCTTGCGACAGCGTATTGGTCGTGCCGGTGAAATATGCACATGAGTGCAGCATCTGTTCATCAAGCCAGCATTGATAAAAATCATCCGCGGCATCGTAGCTCAGCGCTATTGGCGTGGGCGGTTGGCGTTGCGCAGAGGCGGGAGCGTGCCCAGTCGTCGTGTCATGTTCGTCTTGTGCAGGCGGATGATCTGCCAGCGTCAGTGCCCTGAATACCAGGCCTAGTTTTTCATGCAGTGGTAGCGATAGTGATTCAAAATGCTCGCGCAACTGCATGGCAGCATGAAAGTCGCCATGAATCTGTACTTCACCCGCGCAATAGGCTTCCATGAGGCGTTGCGGGTTGCTAAACCAGATCATGTCACGCAATACCGACGCCTGTTGCAGGCAAAAAGTAAATACGGGGGCACCGTCGCCAATCGTCAGTATGCTGCCATTCCACAAACGCACGGCAAAGGGATCCGCAAAGCCCTGAAATAACCGGTGCAAAATATAACGCGCCTGGGCCAGGTCGTCACCACTTTCTGTGGACTGCTCCAGTGGAGATGACATGGCTAAGGCATGCACGGGATAACTACTCATGGCGTACTCCTACTCAAAGACTCAACATGCAAAAAACTTAAATTCTTAATGTGTGCCAGCACACACGATAGGTATCAACATGCTTGGCTTCTTGATGCCAATGCGCGGCCCAGGCAGATGATGATCATCTGCCTGCAGTGTAAAAATGAAGCTTGCAGCCAAGTATCGGGCAGTGGCTGATTGTGTTGTCAGACACGTCTGACAAGGACGGTTGGCATAGGCTGACAATCTGGCTGGACTGAGGATGTTTTGCTCAACAGTAACTCCTACAGCCAAATCAGTGTTCGCCTACGGCGCCGCTTTTTTGGTGGCCATACAATGCATCATGCAGTGGTATCTCTTCCACCTTGTTAAAGGAGTAGACGGTATGCAAAAAACACTCACCTGGATGTTATTGGTTGGCTCATTGTGTTGCAGTGTGTGGTCGGGGAATGCTTGGTCTGCCCCGCCGGTGAACAATACCGTACCGCCTTGCGAAGACGCTGCCATTTCAAATAAACCGTCCTGCAATATTGACTCTGACAGCGTTAATAGGCCGCCGAAAATGCCACATGAGCGTGGTGTAATAGTCCCGCCAGAAGTGCCTGCTGAGGGCTTACCCAACCAGAGTCAACGACGCCAAAACAGCCAGCCACGGCCCGATCCGCGCGAGCCTGTCGCGCCCGCCCAGGACAATCACTTAAAGAATTAATGTTACTAGTACTTCATTTAGCCATGACCAAGGAGAACGCAATGGAAGCTGTTGAAGAGAAAATAAATCCGCCACAGCATCAATATGTCCAGCCGGGGCTGGAGCAAGACATGCATCCGCAGCCGCAATATATTGCAGATGAATATGCCGGTAGCGATAAACTCAAAGGTAAGGTAGCGATTATTACCGGTGGCGATAGTGGTATTGGTCGCGCCGTGGCCGTGCATTTTGCTGCAGAAGGGGCCGATGTTGCGATTATCTATCTAGACGAGCACGCCGATGCACAAAAGACCAAACATCTAGTGGAGTCTTATGGCAGTCGCTGCCTGCTGATGGCAGGTGATGTGGCAGACGAGCAATTTTGCGAGCAGTCTGTGCACAATACGCTGCAACAGTTGGGCAAGCTGGATATCATCATCAATAATGCCGCGCAGCAATTTCCGCAGACCAGTATTGTGGAAATCAGCCAGCGGCAGCTGGAGCATACCTTTAGAACCAATATTTTCTCAATGTTTTATATGGTGAAAGCGGCGTTGCCGCATCTGCCAAAAAAGAGTCATATTATTAATACGGCCTCTGTGACCGCTTACCGTGGCAGCCCCGAGTTGCTGGATTACTCTGCCACCAAAGGGGCGGTAGTGTCGTTCACGCGCTCGTTATCGCGGCAACTGGTGCATCGGGATATTTATGTCAATGCGGTGGCGCCCGGCCCGGTGTGGACACCATTGATCCCCGCCAGTTTTGATGAAAAAAAGGTCAGCGAGTTTGGTAGCCAGGTGCCGTTAAAGCGGCCTGCGCAGCCGAGTGAGATCGCGCCCGCCTATGTTTTTTTGGCCAGTCAGGCGTCGTCTTATATGACCGGGCAAGTGATACACCCGAATGGCGGCGAAATTATTAACGGCTAGCCTCATGCAAACGGGCGTAAACCAGACCTGATGCTGCCAGGCTTGGTTTGCGCCCGTTTTTTATATCTGTTTCCTCCATGTATAAATCAGACATTCGGGCGTCGAGTTCCCGGTTTAGTGTCCGAATCTTCCTACAGCAGATTCCGCCGTTGTGACATGGGCGCCGGTTTTGCTTTTATTCATAA
Organism: Methylophilus sp. 5; assembly: GCF_000515275.1. NCBI lineage: Bacteria > Pseudomonadati > Pseudomonadota > Betaproteobacteria > Nitrosomonadales > Methylophilaceae > Methylophilus > Methylophilus sp. 5. Next base: position 1,961,684 of record NZ_KI911560.1, read on the forward strand.
TGAGTTGCGTGATCGAATCAATCAACAACACACCCAACCATTAGGAGAACGACATGAATCACACCCTTGGCTTAAGCCTGTTGGTATTAGTGGCTGGACTCTCAGCCTGTGACAAACAGGCATCTACTGCGAGCACTTCAGGTGCAGCTGCCGGTGGCGAGGCAATCAAGTTTGTCAAAACACAGGATGGTTCAGCGCTGGAAATCAAGCACGAATTATTTGATACACCAGCCGCCAAGGAGTTTTTAGCCAGTGGCAAAAACCCGTATATCGGCAAAGACGATGCGATCGCCGCCGGTAAAAAGATTTTCCAGTTGTATTCCTGCACCCAATGTCATGGCCCTGAAGCGGGCGGGCAAGTTGGCCCGGCATTAACCGGGCCCAATTACAACTACGCCAAAGACGCCACTAATAAAGGCATGTTTGAAACCGTCTGGAACGGCACCAATGGCGGCATGGGAGCTAAAGGTAAAGGGTTGATGGACCCCTCAGATGCCAACAACGGCATCACGCCTGACGAGCTATTAAAAGTCATTGCCTGGGTCCGCAGCCATGGCAGCCTGACGGGTAATGAAGATGCCGCCTCGTGATTATCCTACAGCTTATTTGTAAAGGCACTGACATACAGTGATTAATCGTCTCATTAGCATAAGGATAACCCTGCCACATTAGGCGGGGCATCTTAAAACGTTAAATTGAGGATGCGATGATGAAAAAATTACTTTTTATAGTGTTAGCCAGTACCTTAACCTGCTCAATGACGGCTGCCTTGGCGGCGCCAGCAGATACTGCACCGCCAGTACAACAGCAGAAAAATCAGGTGCCGCAGACGCCACAAAATGGCGACTATCTGGAGCCGCAGCCAGACAACAATGCGGCAAGCAGCGATACGCAGGGAAAATCAGGCAGTGATCATAAACAGTCTAAGCCTGGTAGCCTCGAAAAAAGTAAACGCTTTCATGAAAAGCCCCAAGACGGCGGCACGGGCGTGAAACCGTAATGGCCCACATCGTCGGTCGCCCTGTCTTGCCATGAGGTTGGTGGCAATGACAGGGGCTAGCTAGATTTATCCACCTGTTATACCTCACTAAGCTGGAGAAAAATCATGACTGAACAAGACCTGAAAATGTGTATGGAGCTCTGCAAAAAATGTGCTGAAGCTTGTGAAAGCTGTGCCATTGCTTGTGAGTCTGAGGCAAACCCCATGCTGCGCACCTGTATTGAGCTAGATATGGATTGCGCGGACTTTTGCCGCCTGACCGCTTCGTTTATTGCGCGTCGTAGCGACTTTGTTGAACTGGTTTGCCAGGACTGTGCGGAAATTTGCACCGCCTGTGCCGATGAATGTGAGCAACATGCCTCTGACCATTGCCGTGCTTGCGCGCAAGCATGTCGTCGTTGTGCTGAAGAGTGCCTCAACGTTGGCGCGGCTGCATATGCTTAATATACAAGTGGGTGGTTGTGCGGGCAGGGCGTGATACCTGTTATCACGCGTCCTGCCGGTCACCCATTCTGGCTGATAGTTACTTTAAGTTTTAACACAATAAACTCTGCTGGCCGTACCGCGGCCATGCCAATTTCAATCCGCATCAGCCCTTGCACAATATCGTCGGCTGTCATCGTTTTGCCCAGGCCGATATTCACGAAAAAAGCATGCGCCGGTTTACTGCCTTGCAATGCCCCTTGCCGCCACAGCAAAGTTAAAAAGTGTTCTATCATGGCTTGCGCGCGCAGCCAGGTGTTGGCGTCGTTAGGCTCAAACACCAGCGCTTGCAGGCCGTGGTTAATAGATGCCTCTACCCAGCTAAACAAGCGACGTACGTTCACATAACGCCATTCGTTGTCGTTGCCCGCCAGGGTTCTGGCGCCCCATATCAGCGTGCCTTTGCCGGTAAATTTGCGGATGATATTAATCGATTTGCCAGCGTCTGCGTCTACGTTGTAATCGGCTTGTTGCGCATTGGTGAGGTTAAGCACCGGCCGTATGGCCTGTTTAAGAGGCACATTGGCAGGGGCTTTCCATACGCCACGGCTATCATCTACCGCGGCATAGGCGCCAGCCACAGCACCGCTGGCAGGCAGCGTGTTTAAAGCAAGATTGGCGGCATCTAACCATTGTTTTGCCAGCACATACTGGTTGTATAAACGTTGGGTTAACGATTGCAGTTGCGCTTGAGATGCTGGCGTGGCCGCAGCTAGACTAGCTGCGCGTATCTCGGCAATGAGTGCCAGCATGCCCTGGTCTTGAGTCAATTGCTCTGCACTCGCAGTGGCGCCGTCACTTTTGCGTTTAAACACCAGTTGCTTGAATTGGGTGGCTCTGGCCAGGCTGGCAATCAGCCATGGCCCGTAGGCTGCCCCATATTTAAGATGATCCATGCCCAGGCTTTGCCTGAAACGGGCAGCTTCAGCCGCAAAGTCGACCGGGTTGTTTTGTAAACGTAAATCAAACAGCACAAAACGGTTTTGTACCCGTGCGCACTGCGCCAGCGCCGCTGCCTCCAGCGTATGTGGCTCTTCACAGCATGACGCTTCCGGCATCACGATTAGCGTCGGCAACGGGTCTGTTTCAAGCGCATTTAAACCGGCGGCTAGCCGGGCGGCCGTCAGCTCATCACTGTAATCGCCCACCGACACAATCACGCATTGGCTACCGCCATTGGCAAAAAATAGCCGCACACTGTCATAGAGATAAAAAGGCTGATCAACAGTTGCAGCGATCACTTGCTGTTGTGCATTGAGCCATAGCGTGACCGTTGGCGTGGATGCAGCGCCAAACAGCGCCTCATATGCCAGCAGTGACGTAATTTTGGTTGGTGCCAGCAACAACGCAGTGCCTTGTTGGTCTGCACGTTCGGTATAGCCGATAAAGGCCGGGATAGCGGTTGCTAATGCTGGAATGCTCGGCGGCAGCTTGCTCACTTCTTGTATATAAACGCCGGGCGTATTGTAAACAGCCATGTGTGGTGTCCCTGAATGTGGCAATGATGCTGCGCTGTGTGAGTGCGTAATAAACACAATTCATTATAGGCTTGTTTGGCTGGTGGGTGAGTATGTGAGAGCGGCGTAAAACGTAAAACTGCCCATAGGAATCGCGTGGATTCCTATGGGCAAAGTTAAGCGCGAATCAATTATTGTGTGACGACAATATCGTCTTTCACGGCGGTCACGCCTTTCACATTTTTGGCTAACAGCACTGCTTTGTCTGCTTCAGCTTTTGATTTCACCACACCAGACAATTGCACCAAACCATTGCTGTCAGTTTCAACTTTAATGTCTGTGGCACTCACCGCTTTATCTTTGGCAAACGCTGTTTTCACTTTGGCGGTAATCACAGAGTCTTCAACCTTGGTGCCAATCGAGTCACCATCGGCTGCAAAGCCAGCCAAAGGCAATGTCAACGCACTTACTAACAACAGAGATTTAATTGTGTTTTTCATGATGATTCCTTGTTGAGTTAATTTATCGAGGTTTCATTATGAAAAGAACGCGAAAAGTTATGCATCCAAAAAACGCTGATAGTTCCGTAGGAGTTGGCTGACGTGGATTTTCCTACACGACCAGCCTAAAGTTGAACTGCATTGTTATAACATAGCGCTACATTCATTTTTAGCACAAACCATGCAACTACATACGCAAACCCTGGGCCAAGGCCAGCCACTCGTTTTACTACACGGCTTATTTGGCTCTGCCGATAACTGGGGCAGTATTGCCAAGCATTTTTCACAGCATTACCAGGTGATCTGTGTCGATTTACGCAATCATGGCCGTTCGCCGCATAGTGATACACAAACCTACTCAGATATGGCTGATGACTTATTGGCGGTGCTGGATACACTCGGTTTGGCGCAAATACACCTGCTCGGTCACTCACTTGGCGGCAAGGTTGCCATGCAGTTTGCCACGCAATATCCGGCAAGAGTGAGCAAGCTTATCGTGGTAGACATGGCGATGCGCGCTTATCCTGACCGATACACGCAGCTGATGGATCACATGCTGGCTGTCAACCTCAGCCAGATGGCATCACGTAATGAGGTGGATAACGCTTTAAAGGATGCAATTCCTAATTTAAGGGTACGGCAGTTTTTACTCACTAATCTGGTCAAAAGTGGAGCGCAGTTGCAGTGGCGAATTAACTTGCCAGCGCTTAAAGCGAATTACGCGACATTGATAGCAGCGATTGCCGTCCATTTCGACCGCCTCAGTTTATTTATTCGCGGCGAACGCAGTGATTATGTGCAAGAGCGTGACATCGCCGAACTTAAACAGCATTTCCCGCGCGCTGAGTTTGTCACCTTGCCTACTGACCATTGGGTGCATGCCGAGCAGCCGCAACTATTTATACAAGCGGTTGAAACGTACTTAACTAATCACAGCTAACACGCTTCTGCTCCCAGACCAGTCATGTTCTTCAGTCCACCGTCAGCTGACTGAAGACTTTCCTTTTTGCTTCCTGCATCACGACCGTGAGGTCGTTAGTCGCCATAATGTATTGATGTAAAATTTAACATTTTTTAATCATGTATTAAACTGTATTAAATATCGTTGAGTAAACGACATGGACATGCTGTCTGAGGGGCTTCCGCAGCACCCGAGGTCAACGCGTGAGATCAATACAATGACTAACAAAAAGGATCACAATTGAATTCGAGTAATAAGTTTAAGTCGCTGTTTACTTACCTGCTGCTCAGTGGGTTACTGGCTTCTCATCCCGTTTTTGCTGATTGGCTGGGGACTTTAAAAAGTGCTACAGAGGTTATTAAGCAAACCGGCGTGCTGGACAAACTGAGCGAGCCGGCCAATAAACCTGCTGAGGCAGCGGGTGGTGTGCTGGAGAAAATACAGGCGGGCAGCGTCAATCAAATTGCCAGCCAAACCGATTTACCCTTGGGCTTAACAGAGTATCCCAGGTCGGTGTTACATCAAAGAATCGACAATCCTTTTGATCAGTTGATGATCCCGATCAGCCCGCCAAAAAGAATTACGTCTGACAAATGGGTGCCAAGATATTCGGTCCCTGTCGAAGGCCAGGTCACCATGCTGCAATTTACGCATGAAGCCAATGACAGTCCATTGCTGATTCAAAAACATTATGAGTCCTGGCTGGCTGGCCAAGGCTTTGAGCGCCTGCTGGTTTGTCAGGCGCCCTGCAAACAGGCCGATGTGGTTTACTGGTTGCCCTATATTGACCAGGCGCGCCGCATGGAGTGGCATATGTTTCCCAAAGATGCTACCTATATCGCGGCCTATAAAGATAATGCGATGGCACTGGTATCAGTCGGTCAACTTGGCAATAAAACCCATGGCTCTTTTGTCAAAGTGGTCGAAGGCCGCGTGACAGATAATAGCCAGTGGAAAATGCTCACCACTCAGGTTGCCCCTTTACCTGAAGTAGCCTCTAGCCAGGCTGCGGTTAACAATGGCAGCGCTAACACGCGCACAGCGCAAAGGCCTGCTTATGTGAACAAACCCCTGCCAGAGCCAATGAAAGTCAATGAAAGAGCCCTGATTGAGGTCCCAAAAGACGGCAAAGCACCAGTTGGCATTCAAGACGTTGCGTTTGATCAGTCAATGGCACAGGCTTTGCATCAGCAAACCAATATTAGTACTCCAGGCTTGGGGGCACTCTTTATTACCAAAGAAGGCCAGTGTGAGGCTTGCACCAAACAAAGCCAGCTTTTTGAAAGGTCTGCCAAAAAATATGCAGGCAAAGTCAGCTTTCTGCGTACCACGGCACCCGCAGAGCCCAGAGTGGTGTTTGGTGATGTTGTGCAATATGTCGCTTTTCCATCCATGGTGTTATACAAAGATGGCAAATATATTAACAACCCTTATTGGGCAAATAATGATGGTGACTTGGATGACGTAATCAAAGCAGACGCGCTTAATATTGAAGAGGGTAATGCAGAGGCTATTCGCTGGAATACGGCGATCAAATTACGTGAAAAGAGAGGTATTCCAGTGCGCGAGGTCCCGGTGAAGCCGGTGAGTGTCAGTTTGCCAAAAACGACCACGGCACCCAGCAAAATGCTTTTTTCATCGCTCAATGCCAACAGTACCAATCAGCTACTGCATTTGGCAGAAGGCTCTGAGGGTATTCTGGTGGTGCACGCCAGCTCTAACCATGCAGGATGCAGCTGGTGTATCAAGTCTAACCCGGTGTTCGAGACGCTTGCCAAGAAATATGCGGGCAGGGCCACGTTTATGATGGCAACGGCGGCGGGCAACTGGACAGAAAGCTTTGCATCTGACTTTGCGATTGCCTACGGCCTGTATGCCGTGCCAACCACTTTTGTCTTTAAAGATGGCCAATTGATTAAACGATTGGATGGATATAAACGCCTGGAGGACATGGAGGATGCACTCATGCATTAGGCCTTAACGGGTAAATAAGCGGTTTTGCAAACTCTTGGTGGTGCGTGCGATATGATGGTTTAAACGCTCCACCATTGTTTTTTCAGTGCCTGCTGCGGCCATGGCGTTGACCGCATGGGTCGTTTCATTTAGCTTGTCTCCTAATGCACTGGCCATCTCCTCTGCAATTTTTAGTACATACTGTGCTTTAAACCCCAGTTGGCTGGCCATGGTGACGATGTGCTCTTTTTGTATATTCGATGGTGTGCTTTCGCCGCCAATGCTGAAGGCGAACCTGCGTGAGAGACCAGCGTATATCGAGGTGGATAACAAGTCATAAAACGGGGTCAGCCTGACGCCATACTGTGGCAAAAAGTAGATGGACAAATTTTTTGCATGGCTATCGTGGTTGCCAACATACAGGTTGAAAAATAGCCATTGCAGAAACCGTTTGGTATCCGCCGCAACCACGCCGTTTTGGCCGAGTAACTCGCGACATCTGGCCAGTGTTGGTCCGCCATCTGCTTCATATTTAATGGTAGATGGCTTGCCATCTAATTGGCAGAGATCAAGCTGATGCAGTCTTTTAATTTGCCCATCATCGCCTGTTAGCCGGTCATATCTTTTAATGAGGGTGTCCTGAATTTTGTGTAAACGGCGGTTGATTACTGACTAGGCACTCTGTCCTCGAACTGTATGGTAAACCTGTTTAGCGCAGGTTTCCAATCTCTCAGTGGCATAGACCACTTTTTGCTAGCGTTTTGTAATGCTAGGTAGAACAATTTAATCAACGACTCATCATTCGGAAACGAGCCACGATTCTTGGTGACTTTCCGCAAACTCATATTCACAGACTCAATGGCGTTGGTGGTGTAAATCACGCGCCTGATTTCAGGCGGATAGTCAAAGAACGGAATGATGCGCTGCCAGTTGCTGCGCCAGGATTTGGCAATTAAGGGGTAAGCCTCACTCCACTGATGCTCAAAGTCCATCAGCGCCCTTTCAGCCTCAGCCAGTGTGGCAGCGCTGTAAATCGTCTTCAGGTCAGCTGCAACCGCTTTGCGCTTGTTCCAGCCCACATAGTTCAGGCTGTTGCGCACCATGTGGACAATGCAAAGCTGCACCGTGGCTTGCGGATAGACTGTCTCGATCGCTTCAGGGAAACCTTTTAAGCCATCCACGCAGGCAATGAAGATGTCTTGTACGCCACGGTTCTTGAGTTCAGTCACGACCGCCAGCCAGAACTTGGCGCCTTCAGTCTGCGCAATCCATAAGCCCATCACTTCCTTGTGACCGTCCATGTTGACGCCTATGGCGAGATACACCGCCTTGGCACGCACACTACCAGTATCTCTGACTTTGACATGGATGCAGTCCAGATAGACAATAGGGTAAATGCTGTCGAGAGGGCGAGATTGCCACAGCTTAACCTCATCAATCACTGCATCAGTGACATTGGAAATCAGCGTCGGTGAAATCTCTGTGCCGTACATCTCTGACAAGTGCTGTTGAATCTCACGTACTGTCATGCCTCTGGCGTATAGCGAGATAATCTTCTCATCAAAGCCCGACCAGCGGGTTTGATGCTTGGGGATCAGTTGTGGCTCGAAGCTGCCTGCGCGGTCACGGGGGATTTCAATCGGCAGCTCACCAAAGTCTCCTTTGAGGGTCTTGCTGCTTTTACCGTTGCGGGTGTTGCCAGTGGCATTCTTCACTGGCGCATGTTTATCGTGGCCAAGGTGTTCGGCCATCTCTGCTTCAAGGGCACGTTCAACCAGTGCTTTGGTTAACTGCTTGAGCAGGCCATTCTCACCAATTAAATCTTCGGGCTTTTTATAGTTCGCCAACAATCCATCAATCAGATCGTTGGGTAGGGGTTTTGATACGGTCATTTCTACTCCAAAAGTACGTGCGCAGTTTCCTGCAAAATGACCGTTTACACAAAATTATTTATACCCTCCCAACTAAAAAATAAGCCTATTCTAATTATGTCCAAATTCATATTTCTTAAATTATGATGTTTCCTAAAGGTTTTTTTAAAAACGACCCTAAGGCTCACCTAATTCATCGTCGTTGATGTTAGTTTCTTAAGCTTAAAATGTGATCTTAACTCTCGGTGATAATTTAAGGATGCTCTGTAACCACTAGGTGATTTTGGACGATAAGTATTCGTGCTTTTACCCTCGTGCGTAAATATCTTAGTGCTTTAATAAGCGACAGTAATATTATCACTAACCTCGGTAACTCCTGGGGTATTCCAAACAGAATCACAGACCATTTCACGCTCTGACCAGCTATGTACTACACCCGAGAGATTAACCTTGCCACCATCGACCGTGACAACTATTTGTTGGGCGTCCGTTAAAGCTCGTCTTTTTAATGCAGCATCAATGACCGATTTAACAGTGCTAGTAGATATAAATGGTTTTAAAGTTATTTTATTACTAACTCCTTTAACTCCCATTAAATTGCGTACACTTGATAAGGCGAGTTGGCGCTGATAATCATAGTCCAATTGCCCAGAAAGAGTTATCCAGCCTTTTTCTACCATCACCTTAACTTGATCTTTTGGCCAATTGGTGGTCCATTCAAGAACATTTTTGGCAGTCAGTGCAATGTCGCTATCATCGCGATTGCTGGATCCTGGTAATTTGACATCCAACTCAATAGCCAATGCTTTTACACCAAGTACTTTTTGTACTGCTCGTTCTGCTGCCCACTTTTCTGAATAGTGATCAACGTGACCAGATAATGTGACGATGCCATCTTTCACTTCAACGCCAATTTGATTGGCGTTCACTGAGTTGTCCCACTTGAGCTCTGCTGTGACATCGTTTTTTAACTGAGTATCTGTTTTCATGATTTTATTCCAATTAATTAATGGAGCTCAATCTTGACCAGATATAGCTTTAATTTCTGTGCGCTGGTCCACACATACAGCTGCTGTCAAAGTGACTTAGGAAGTTAGTGGCGATTCAATCATCAATAAGACTACTTAACTCTTCAAGCCTGAGTTCAACAAATGCACTCCAAGCGCAGCACACTGAAACTAATATCAACAGCGCGTAATAACCGAAATAAATAAGCAGAATCACATACCGGTGCTCACGGATTAACCAAGCTAGTGAAACAGTTATCCATAAGGAAAACGGTTATGGATCAATAAGTGTGCGACTATGGACATGTTTTAACTTTTCAAAAATTTTAAATCACTATTCACGGGCTTATTTTATTGATATTTATTCAATTAATTTGCCCCAGAAGCTTTTTGCCTTTTGTATATCTGCTTGTTTGATAGCGTCAGCTTCATTCCAGCATTGTTCTCTTTTTTCATGCGCTATGCCATTACATCTAGTGATGGCTACTTCATGATCGCCATTCGCATGTGCTATCAATGCGGCATAACGCGTTTCTGCCGTCGGTTGCGTATTGGCGCGAAGCTCAGCCAGGTCGATATCTTGTTTTGTACTTGCTTTTGCAACGCATACATCACTTTCATTCCAGTTGAGAGTGTCACATATCTTCAAACTTTGTTGATATTCAAATTTAATCGATTTCTCCAATTTAAAGATTTCCTTTTTCGTTAATACTGCTGCACTGACTCGTGAATGAAACCCTACACTCAGGCATATAATCAATAATACATGGCGAATAGGCATATTGACTTCCTTGGTAATATAAAAAATAGTTGGTCAGCACATTTATGGATGGTGAGGCCAGGAAAGTACTTATATATGACCTATCATTTATTAGTATTCTGATCGTGCGGTCTGTCTGATATGTAACTTAGCGAAAGGCATTGGACTTCACTCGCATTGACGGTCACTTTTATATCTCATTTTTAATCTCTTTCAGCCAGTCTAGAATTTGGTTCTCAACATCAGCTGTTGTATGTCCATAACTTGTTTTTATTTGGGCCTGGGGAGACGAAATATTTTCTTTATCGTTCTTGGATCTGTTTAATGAAGTCTCAAGTGGTTTCTTTAATGACTTGTTATCCATCATTAAAAAACAGGTTTTAGCCTTTAGTGTATTCATTTTCAGTATCCTTTATATGTATAAAGTTTAATTGCTGCGATCATAGTCATAGCCAGCATCGGAAGTGTTCTATTGTCTAGCAACGGAATAAAACTCTGTACTGGTCGTTAACTTATTTTCTTACGTTATCCAGGATTGCGTGCATGCATGTTTATATGGCGAAACATCTCGTGTATGTATCTTTGTCGTTGGCATAACATTGGCATGCCTCTTTGAGCAATGATGCTCGGTTAATGATATGCATATGACCACGGCTATATTGCAGAATCTGCATCTGCTGTAAGGTAATGGCTACATTGTTGATACCAGAGCGGCGCACGCCTAGCAAATTGGCCAACATGGCTTGTGTCATTTCAAACTCTAGAGCAGATGCACAGTCACTGTAGGTGAGAAGTAAGCTAGCCATGCGTTGCTGCACATTGTGCTGGCTGCGACATAAAATGGCTTGTGCAAATCGTGCAAACATAACAGCCACATATTTATCCAGCACTCGGCAAAAAGTACTATTTTTGAGCTTGATCGCATACAACTGTTTGACTTTGATGCGGAAAGCCTTGCTAGGAGTAAGTACTATGGATGCATAGGGCTCCACATCCACTCCAAGGGTATGCGAAATGCCTACCATGCCTTCAGCACCTACAAGAGCCAGTGCCATCTGTTTTTTCATATTCTGTTGCATCATCAATGCAATCACGCCGCCAGTTGGGAAATAAGCGTAGTCGGTCGCTTCTCCTGGCGTATTCAATCTTTGACCTGATGTCAGCTCTACCCAGTCGCCATGTTTAAAAAGCTGATGATGACAATGACTATCTAATGACTCTATCAGCTGATTACAGTTAGGATGGCCTTTCATGATAAAAAAATATCAGAATCCTGCATGTGTCTCTGTTCGATTGCACACATGCGCAGTGAGTTAGGAGACGAGGTGAGTCTCTGTGTGCTGGCAGACGGATGCACAGTGTCTCAAGCCTATAATGATCTTTTATTAGAGACCTATATAAGCGCAAAAACTGACTGTATAAAGGATGATTATGAAACGAAGACTTGGACTCATGACGATGAATACCTTGAAGCTAAATGGCGAGCACTCCTCTTCTTTAGATGCATCGGAAAGTGCTGGCGTAAAGCGTGGCAAATTCCAGCCTTATGGCCCCAAGCAGCCTACTCTTATCAGAACAAAAAAATGGATTGAGGGATGGCATGGCATGATGTATGGAGCAGGAATAGGACTGCTTCTTGGCTTGTACGTATTGTTTTTCCCTTTATGGATGACGGTTTCACCGGCTTGGTACATCTATACACAGTGGTATGTCATTATGGCCATCACTATCCTTTCCTGCATGACGATACTGGGGCTAGGTGCAGCAGTGCTGGGATCAAACATTATCAATCGCGACCGTAAACCGTAGCAGCCAGCTACTCCGGCTGGATAGGGAAATCACAGCTTGCGAGTTTTGGACTGGCGGCTATTGATGATGCCTATGCATGTCAGGGAGAAGGCGGTCAAATTCAGTTTTAACGACTTGGTAGCATTCACAGACGGTTTTCTCCAGCTTGACACGATCAAGCACCCGGATATGGCCACGCGTATATTCAATCAAGCCCGCGCGCTGCAATTTACCGGCGGCTTCAGTGACTCCTTCACGTCGTACCCCTAGCATATTGGCGATCAACTCCTGTGTCATGTTCAGCTCATCTGAGGATAATCTATCCAGGCTCAACAATAACCATCGGCACAATTGCTGTTCAATCGAATGGTGTCTATTACACACGGCAGTTTGAGACATTTGAGTAATTAAGGCCTGTGTATACCTTAATAATAGGTACATCATGGGTCCTGCACGATTAAATTCCTGTTTCAACAAACTGGCTCGCATCCTGTACCCAAATCCGGCGCTTTGTACGACAGCCCTGCTTGGCGTCGTTTCTCCCCCCATAAAGAGTGAAATCCCCAAAATCCCCTCATTGCCTACCACTGCGATCTCTGCAGAGGCTCCGCTCTCCAGCACATACAGCAAAGAAATAATGGCAGTCGTTGGAAAGTAAACGTGTTTTAAATGGCCTCCAGACTCATACAAAGCCTGCCCTAAAGGCATCACTACAAATTCAAGTGCATCTTTGATCCGCAAATAATCCACTTCTGGCAATGCGTTGAGCAAATGATTTTGGCTCGGTGCGTTGAACGAGTTCATAGTGATCTCTTTGATTTATAAGTCTGTGCATCATAGAAGAAATCACTATACGCTTATGTACGATATCGTACATAAGCACTTGTCTGCCCAACGTACGTTAGCGCACTGAGTATTGTGTGAGCAAGCATTAATCTGTTGCCTGAATGCTCCGAACCTCGAAGGAGTGAAGCCTGCACTTCGATTGCATCTGCTCATATTTCAGAAGGAACCATCATGACTAAAACACTCTCCTCGCTACTCATTATTCTTCTTATAGGCAGTCAAAGCTTATTAGCTGAGGCTCGCGATATAAAACCCAAATCCTGTGAAGGTCATCTTCAGTATAAAGAAATGGATGGAAACAACGATGGAGAAATTTCAAAAGCCGAGTTTCTAAAGTTTCATGAAGATCGTTTCGATAAGATCAAGCAAAAAAATGGCACGATCAACTTGGAGAAAGTTGATAAGGATGCACACAACAGTTCTATGAATAAAAAAGCACTAGGTACCACTTCTGATAATCCTGAGGTGAATGACAGGGATGCGACAAACGGAAGCAAATACTAGCTTGAGTTGATTTCGACTCGCGGAGCGTACTGATGAAAACTGTCAAAAAGCTACTGACTTTTAAAGTGTGGTCTGAAGATCCCTCCGCTTCAATGGTGAATATGCTTAGAAGCATCTTTGATCAATTTGATGGCCATTTGCAAATACAGTTATGGGATGGCCAGCGCGTCAATCTGGGCAGGCAAGCTGCGCCAGTGAATGGCAGCCCTTTTGTGTTGATTTTTCATACGCCTGCCATTCTTGAGACATTTCTCAAGCGCAAAGACCCCCTGACATTTGCCGAATCTTATTTTAAATGCGAGATGGACATAGAGGGTGACCTGGCAGCTTTGCTAGCCTTGCGAGAGCAGTTTAACCGGTTGCACTTCGATTGGCGGCTGAAAGGCCGGGCGCTAATCGATCAACTCATCAAGCAAGTGAGGCAACCGATCTCGTTTAGGCCTTTTCAGCTCACGCATTTAGCAGCCGCAAAAGAGGTACTTACGCATAGCCGAAACGAAAGCAAGCAATCCATTCAATTTCACTACGATGTCTCAAACGCATTTTATGCGTTGTGGCTCGATCCGAGGATGGTCTATTCCTGTGCTTACTTTCTCACCGAGACACAAGATATTGCCAGCGCCCAAACCGCCAAGCTCGATTTAATCTGCCGCAAACTACAGTTGACGAGAGGCGATGCTTTTCTGGACGTGGGTTGTGGCTGGGGTGCACTTATCCTCCATGCCGCCAGATACTATGGTGTGAAAGCGCATGGCGTCACATTGAGCTCACAACAGTATGACTATGCTCAGCAACAGATCAGAAAAGCAGGCTTGGTAGGGCGTGTCTCCGTGGAGTTACAAGATTATCGTGATATCCCTGGTCAGGCCCAGTACAATAAAATTGCGAGTGTGGGCATGTTTGAGCATGTGGGGATCAAAAATCTGGCTGCGTATTTTCAGACTATCCGGCACTTGTTAACGAGTGATGGCCTTTTCCTCAATCACGGCATCACTAGTGATACGAAGGGTTGGCCAAACAACCTTGGTCATACTTTTGTCAACCGTTACGTATTTCCAGACGGACAACTGGAAACAATCAGCCATATTCAAACCCTGATGGAATTGGCTGAATTTGAAATCATTGATGTGCAGTCAATGCGCAGACATTACGTGCTGACTTTAAAGAACTGGATTTCACAGCTGGTTAATCAGCACGAGCATGCACTTAAGCATGTCAGTGAGGCGACGTTCCGAATTTGGTTATCCTATATGACTGCAAGCCGCCTATCGTTTGAAAACGGTCACTTGGGTCTTTACCAGATACTGGTTGGCCACCGAACTTCTGATCACATGAAGCAACCGCTCACCAGAGACTATATGTCAGTAAAACCGCCAACTCGCCCAGCCATTTTGGATTTCTAAAGAGGACTATTCGCGCTGCAAATCAATATGCGCCGAATTCTCAAGGCTTTTGACAACGGGGGAATTGAAGTGAGTTCCCAGCACAACATCCCAAACGTTAGACGTCACTCCAAAAGAGTGATTTGAGGAAACATGATGCAAACAATGAATCACTTGCCTTTTGTTGAGCCATGCCAACCCTGAATTGGGCCAGTGGTGGATCGCATGATGTGTGACGGCATAAGCGAGATAGCCGATTAATAACCCTAGTGTAAAGCACGTTGCCACTTCAGCGGAGGCTGCCCAATACAGCGGCAAGTAGACGGTCAATCCAATCGCGCTCAAGCTGACCAAAGTGGCTGTACAAATCAATGCCTTTGGTTGCCGGTGGTGCTCGTGATGCCATTCGCAAAAGGGAGGCCATTGATGTAGCACCCAACGATGCAATACATATTCCATCAGCGTCCAGCTGAAACCGCCAAGTATTATGTAAAAGACAATAGATAGCGCTGACATCCTCACCGGGAAAAGGATCAGGGAACTCGTCATCAAGCCAATCAAGAGAGCATACACAGCAAAGTCCGCCATATAGGCGACTTTACTATGTTTTATGATGAGTAACTTTTGTAGTGGAGATTGCATACATTTTATAGCGGCCTGCGCTAGGCGACTTTAATCTCATTGATCACATTTTGGACACCAGGGGTGTTCCAAGCAGAGTGAAGAATAGCTTCACGCTCCTCCCAACTGCTCACATGACCTGCGAGCAGCACCTCTGTACCGTTGAGCTTAATAGAAACATGCTTTAACTCAGCTAATGCTCTCCGCTTTAAAACTTGCTCTATATCATCCCTCACGTTTTTCAACTTAACTTTGGGTTCTATTTTCAAGTGGTTACTGACCCCTGTCACACCTAACAAGTTACAAATTGCATATCCAAGATTCTGTTTCTGGTATGCCCATTCAACAAAACCCGTCAAAGTGATCCAACCTTTCTCAACCATCACTTGTACAGAGTTGTTGTGCAAATCGTTAGACCAGAGCAACACATTATTTGCCGATCTGGCGATATCAGAATCTGAACGCTCGAATCCCGCTAGCAATTGAACATGGATGTCTATCGCCAGGGCTTTTACGCCATGCACCCGTTTTGCGGCGTTTTCAGCACGCCATTTCTGGGCAAAGGTATCGACATATCCTGACAGGGTGACAATGCCCTCATGAACCTCAACCCCTATATGCGCAGCATTGACCGAAGGCTCCCAATGCAGCTCTTTCATCACATCTTCTTGGACTTGCAAGTCAGCTTTCACTATAGTCTCCAGTTGTATTTTGAGTCATCATGGTCTCTCCATCGTCAGTGCGGCTCAGTGCGATAGCGTACATTGCAGGATGCTTAATGCAAAAAAACGCCTGTTGAAAGGCGCTTTTGGAGTGGCAGCCAATTTTTTAGGAATTAATCATTCATCCGTTTGCCACTAATCAGCCCTAGCAAGCCCAAACCTAGCAGCATCATTCCATATGTAGAAGCCTCGGGGACTGTCGTTGCTGGACTAAAGCCCGCGGCATTAGAACCAATCCCATCGAGAATGCCGAAGTTACCTGGCTGATAATTGGTAGCGCTGGTACGAATTATCTGAATAAAGCTAGTCGTTCCCGGGGGAATATCAGCAATACTAACGGGGGAGAAGTTAAAACCGATCACTCCTGCCATCGTGCGATCAGCATACTGTGAATTTTCCGTCCCATTGCTAAACATATCAAACCCGGTGGCTGTTTGATAAACATTCACGACGCTACTCCCAAGGCTGCCGAAGTCAAACGCAGTCATGCGATCAATACCGTTTTGTGAGCTGGCATTGTTTGTAAATTGATAATAAAAGTCTAGACCGGTAGCCGTGCTGTACACTGCCGCACGGGCAGTGCCATTGTAACTAGCGTTACTTACCAACGTGGTGGCACTATCCAGCAAAGTCCCCCCAAATCCAGAAGCAACAATGTCTACATTTGCTGTGGGTAAGTTGACTAAGAGTGGGGTCGCGTATGCCTGTCCCAAACCTCCTGCGAATGCGAGTCCAACCAGAAAGTGCTTCATATTAGCTTGCATAATGTGCTCCTTTAAAGGGTGATGATAGAGCAATGGGGTCATTGATCTGGTTACATCTTCACGTAAAGAAAAAGCCTGTTCTGTGCGTTGACGCACGTTTAGCAAGAATCAAGCTCTACTATTGACGCGTGTCCCGTCTAGTTCTTTATGAGTGTTTCTGGTTCGGTAGCGAACAGACCCAGCGCGCGAAATCTTTGATTATGGTGAACATTATATTTCGTTGATTAAGGCGCCTCTTGAACTCATATCGCCACCATATTTCTGGGGTATTCGAACAGAAATTTAATGCTCGCTTAGTGAAAGATGACCTAATTAAAAAAGGAATCCTTGACTCACAGATTTCAATTACCAAGCACCTAACAAATACATTTGGGTCAGACCCAATCCCCCAGCCTGACAATCTCAGTGAAAGGTTGCTGGTGATGTCTTGTATTGGTGCTATCAGTGGCATATTTTTGGCCTGCCTGGTAGAGCTGGCCTTAGTCATCATGGATAAGAGTCTATTGCATTCCAGATGGGGCGTTTCAACTATGTTGTTGTTATGCTTAGGTATCATCATAGGCACCCTCACAGGAATGTTGGTGGGAGTAGTGATGAGAGATAGCCAGACAAATAATCACCAGCCTTTTAAGCCTCCAGCGAGGGGCTCTCAGTGGATACGCATGCTTATGGGCAATAAGAAAGTAATGCTCTCGGTGATGACCTACTCGATTGAACAAACTGCAATTGTAGTGGAGGTGATGCACCACTCAGCGCATGACTATTGCGACCTGAAGATACTCCCATCATGAACTTGCCAACGAGGATACTTGATCGTGCTCTTAAACAGAGGCTCTATTTTAGAATACAGATGATTGCAGTGTTCTGTATCGCAATTTCTGCTTGCAGCGACCCTGACGCCACCTCAGCACAGATTGCTGAAACTCACCGGCAATCAGACGGTACAGAGCGTAATCAGAGTGAGCATACTGTTCAGCTGGAAATCTGGGGAGAACAGAGCGCATTATCTGATGCATATATTACAAAAAAAATAAACAAAGCCTTTAAGAACGAAAAGCTACTGATAGACACGACTATACGTGTAGAAACAAGGTCGGGCGTAGTCACCTTAACAGGCTATGCCGATTCACTTGCGGTGAGCGAAAAGGCCTCGGATATCTGCAGACATATTGCAGGGGTCAAAAAAGTGGAAAACCTATTGATCATCTCTACATGAGCATACAAACCTTCTAACACTCAGGAGAAAAACATGGAATGGCGACTGATACAAGATCATTGGATGGAGCTTGAGTGTGTGATTCTCGATAACTGGGGGCGTCTGACAAAAGACAATGTTTATGATATTGCTGGCAAACGGGAAATACTCGCCAGCAAATTGCAGCAAATATATGGCATCAGCAAGCAGGAGGCCAATAAGCAAATCAATGTATTTGCCGAGACGGTACAAGACATCAAATACCATTAACATCATAGTGCATGACCTCACATGTCAGAGAGGAGTCTTATCGGCACTCTCAGGAACCACCTACCAGCAATGTGACGCTTCATGACGCTCAGGAAATCGTTTATGCATGGATACATCCAAAACCTTCAGCAAGCCAGTGTTATGAATACTGACTTCAGACGAGTCTTATACACGGGAAAGTATAGTCAATTACTACTGGTCTCACTAAAACCTGGTGAAGAAACTGGCTTTATAGTGCATATGCAGGATCAGTTCTTAGGGGTGGATAAAGGCATGGGACATATCATCATCAATGGCGTCACGACTGAGGTTGAGACGGGATACGCCATTATTGTCCCTGCCGGAGTCAATCACAACCTTATCAATACGGGAAAATTTGATTTAAAAGTACATTCAGTATATTCACCACCTAACCACTTAGATGGAACAGTCTGTCATCTGCGAGTGTATGCTGATGTCACGGAGCGGTTGTTTGATGGTGTGACAACAGAATAATCAAAGGGGTGTTGGCTAGCGAACAAACATGCTTAAAAATTATTTGTAAAGTAGCAAGACTGGCTTTTGAATTTCCAAGGGCCAGATTGATTTACAACATAAAGGATTAAGTCATGTCAATTTCCAATCAAGCCAGCGGATTGCATCAACAAGCAGCAAGCGATCATGAAGCGGCAGCGAAACATCATTTGAGTGCTTCTGAGAGTCATAACAAAAATAATGTTTCAGAGGCAAAAGAAAGTGCTAAAAAAGCGATGGAAGCCTGTAATGCAGCTCAAAAGAAAACTGAAACTGCCTGCAGCACGACTGCAAAATAGGCAAATATTTTTAAGTTCTGACTAGAGTCATCCCGCTGTGGCGGGATGACTGCTCACTTTCACTTTTTGAAAACTCACTATTTAACTAACAGGACTTGGAAAGCGCGACAGTTAATGGAATTGATTGATTTTTATTAGCATAAAATATATTTATTACGCTAAACATAGCGGTGATTGCAAATGCTAAGTTTTCCATTCATTAAGTCTAATAAGGCTCAATACGGTGAGCTGATTAAACTCAGTAAAGAGATTGTCCATGGTGACAGCGAGGCCGAGCGATTAAAACTAAGCACCCTGGAATTTGCTTTCTATACTGCGGTGGCCAATAACAACAGTGCTAAAGAACTCATGCAGCAAGACAAACTCAGGGAGTTAGCTGTGGTATTGCTGCAACGCGTGCGTGAAAATGCCAGTATAGATTGGACGATTAAGGAAAGTGTTAAAGCCAAACTGAAAGTGATCGTCAAACGCACGCTACGACAATTTGGATATCCGCCAGATATGGAGATATTGGCTACTGAAACTGTATTGAAGCAAGCTGAGATGATTACAACAGAATTAGAGCGTAATTAATTTCTTTAGCATTAGAGTCATTTTTTATTTCTTAGAAAAATGCGTAAAAATTAGTGGGCACAAGTTGGGCACGGTGCCCAAAAGAAAACGGCTTCCAATTCTGGAAGCCGCTTATTATTTGGTGGTGAAAGAGGGACTTGAACCCTCGACCCCAGGATTATGAATCCTGTGCTCTAACCAGCTGAGCTACATCACCATCTTTGAAAGACGGCGATTATAGCAGTTGTATCAGGGTAGGACAACATGCCTTTGTGACCTTTTTACTACGCATTTTCTTGATTTAACGCTGCCGGGGTTTTCAGTGATTTAATTTTGGGAGTATTCTAGCTTTTAAATCTAATAAAATTCGGAAAAACGATGAACGAGCCTGCTAGCAACCATCGTGGGGTGTTGCATTTGAGCAAGGTGTTTGCGGATGCGTTGCGCATGCGCGATGCCTATACGCGCTTGCATAGTGATCGGGTGATGTCGCTGTCTAAAGGGATAGGGCAGGCGATTGGTTTAAGCAGCAAAGAGCTGGACGCCCTGGAGTTGGGCGCCTGTTTGCATGATATTGGCAAGATTGTGGTGCCGGATGCGGTGTTGTTAAAGCCGAGTAAGCTGGATGAACGTGAGTTTGCGATCATGCAGTCGCATCCGTCGGTGGGGGCGGATTTAATTGAGGTGTATGAGCATGACGATGCGCATCGTATTGCCGATGTGGTGCGGCACCATCATGAGTGGTTTAACGGCAGCGGCTATCCTGGCCGTCTTGTCGGTGAGGCGATTCCGTTGTTGGCACGCATTGTGACGGTGGTGGATAACTACGATGCGATGGCGGTGCGGCGGGTGTATCAAGGCGCGAGGCCACATCATGAGATTATGCAGATTATGGAAAGTGAAGCCGGGACCAAGCTGGATCCTGAGATGTTTAAACGTTTCGTCCAGGTGATTGATGATCCACGTTATGCCATGTTCAAGGCATCTTGAGACGCGCATTAAAAAAGGCTGGAGAATTCTCCAGCCTTTTTGTGTGTTAGTGCAATGCGCGCTTAAACATTGAATCTAAAGTGCATCACATCGCCATCTTGCACGATGTATTCTTTGCCTTCGAGGCGCATTTTGCCTGCTTCTTGTGAGCCTTTTTCGCCTTTGTTTTTCACGTATTCATCATAGGCGATCACTTCGGCGCGGATAAATCCGCGTTCAAAGTCGGTGTGGATCACACCTGCGGCTTGTGGCGCGGTAGCGCCTTTTTTCACGGTCCAGGCGCGTACTTCTTGCACGCCAGCGGTAAAGTAGGTTTGCAGGCCTAGCAAGTCGTAAGCGGCACGGATGACGCGGTTAAGGCCTGGCTCTTCTTGGCCGAGTTCTTCTAAAAACAGCAGTTTGTCTTCTTCGTCCAGCTCTGAGATTTCACCTTCAATTTTGGCGCAAATGGTCACCACAGGCGCGCTCTCAGTTTTTGCCAGGGCCAGCACTTTGTCCAAATGCGGGTTGTTTTCAAAACCGCCTTCAATCACGTTGGTGATATACATCACTGGTTTGACGGTGATCAGGCACAGTGGCTTGAGCAAGTTGAGTTCATCTGCATCCAGGCCCAGTGTGCGTACGGCTTTGGCGTCGTTTAAGCACGGCACCACTTTTTCGAGCACTTTAATCAGGGCGATGGCTTCTTTGTCGCCACTTTTGGCTTTTTTGCCTTCGCGCTGCATGGTTTTTTCGACCGTTTCCATGTCGGCCAGGGCCAGCTCGGTGTTGATCACTTCAATGTCGGCCAGCGGGTCTATCTTGCCTGCGACGTGAATAACGTTGCCGTCTTCAAAGCAGCGCACGACGTGCGCAATCGCGTCTGTCTCGCGGATGTTAGCCAAAAACTTGTTGCCCAGGCCTTCGCCTTTGGAAGCACCTGCCACTAAACCGGCAATGTCGACAAACTCGACAATCGCAGGTTGTACTTTTTGCGGTTTAACAATGTCGATCAGCGGTTGCAGGCGTGGGTCTGGCACCTCGACGATGCCAACGTTGGGCTCGATGGTGCAGAAAGGGTAGTTTTCTGCGGCGATGCCCGCTTTGGTGATGGCGTTAAACAAGGTGGATTTGCCTACATTTGGCAGGCCGACAATACCGCATTTCATAGTGGATGAACCTTAGCGTGAGTATTGCCGCAGCATTATATTGCGGCAAAGATTGAATAAAACCAATATTTTACCGTTAGTATTGAGATAGAGCCAGAATCAATCTTGATTTGACACAAGTTGCCTACAAGATTTAAGTTTTATTATAAATAAACAAATGCACGACTGCGGGGGCATAATCATAAGCGTCGTGCGCCTTCCTGATTAAGGATGAGAAATGGTTCGTTTCAATATGGCATCATTGCAGCAGTTATTGTCGTCACGATGGATCGCTGCAGTGATCCTGCTGTGTGCTTTGCAGACTACCTTTTTACTGTGGATGAGCGAGCGTCATCATGCCGAGGCATTGCAGACGGTGAAGTTCAAGCAGTCGGTACTGTCTGCGTCTGAGGCCATCCAGCAGCGGCTCAATGCTTACCGGCAAATTCTCAAAGGGGTGGAGCAACTGTATATTTCATCACAGTTTGTTTCGGCCGAAGAGTTTCGGCTCTATGTAGACAACTATCTCAAAAGCACAGAATACAACAGCCTGAATGCGCTGGGCTTTATCAAATATATCCATCTGCAACATCCAGAAACCTTTAAAGACCTGGATATGCCGATTCAACAATTGCTCAAGCATCTGGAATTTATCAAAGGTGACGAAGAGGTGGCGCCGGTGTTGTATGTGGAGCCGCGCAATGATGCTAACCGCGAAACACTGCTTAAAAACACTTTTTTAGATGCGCAACTGCGTGCAGATTTGCTGGAGGCAGGTGATGGTGACCGCCTGGTGCTGTCTGGCCATTATGCCGCTAACACCAGCGTGCAGCCTTATAAAAACTATATTTTTCATGCGCCGGTATACCGTCAGCATGAGGGCATGCAAACGGGCGATCGCCGCCATTGGCTGAATGGCTGGGTGTTTTTACGCTTTGATGTCGCGGCCATGCTGGCCGAGGCGCTGCACCCGATGGAGCAACGCCTGGTACATTTTGATGTGTTTGACCACGGCCATGAAGAAGGCCAGGTGCCTTTGTATCACAGTGGCTCTGAGGATACGCATGTGCATGACAGCGAGGCCGAGTTTACGGTCGCGCATACTTTAAATGTGAGCGGGCAGGTGTGGCGTTTGCAGGCGCGGTCTACCCCGGCCTTTGAAGCCGCGACCGATTACCGTGATGCGAATGATATGGGCGTGCTCGGCGTGGTGATCAGCTTGTTGTTGGCGGGGTTGGTGCAGTTTGCCGTGGTGCGCCACCGCACGCGCAATGCGTTAGAAAAATATAACCTGGCACTCAATAGTAGCGAGCAGCGCTGGAAGTTTGCCATGGAAAGCACCGGCGACGGTGTGTGGGACTGGAATGTGCCGGAGTCTAAGGTGGTGTTTTCTGAGCATTGGAAAAAAATCCTGGGCTTTGCCGCGCACGAGCTCGACCATCAACCAAGCACCTGGAACCAGCGCATTCACCCGGATGATGCCCCCGCGGCGATGGACTTGCATCAGCAAGTGCTCGACGGTGAGCGTGAGCAATATGCGATTGAGTATCGCATGCTATGCAAAGACGGCAGCTGGAAATGGGTGTTTGACCGCGGCATGGTGCTGATGCACGACGATGATGGCAAGCCGACGCGCATACTGGGTACGCTGGCGGATATTTCAAAAATCAAGCAGTCAGAAGAGGTGGTTTGGCAATATGCCAACGTTGATACCCTGACTGGTTTGCCTAACCGACGCCTGTTTTTTGACCGGCTGGATCAGGCACTGCATGCGGTTAAAAACCATAGCCAAAAACTGGCGATTATCTTTTTAGACCTCGACCGCTTTAAAGAGGTCAATGATACCCAGGGGCATGATCAGGGCGACAAATTGCTGTTGCAGGCGGGCAAACGCCTGTTAGGCTGCGTTGGCAATAATGACCTGGTGGCCAGGCTGGGCGGTGACGAATTTGTGCTGATGTTGAATGACGCGCATGCCAGCCATGTAGAGGCACTGGCGCAACGGGTGCTGGAGGCATTGTCGCAGCCGTTTCAGCTGGATGACACGCATGCTTATGTTTCAGCCAGCCTGGGCATTGCGATTTTTCCAGACGATGCCGGTAATAAAGAAGACCTGATGAAGCGTGTAGATCAGGCCATGTATGCCTCTAAGCAAAAGGGCGGTAACTGCTTTACTTATTTCACGCCGCGCATGCAGCAGAATGCAGAAAATCGCATGCGCTTGTCGCAAGATTTGCGCCAGGCCATCAGCAACGACGAGTTTTTTCTTGAGTATCAGCCAGTGGTTGATTTGCAGACTAATATGGTAGTGAAAGCCGAAGCCTTGTTGCGTTGGCAGCACCCGGTCAAAGGGCTGATTCCGCCCATGGAGTTTATCTGCATTGCCGAAGATAATTTGCTGATTGTGCCGATCGGTGAGTGGGTGTTTAAAACGGCGATTGCGCAGTGTCGGCAGTGGCGCCAGACCTTGCATCCTATGTTTCAACTGGCCGTGAATAAATCGCCGGTGCAATTTGCCACCGAGCACAGAAAGAATGAAGACTGGCTGTTTGAAATGGCCAAAAACCATCATGAGGGCAATATGCTGGTGGTGGAAATTACCGAGCGCTTATTGTTAGATGCCAGCTCGCAAGTGAGTGAGCGCCTGGCGCAATATCAGCGGGCCGGGGTGCAGGTTGCGCTGGACGATTTTGGCACCGGCTATTCTGCCTTGTCTTACCTGAAAAAATTCCCCATCGACTATGTCAAAATTGACCGTTCGTTTGTGCGTGAGCTGGGTAGCTCTAACCAGGATGCCGCCTTGTGTCGCGCCATCATCATGATGGCGCATAGCCTGGGCATGCAGGTGATTGCCGAGGGCATTGAAAACCAGCGCCAGTTGCGCATGTTGCAAGAGATGGGCTGCGACTTTGGCCAGGGGTATTACTTCTCACCACCGTTACGCCCGGAGGCGTTTACCCTCTGGCATCATGAGTGGCACCAGTCCCGGGCGGTAATGTCGCGTTAATGATTATTTGCTGTGCAGTTGCAGCATGGCTTTTTCAAATTGGCCTTGAGCCAGCAGGTCGCTGATGGTGGTGGCTTTGATGATGCTGTCATCCATGGCTTGCTGCTCGTCTTTGCCTGCCGCTTTCAACACAAAATTCACCACCTCAGCCTTATTGCCAGGATGACCGATGCCGATGCGTAAGCGCCAGTAATCGGGGGTGCCCAACGCCGCGTGAATATCGCGCAGACCATTATGGCCGCCATGACCACCGCCGAATTTAAGTTTAGCCTGGCCTGGCGGCAGATCCAGCTCGTCATGCACCACCAGCACTTCTGCGGGCTGGATTTTGTAGTAATTGGCAATGGCGGCAACTGATTTGCCGCTGGCATTCATAAAGGTGCTGGGTTTGAGTAGCCATTTGTCGCTATGCGGTTGCCATTTGCCAGCGATGCCAAACAGTTTGGCTTCTGCGGCAAGGCGGCTGCCGGACTGCTGGGCCAGTAAATCCACCAGCCAAAAGCCGGCATTGTGGCGGGTCATGGTGTATTTTTCTCCCGGGTTACCCAGGCCAACAATTAGTTTTATTCCACTCATATTTGCGTATTGACGATTTAGCTCAGACGGGCGCACAAAACATGCACCAAAAAAAACGCGCACAGGATTGTGCGCGTTTATTGTAGCGGATAACCGCCGGGCCTGCTTAGGCTGCTGGTGTTTCTTCAGCAGCTTCTTCGCTACCACCACGTGGTTTAGCAATGGAAACCACGGCCGCGTCATCACCGTGTGCCAGTTGCACAAACTCAATGCCTTTTGGCAATTTGATTTCAGACAAGTGGATAGAGTGACCCGCTTCCAGTTTAGCCAGGTCAACTTCGATAAACTCTGGCAAGTCTTTAGCCAGGCAGCTGACGTCTGCTTCAGTCTGGATGTGGGAAATGTTGCCACCGCCGGTTTTAACGCCAGGGGCTACATCTTCATTTACAAAGTGGAAAGGCACTTTCACGTGGATTTTCTCAGTCGCAGACACGCGCTGGAAATCGATGTGCTGAATCGTGTTGCGTACTGGGTGCAGTTGATAGTCACGCAGCAAAACGCTTTCAGCTTTGCCATCCAGCACCAGGCTCAGGATAGACGCGTGAAACGCTTCATGGCGGAACTCCATGAACAATTCTTTGTGGTTCAACTCGATAGACACAGCGGCTTGATCACCACCGTAAACCACACCAGGCACGCTGCCAGCGCGACGCAGGCGGCGGCTCGCACCCGTACCTTGAACGTCACGTTTGACGGCTTTAATTTCGATACTCATAAGAGAAACTCCTAAAAACGCCTTAGTCAGGCGGTACTGCACTAAAATCCACTTGCCGCGACCAGCAGGTGGGGTAAAAAAATTCTTTTTTGGGTTATGAATTCATCCATATCCATCGTTATGATTGATGGATGATTAATCCATGCTCTACATTGTATTTATGTACTTTTAGTCCATAAATAAGGAAGAAACAGATTCTTCCTGGCTGATGCGCTTGATGGTTTCTGCCAGCAAGGTCGCCGCACTCAGTTGGCGAATTTTGCTACAGGCCAAGGCTCCAGCATTTAATGCAATGGTGTTGGTGACGACCAGCTCATCGAGTGCAGAAGCTGAGATGCGTTCACCCGCACCGCCAGACAACACCGGGTGGGTAGCGTAGGCCACCACTTTGGTGGCGCCACGGTCTTTCAAGGCGGCAGCGGCTTCACACAAGGTGTTGGCGGTATCCACCATGTCATCCATGATGACGCAGGTGCGGCCTTCCACTTCACCAATAATATTCATGACCTTGGCAACGTTGGCTTTCGGGCGACGTTTGTCGATAATCGCCAGGTCGGCATTCAATTGCTTGGCGGCTGCACGCGCACGTACCACGCCGCCCACGTCTGGTGAAACCACCACCAGGTTTTCATTATCTTGTTTGGCCAGGTCTTCGAGCAAAATCGGCGTCGCATAAATATTATCGACCGGGATATCGAAGAAGCCCTGAATCTGGTCCGAGTGCAAGTCCATGGTCAGCAAGCGGTTGACACCGACGCTGGTCAGCATATTGGCAACCACTTTGGCGGTAATCGCCACCCGGGCAGAGCGTGGACGTCTGTCCTGGCGCGAATAGCCCAGGTAAGGGATGGCTGCGGTAATACGGCCAGCAGAAGAGCGGCGCAGCGCATCGACCATGACCATGACTTCCATCAGGCTGTCATTGGTTGGGTAGCTGGTAGACTGCAATACAAACACGTCGCGGCCGCGGACATTTTCCAGCAGCTCCAACATGATTTCACCGTCTGAAAATCGGCCAACATCGGCACGCCCTAATTCAATGCCCAAATGCTTGGCAACTTCTTGTGCCAGTACCGGATTGGCATTGCCGGTAAATACCATCATGTTGGCGTTACTCAACGTTGTACCCTTTTTTAGCGATGACGATGTCTTGAAACCTGATTCCAGTCACGTGGCCGGAATCTATAAAAAATTTAAGCGTGTAAATCGTTAAATCTACACGCTTATGTTTGGCTGAGGAGGAAGGATTCGAACCTTCGCATGCCGGAATCAAAATCCGGTGCCTTAACCAGCTTGGCGACTCCCCAATAACTTGTCTTACTCACACGCTTTTTGTGTCTGGGTCTTCATCGGTGACCGAAGCAAAAAGCGGATGGTATTTTAACCCTTTTGACCAAAAACCAGAAGTGTTTTTTGGTCTATTTTCAATCAATTCGTACGCTTTTTTTTCACTATCCACGGCCACGAACACCGAAGCACCAGAACCACTCATACGGGCATCGCCGTATTGTTTTAACCAGTGCAATGTCGTCGCAACTTCAGGATACTGCTCACAAACGACGGCTTCCATATCGTTTCTGACTTGCTGCCAGAAGGCGCCGGAATTAGCCCCGTTTGAAAAGTCCGCTATTCTCAATGGTTTCGAGTCTCTTGTCAATGCTTGGTGCGCAAATATTTTTGCGGTTGGCACCTCTACCTGCGGCGTGATCACGACATAGTATTTTTCGAGCATGGCAGGCGGTAGCGACACGGCGACTAAGCGTTCACCAACGCCTTCTGCCCATGCGGTTTGGCCAAAAATAAACACCGGCACATCTGCACCTAAACTGAGCCCGATTTGCATCAGTTGCTGTCTGGAGTAACCTAATTGCCATTGCTGGTTGAGTGCCATGAGCACGGTCGCGGCATCTGAGCTGCCGCCGCCCAGCCCGCCGCCCATGGGGGTGCGCTTAATGCACCTGATGTCTGCACCCAGCGTCGTGCCGCTGGCTTGTTGCAAGGCGCGTGCAGCGCGTATGGTTAAATCTTGCTCGGGCGGCACGCCAGGCAACGGATTGACATGCAATAGTTGGCCATCTTGACGCACGCCTATATGCAGTTCGTCGCCGTGGTCTAGCAGTAAAAACACGCTTTGCAACGCATGGTAACCGTCAGTGCGGCGGCCAGTGATATGCAGAAACAGGTTGATTTTGCAGGGGGCAGGGTAGGTGAGTAATTCCATGCCCGCTATTGTAAAGCATGGCTATGCACAGCAGTCATGCTTATTGTCGCGCTGGTGCTTTGCCTGCCAGCAGGCGGCTTTATTCCAGAATCATGCGGCCTTGGCTATCTTGCAGTGGGCGTTGGTTGGGCGCACCTATGGCTTGCTGCAAACTGCCCAGCTGAAATTTAGATACTTTAAGCACTTCTTTCATGATCACCCATTGCACACCCTCTGTGCATGGTGGCGCGGTTAGCGAGCCACTATAGCGGTAATACGCTGGCTTGGCTGGCATCAGGTCGGCGGGTGTCACGCGTATCGCCAATGGTTTGCTTTGCTCTTTTTCTTTGGGCAGGCTGCCTAGCAGTTTTTCCAGTCCGGCATGGGTGCTGCCTTCTTCTAGCATGACGGCAATAATGACGCGATGCCCGGCTTTGTCTTCATGCACCATTTGCAGTTCGGCCGCATAAGACTTTTGTTTGATCTGGTGTTCGCTAGGCACATGCACGCTGATATATTTAAGCTGATAAGGCTTTTGATCGAGCACCATCATATTGCCTGTGCCCGCATCCATGATTAGGCTGTGGTCTTTGAGCACAATATTTTTGAGCGGAAACTTCTGCAAGCGTTTAATCGGTTTGAGCGCTGCTGTGATCGTGTTGTCGATATTAATCGGCGATTGCTGGCTACCGGCATTGCACACCGCGTAGTCAGGATTCAGGCTGCCCCATTTGTCAGGGCCGTGTGGGCCGCTATAGGCCCAGGATTGATCATTGAGCTTGTCGGTTTTGGCCGGTTTATCTTTGTCTTTACTATCCGCGCCTTTGTCGGTTTTGCTGGCCGCCGCTGGTTTCGCCGCCGCAGTTTTATCTTCAGCAGGTTTGGTGGCAGATTTGGCTTCGCTAGCCGTTTTTTCTTCAGGTTTGGCGCTGGTTGCTGGTGCAGCAGCAGGCTCGGCGATGCTGTCAGGCGCAGCGGGTTTGTCTTTGCTGCTGGCCACCGCCGGAACAACCGGATTGGCCGCGCGGCGGGCAGCCGCTTCAATGCGCTGCTTCTCTTTGGTTTGCCATTTGCACACATATTGTTGCGCGACTTCTACTTCAGACTCTGGCAGCGGCTCAATAAAGTCAGCTTGCTTGGCCGTGGTGCCCGCAGAATAGACCAGCTCTTCGTCATCGTATTGAAACACCTGGATAGTCGCGGCTTTGCGCTTGTCGCAATCAAAATACCAGAGCGCTTTGGCATGGTTGTAAACGCGGTCTACCGATTCGACGTTTTTTTGCGGGTTGCGGTAATCCACTTTTACCCAGGCTTTGATATAAGGTTTTTCTTCAAGCAAAGACTGTTTATCTATCATCAGCTGGTTGTCATCTGTTTTTTTGATCGACAGCCATTGGGAGGCATGGCCGTGGCCGGGCATGAGGCCCAGCAGCAGCCACAGGCTAGCAGCCAGCCAGATGCGATGGTGATAAGAGGGGGTGACAAGATAACAGCTCATAGTGCCATTATCGACGTCTGGCGCTGAATCTTTAATCAGCCTGGTGCTCTGCTAACTAAGCATATTCACGGGTCTTTACCAGTGCTGAATCACCAGTTTCAGGCGCACATCCTGCTGTTGCAGGCGCGTGGTGTAAGGTAGTTGTTCCAAGGTGCCATTGAGTGCGGTTTGGCGATAGTCGTCATAGTCAATCTGCCATTGATCCTGTGTCAGGCTGGCCGGGGCGCCATTCTCCAGGTAGTTAGCCTGAAATGGGCTGGTCTGGTGGGGCGTGCCTAATATCCACTGGCTCAACCCTGCCAGAGGCAAACGCCAGCCCAGCAAGCGCTCAGTCAGGCTGGCCACATCGGCCGCGGCATGCTGTTTACCACTTTGGTCGGTCAGGGTCACTGATTGTGGGGTGCGATGAATCAACGCCACTTGTTGCCCCAATGGGCTAAAAATGCGCATGGTGTCTTCTTGCGCATCATGTTGCCACTCCAGTCGTGCGGTGTAGCCTTTGCCTGCATATTGCACCGCCAGTTTGGCCTCTAGCGCAAATTGTTTGGTCGCTTGCAGTCGCTGTATGCGTTGCTGGGCGGCATTGGTGGCTGTGGTCTGGGTGGGCGGTGCTGGTAGCGTGCTGCAGCCAGCGATCGCCAAGCCAAACAGGCCAGCCATCACTTGGCTGGCCGTGCGTGATCTCCAGCCTAAAGAAAATGGCAGTGCGGCCTGCATTACAGGGCAGATTTCAGTTTTTGCGCAGTGGCCACCAGGACGTCGTTATCAGGGTTGGCCGAGAGTGCCTGGTCCAAAATAGTTTGTGCTTCGTCACGCTGGCCTTGTTTCCACAATACTTCAGCCAAATGCGCCGCAATTTCAGGGTCCTGCTGAATGGTGTAAGCGCGGCGCAACTCTTCCGTCGCATGTCCTAAATCACCCAGGCGGTAATAGACCCAGCCCAAGCTGTCCATGATGTAGTGGTCTTCTGGCGAAAGTTTAGTCGCCGTTTCAATCAGGCTCTTGGCTTCCATCAGTTTGATATTGCGGTCGGCGTAAGAATAGCCGAGGGCATTGTAGGCGGCTGCCATGTCCGGTTTGGTTTTAATCACCTTATATAAGGTTTCTTCCATGATGTCGAACTTGCCTTTGCGCTCAGCATTTAACGCATAGTCGTATAGCAGCTCCGGGCTGTCCGGGAAACTTTGCACGGCTTTGCCCAGCAACGCATAGGCTTCATCGGTACGTTTGGCCTGGTTGAGCAGCAAGGCCTCGTTTTGAATCACCACCGCTTGTTGCTCCGGCGTTAAGCCGTCCACATTATCCAGCATGGTGATTGCAGCATCTATGCCGTCACGGCGCGCAATGATGGCGGCAGATGCCAGGCGCCCTGCCAAGAACTGTTCGCCATCGGTGATTTTTTCAAACCATTGCAAGGCACGCGCATCGTCTTTTTGTTCAGCGGCCGAGCGGCCCAGATTGAAATACAGTTTGTTCGGCTCTTTAAAGCCGACCTCCAGCCCGTGTTGCAGGTAGCGGTCGGCAAAGCTATATTCTTTGGCATCCAGCGCCAGCAGGCCGACAATAACGTTCATTTCTGGATTGTTTTTATGGCGCTCGAGCAATTTGGTGAACTCTACTTTGGCGTCCGTGCTGTTTTTTTGTACCAGCAACGCGCGCGCAAGTGCCAGGCGAATCTGGTCGGCTTCGGGGTAGGTGTTTAAAAAGTCACGATAAAACGCAATGCCTTTTTGCGGATCTTGCTCGCTGAGCATCTGGCCGCGGATTTGTGCAGGTGGCTCCCAGCCCGGGCGCAGCTTGGAGGCCTCTTTGAGTTCAGCGACCATCAGGCTTTCGTTATGGGCAAAGTAGGCCGCTTGCGAGACAGCAAAGTGCGCTTCTGGTAGTTTTGGATAAGGCTTGGCCAGTTGCTGAATCGCTTCCAGCACGCTGGTTTTGTCGGTAACGCGCATCATCAGGCTGTTTAGTTCCATAAAGGCGTTCGGCCGGATACTGTCGTTAGCGAGTACTTTCTGAATCTGCGGAATGGCCTTTTTCAAGTTGCCATTGGCAATCAGCAACTGGCTGGCGGTTTGCGCGGCAGGAATCGAATCTGGTGCCAGTTCTGACCATAACTCTGCCGAAGGCAGCGCCAGTTGCGGTGTGCGGGCAATGGTGGCGGCTTGGGTCGCGCGCTCTGCCAGCAGCGGGTCGCGCGTTTGTTTGGCTAAATCGAGGAATAACTGGCCTGCCAGTACAAATTCGCCACGTTGGGCCGCCACTTCACCCAGCAGATATTTATAGACAAATTCTGCCGTGGGGGTGGTGATGCTAGGGGAACTGCTGGCTGACCAGGCCGGCGTTGTCAGCAATGCCAGGCAAAGCGCTAGGGTTGTGCGGCGCTTTGCAGTAGGTTTGAGCGTGAAGCGGCTGGTTTGGGGCATACTGAATTCCTGTTTAGTTGGTCTGTTGATGAGCAGTGTCATGGCTGTGATAAGGTGCCTGGTTTGTGATGCTGATTTTTTGTTTAGTCCGTGACAGTTGCTGCAAGTTCATCCATAATGTGCGATTTGTAACTGAATTGTAATTGACGCTTGAGCGCAGCTTGAAACGTCATGCTACAACAGCAGTACCACTTTAGCACTATAACTTTTTGATGAAATCTTTGTCTAGGGATTTACTGGCCGGCGGTGGTTCTGTCGGCGCCTCACAGTGGTCTTTAGTCGGTAGGTGTGTGAAAAAATCATGGCAAATTTAACAGTTGAAGCAATTGAGTTGACCCGTTTGTATGGTGGCCGTGCTGCGGTCAGCGACGTAACGTTTAATCTGCAACAGGGGCAGGTGCTAGGCTTTTTAGGGCCTAACGGTGCTGGTAAATCGACCACCATGAAAATGTTGACCGGTAATCTGGCACCCAGTGCCGGTAGTGTCAAAATCTGTGGCATTGATATGATAGAGCATCCCAAAGAAGCCAAGGCATTGATTGGCTACCTGCCGGAAATGCGCCCCTTATATAAAGAATTCACGGTCGATGAGTATCTGACCATCGCCGCCCGCCTGCACAACGTGACTGGCAAACAGATTAAAAAAGCGGTGGAGCATGCCAAAGAGCGTTGCGGGCTCACCCACATGAGCAAGCGTCTGATCGAAAACCTGTCTAACGGCTACCAGCAACGTGTGGGTATTGCGCAGGCGATTATTCATAACCCGATGGTGGTGATTCTGGATGAGCCGACCGTGGGCCTGGACCCGATTCAGATTCGTGATATTCGTGCCCTGATCAAAGAGATTGGCCAGGCGCATAGCGTGATTGTGTCTACCCATATTTTGCCCGAAGTAGAAATGGTGTGTGACCATGTGCAGATTATTGATAAAGGTAAGCTGGTGTTTAACGGCGGCATTGAGGTACTCAAGCAGCAGCGCATAGGCAATAAGCTGCTGGTGGGCTTGCGCCAGGCGCCGGATGCCGCACAGCTGATGGCAATTGCTGGCGTGGCCGAGGTAGAACCGGCTGATGGCTTGTGGCGCATTCGCTTTCATGAAGGCAGCCAGCCGCATGAGGCGATCGTGCAGGCAGCGGTGCACAACGGTTGGGGCTTGTATCATATTGCGCCAGACCAGACCAGCCTGGAAGATGTGTTTGTGCAGCTGACTTACCACGAGACCGCGAGTGCAGATGAGGCCAAAGCGGCTTAAGCCCGCAGTTCAAGTGTAGACGGAAAGATTTAAGTATGTTGAATATTGCAAGAAAAGAACTTAAAAGTATGTTCGCCTCACCAATGGGGTGGATTATTTTGGCATTGCTGACCTTCGCGTTTGGCACCTATTACCTCAACGGCGTAAACAATTACTTTGAAGTGATGTCTGGCTCAATTCGTCCGGCAGAGCGCATTGGCGTGACCCAGTTTGTGGGTCAAACCGTGTATGGCCTGGCGTCTTTTATCATGCTGTTTGCGGTGCCCCTGCTGTCAATGCGCTTGATTTCCGAAGAGCGCCGCAGTCAGACCATGCCGTTTTTGTTTAGTGCGCCGTTGTCTATCAGTGAAATCGTGGTCGGCAAGTTTTTAGGCCTGGTGGTGTTTTTAAGCATCTTAGTGGTCTATATCGCGGTGATGCTGACCACATTGAATATTTGGGCCGATATTGATTTTGGCTATATTTTTGCCAATTCGCTGGGTTTACTGTTGCTGGTGTCGAGCTTTGCTGCCTTGGGCCTATATTTTTCCAGCCTGACGGCACAGCCAATTATTGCGGGTATCCTGAGTTTTATTGCCTTGTTTGTGTTGATGATTCTGGATCGCTTTTTTGCCGGTGACCCGACCAGCACCATGCTCAAATTTTCACTGATGCGTCATTTTCAGTCGTTTGGCGGTGGGTTGATTGATACCGCTGACCTGGCCTATTTTGGCCTGTTTATCCTCACTTTTATTACCCTGACGATTCGTCGTCTGGATGCAGATCGTTTGCGCGGTTAAACGCGACCTTGTTTTGAGCTGAATGCATTATGAAAATTAACCGTAAATTTAGATGGCAACTGTTGGCACAAAACTGGATGTTTGTGCTGGTGTTTTTGGCGCTGGTGGTGATGCTGGGGTATTTGTCCGGCCAATATCGCTGGGCCAGAGATATTACCCAGGCCAACCGTAATATCCTCACTCAGGGCAGCATCAATGTGCTCAAGCAAATGGACGGTGATGTCAATATCACCGTGTATGCGACCAATGATGATGCCAATAATGGCGACACTTTCCGTAAGGGCATGCTGGACTTTGTGGCCCGCTATCAGCGCGAAAAGAAAAATGTCTTTATCACGTTTATTAATCCGTCAGAAGAGCCAAAACTGGCGCAAGAGGCGGGTGTAAAGGTCGATGGCGAAACCATTGTGGAATATAACAAGCGGTCTGAGCATATTTCACCGCCGTTTGCTGAGCAGGAAATGACCAACTTGCTGGTGCGCCTGTCGCGGACCAATAATCAGCCGGTGATGTATCTGGATGGCCATGGTGAGCGTTTGCTGCAAGGCCTTAAGAACCATGACCTGGGTGAGTTTGGCAAGCAGCTCGAAAGCAAGGGCTTTAAATTTGCCAACCCTGATCTGACCATTGCCCAGGCGGTGCCTGCCAATGGCGCCATGCTGGTGATTGCGGCGCCGCAAGTGGATATCAGCGCGGTAGAAGCGAAAAAGATCAAAGCGTATATTGAAGCAGGCGGCAACGTATTGTGGCTGCTGGATGACGATAACCTACATGGTTTGCAAGACGTCGCCGAGTATCTGGGCATTAAAGTGTCCGCCGGCATCGTGGTGGATAAAGCGGCCGAGCAATATGGTGCTGACCCGAAAATGGCCTTTGCCAGCTTGTATGGCGACCATGCGATTACGCGTAACTTTATGTTGCGCACAGTTTTCCCGGAGGCGCATCAGATTGATGGCCAGGCCTCGGATGATTTGGGCTGGAAAGTCGGGCGTTTGATCGACGTTGCACCCAATGGCTGGTTGGAGTCAGACAAGATTCCAGCAGGCGCGCAAAACCTCAAGGTGAGTTTTGATCACGGCAAGGACAAGGCGGGCCCGATTAACGTGGGCGTGGCACTAGAGCGCGAATACGGTAAAAAAGGCCAGCGCGTCGTCGTCATCGGCAATGCAAACTTTCTGGCTAACACCTTTATTACCAACGGCGGCAACCTTGATTTGGGCATTAACATCATTAACTGGTTGGCTGGCGATGATCGCCTGATTACCATACAACCCATGCCACTCAAAGACATTAACGTGTCGATTCCAGCCACAGACCAGGGTCGCCTGGTTGCCTGGTTAGTGTTTCATGCTTTCCAGTACCTGATTCCAGTCGGTTTGTTTGTGGCAGGCTTGTTTTTATGGTGGAAGCGCCGTAAGGCTTAATCTCTAACGATCTGGCTGTCGGAGTGGCGTCATGAAAAAAAGATGGATATTGAATCTGTTGTTATTGGCAGTGGTGGTTGGTATTGCCGTGTTTTTACATTTAAAACCACAAGAACAGGCGCAGTCTGCCAGGTTTGAAGTCTCCAGCCTTAAAATGGCCGACTTTAATGCCGTAAAGGCTGAGTTTCCAGCCAAGGCGCCCACCATGTTTGAGAAACAGGATGGCTACTGGATGATGCGCAAGCCGTATCCGGCACGCGCAGACCAGGCATCAGTGCAACGGGTGATGTCTATCATTGCGGCCACCACCATGACCAAGTTGCCATTGCTGGATGCCGCTAAATACGGGCTGGATCAGCCCGTATTAAAATTAACGCTGTCTGGCAGCAAAGGTGACCAGGTATTCACGTTTGGTACGTATAACCCGGTGTCAGAAGAGCAATATGTGGGCTATGCGGGCCAGGTGTACTTGCTGCCGGGGCAATATAGCGAGGCGGCCTCTACGCAACCGATTGAAATGGTTGATAAAGCACCGTTGTCACCCGCTGAGCGCAAGCAGCTGGCAGGCTTTGACCTCGCGCATTTAGAGCAATGGGAAGAAAATGCACTCAAAGTACAGATGTCAAATGAAGGCAAATGGGCTGTGAACGATGCGCACGCCAAGCCCACCCAGAATGAAATGAACGAATGGATGGACTTTAGCTGGGCGCAAGCGCAAGCAACCTCTGTTGAGTTTTATACACCAGACCGCAAGCAGCCTTATCCTTCGTTTGAAGTGTTGTTGCGCAACGGTAAAAAGGTCCATTTTGATAAAGTGCAAGAGTCGCCAGAGTATCTATTGGCGCGCCCGGATGAAGGCATTATCTATCACTTTACCAATGACACTGGCTTTACCATGGTGAATCCGCCGGTGAATATCCAGGCACCAAAAAGCCAGCCACCTAAAAGTCAATAATCAGCATGCCTGAATTACCCGAGGTTGAGGTCACGCGGCGCGGTTTACTGCCCGTAGAAGGCGCACAAATCGCGCAAGTGACCATCCGTCATCATGGCTTGCGCTGGCCGATTCCCGCCGATTTGCCACAGCACTTGCAAGGCCGGCGTGTGCTCAAACTTACCCGTCGCGCCAAATATATTCTGGCCGAGATTGGCACTACCGAATGTGAAGGCGTACTGCTACTGCATTTGGGCATGTCTGGTCGCTTATGTTTGCTCGAGCGTGATTTCCCGGCTGAAAAACATGATCACTTTGATCTCCGCTTTGAAGATGGGCGCGTGATTCGCTTGCGCGATCCTCGTCGCTTTGGTGCGGTATTATGGTTAAGCGGTGACCCGATGCAACATGCCTTGCTAAGCAGTTTGGGGCCTGAGCCTTTAGAGGCTGCCTTTAACGCCGAACATTTATATCAGCACACGCGTACGCGCAGTGCGGCAATTAAAACCACTATCATGGATGCGCACCTGGTGGTTGGGGTGGGGAATATTTATGCCAGTGAGTCGTTGTTTCGGGCACGTATACACCCTGAAACGCCTGCCAAAGCGCTCACGCTGGCGCAATGTGCGTTGCTGGTGCAAGAGATCAAGCTGACTTTGCAGGCCGCGCTAGAGGCGGGTGGTAGCAGTTTGCGTGATTTTTTTGGCGCCGATGGTAATCCAGGTTATTTTCAGCAGACGTATACCGTGTATGGCCGCACTGGTGAGCCGTGCCGCGTATGCGCCAAACCGATTTTGAATATCCGGCTTGGCCAGCGTTCTACTTTTTATTGTGAGCATTGCCAGCCGCGCGTGGCTGGGCTTAGTGCTAAAAAATAAGTCAGCGACTTTAAGCCACGTTATGTCGTGGCTTCTTCGTCAGGCTCTGGTTTGATGCAGTTACGCCCGGCACGTTTGGCGGCGTAAAGATGATGGTCTGCCCGTTCTACCACCTGGCCTAATAGTTCGTCCGTTTGCATCTCGGCCAGACCCGCACTCACGGTGATGTGCACCACTTTGTTGTTAAAGTGAAATTGCAA
Source organism: Methylophilus sp. 5 (assembly GCF_000515275.1). NCBI lineage: Bacteria > Pseudomonadati > Pseudomonadota > Betaproteobacteria > Nitrosomonadales > Methylophilaceae > Methylophilus > Methylophilus sp. 5. Next base: position 1,999,135 of record NZ_KI911560.1, read on the forward strand.
GCCAGCCACCGCCGAGCGTATCAGCTCGGAAATGTCTCTGGCGTGCTGCAAGTCGCAACCTGAGAGCAGCACTAAAAACTCTTCGCCACCCCAGCGGCACACCACATCTTCTTCACGCACATGCGACTTGATCAGCTGTGCCACGCGCGTGAGGACACGGTCGCCCGCCTCATGGCCGTAAGAGTCGTTGACTAGCTTGAACAAGTCAATATCGAGTAGCACCAGTGATAGTGACTCGTCACGGCGCTTGCCGCGCGCCACCGCCTGCTTAAAGTAAAACTCGAATACCTGACGGCTGGTGACGCCGGTCAGCTTATCCTGGGTCGCCATCATCTCCAGTTTGTCGTGATAGCCACGCACTGCAAAATGCGCCAGCGCCAGCACGATCATACTAATGACCACCGCCACGGCCAGGTTGATCAAAAAGGCCGTTTCGATGCGATGCGAGCTCGGGTCGTTGACTTGCTCGACGATTAAATACCAGTCAAACTCAGGCACCAGGCGGCTATTGAGGTACAACATATTGCCGCCGCTGGTTTTAAACGAAAAAGAAGCGCTAGGCGAGGTCAATACTTTGAGAAAAGCTTTATCCAGCCCGGATTTGTTTTGCAAATGCAACTCTGAGCGATATTGGCTGCTTTGCAGCATGACTTCACCCTGGCGGTTCACAAAGTAGATTTCACGGCCATAGCGTTTCTGGTAGTTTTCAATCAGTTCCACCACGGTTTGCAGTGACAAGCCGACGCCAATCACGCCAATAAACTTGCCCGATTTGTCTTCAATGCGATAGTTAACAAAAATACTCAGGCGTTTTTTGTCTGCGGTGTCGCGGTCAATGTTGATGACATAAGGGTTATGTGAATTTCTGGCCTCAAAATACCAATGATCGTCTGGGTTTGCTGGTGAGACACGCTTTAATACCCCTGATGGATGGTAATAGTTGCCTGAGCTTTCAGACACGAAAAATGCGGTGATGGTGTTATATTTTTTCTGGATTTGTGCCAGGTAGCTGGTCATTCTATTGGCGTCTTGTTCGCCATTGTTGATCCAGTCAAACACAAACACGTCATTGGCCATCAGTGACGAAATCAGGAGTGGTTGCAGCAGGTCGCGCTGGATTTCCGAGTAGATATTGTCGCTGGTCAGTGGCAGCATTTCTTGCTGCAGGCGGTCTGTCAGCGAGTCTTTGGCGACAAAGTAACCAATCAGGCTGGTTGCCACAAAGCCAATCAGCACGATAGCGCTTAGGAGTAGAGTGTAGTAACGCTTGTTAACGACCATAAATGTTCAATTACCTGAAGGCGGATCATGCTCAATAAAGCATTATCACCAATATAAAACGACTTTGTTTATTTGAATAGTCGCTGTTTTAAAGATGTATTTCCAGCATTGGCACAATTTAATGCGGGTGACTGCTTGCCGCATGTTCGTGCAAATAGCCAGCAGCGCTGTGCGGTGTGCCACCGACCTTTTGCGGCAGTAACGAGCCGATTACCATGGCAACGGCACTGATCACCAGGCCTGCTAATTGTGCAGGTACCAGGCTTTCGTCGCCAATCAATACTTCTATCAGCACCCAGCTGCCAATGCCAAAAATAATTGCCGCAAGTGCGCCCTGGCTGGTGGCGCGCTTCCAGAATGCGCCAAACAGCAACGGTACAAACGCGCCTGCCAGCGTGACTTTGTAAGCGCTTTCTACCATGCCAAAAATAGAGCGTTCGGAGTTAAGCGCGTAAAACAGCACCATGGCGGCAAAACCCACCAGGCATAGTCGCATCACGCGTAAAAAAGCGTGGTCGTTCATGTGCGGCATAAAGCCTTTGACCACGTTTTCGGCAAAGGTAACAGAGGGCGCTAACAGCGTTGCAGACGAGCAGCTCATGATGGCTGATAGCACTGCGCCAAAAAAAATAGCTTGCGCAACGAGCGGTGTGTGCGTGAGCACCAGGGTAGGCAACACGCGCTGCGAATCGGTTGTGACCAGTGCACCAAAAGTCGCCGGGTCTATGAGGGTGGCGGCATAGGCAATAAACATGGGCACAAAGGTAAAACAAAAGTAAATGCTGGCCCCCAGCAAAGAGCCCCACAGAGCAATGTTTGCCGTTTTGGCCGAGGTGATGCGCTGAAAAACATCCTGCTGTGGAATCGAACCCAGCATCATGGTTAGCCAGCCGCCGAGAAAGGTCAGCCAGACGCTCCAGTTGGCTGATTGCGGAAAGAAATGCAGCTTGCCCGCCTGGCGTGCATGTTCAATCACCGGTGCCACACCACCGGTCTGGCCAGCCACAATATTAGCAATGTAAAGCAGGCCGCCAATGACCACGATCATCTGTACAAAGTCGAGAATAGCGACTGACAGCATGCCACCCAGTGTGGTGTAAGTGAGGACAATGGCGGTGCCGACGATCATGCCAGTGGGTTCTGAAATAGCGCCGTGGCTAATCAGGTTGAAAATCAGGCCGAGCGCCTTGATTTGCGCGGCCACCCAGCCCATGTATGAGATGACGATGGCGATGGTGGTGAGCACCTCTACCGAGCGGTTGTAGCGCATACGGTAAAAGTCACCCAGGGTGAGAATGTTGAGTTTATACAGGCGGGTTGAGAAGAAAATGCCGGCCAGTATCAAACACATGCTGGAGCCAAACGGGTCTGCTGCCACGCCGGTTAAGCCTTCGCGCACAAAGGTGGCTGAGACGCCAAACACTGCTTCGGCACCAAACCAGGTAGCAAACACCGTGGCCATGACCACTGGCAGCGGCAGGTGGCGGCCGGCGACGGCATAATCTTTGGTACTGTGTACGTTTCTGGCGGCAATCAGGCCGATGCCGATTGAAACCAGTAAATACGCCACGACAAACCAGATCAGCAAAGCTTGTTTCCCTTTGGGTTGATTGCAAAAGGCTGATTTTAAAACAAAACCGTGCTCAAACAGGATTTTGTGATGTGTTTGAAAGCTAAAAAGACCTGAAAATCAGGTCTTTTTACAATTCTGCACAATTACTCGGCCCGTTGCCATGTTTGCGAGCGCCCAAGCAGGGAAAAGCCAATAAAACCTCGCACGTCCAGCGTTTTACCACTCGCGCCCAGTGTCATTTTGCATTTGTAGGTTTTGCCATTTTCGGGGTCTAAAATCTCGCCACCCTCATACACATTGCTGTTGGCAGTTTGCTTTAAGTGTTTGGCGATGGTCATACCGATGATTTTTTGCCCTTTGCGTTCATCTGTGCATTTATCGCACACGGCGTCGCCGGTGTCAGTGGCCAGCAGGCCTTTTTCAACAATGGCGCTATATTCGCCTGCGTGTTCGACAATGCGCACCAGTGACCTAGGCTGGCCGGTTTTATCATCGGTGGTTTGCCAGACGCCACTCAGATCTGCCGCGTGCAGTGCATAAGGCAGCATAAAGAGCATGGTGGCCACTAGTGGTTTAACAGGGCGCATGGCTAATCTCCTTTAGTGGTTAAGCAGCAGGAACACACTCGCAAATTGTAATAACACTAGCACGATGATGGCCGCCGTGGCCCATTTTTGCCAATTGGCTTGCTGCTGTTGGGTTGTGAGCAGGGTATCAATACGATGTTGCTGTTTGCCAAGGTCGGTTTGGTTGCGCAGGTATTGCTCAAGCAGGCGTGGCATGTCTGCCGCATGCGTCAATATATAAGGTAATTCGCGCTTGGCCGATTTGAGCAGGCTACGCCAGCCGATCTGCTCGCTCATCCAGCGCTTGAGAAAAGGTTTTGCGCTGAGCCATAAGTCGATATTAGGGTCGAGTTCACGCCCCAGGCCTTCGATGTTGAGCAGGGTTTTTTGCAGCATGATCAGCTGGGGCTGGATGTTGACGCCAAAGCGGCGCGACATCTGGAACAGGCTGAGCAGGGTGCGGCCAAACGAGATGTCTTTCAGCGGTTTTTCAAAAATCGGCTCGCAAATAGCGCGCACGGCAGTTTCCAGTGCCTCAACATTGGTGTCAGCCGGCACCCAGCCAGACTCAATATGTGCCACTGCCACGTCGCGGTAGTCACGGTTAAAAAACGCCAGAAAATTACGTGCCAGGTAGTATTGGTCGGTAGCCGACAGGCTGCCCATGATGCCAAAATCCAGCGCAATAAATTTGCCTTTATCAGGTCCTTCTGTCGCTACTTGAATGTTGCCGGGGTGCATGTCGGCATGAAAAAAACCATCCCGAAACACTTGGGTAAAGAATATTTCCACGCCTTCGTGCGCCAGCTGCGTCAGGTTAATGCCAGAGGCTTTGAGGGCAGCGGTGTCTCTCACCGGCGTGCCATACATGCGCTGCATGGTCATCACGTGCTGGTGCGAGTAATCCCAGTAAACGCTGGGCACCAGTAAGCGGCGATCACTAAAGTTACGGCCTAGCTGCGCGCACTGTGCGGCCTCCAGTGTTAAGTCCAGCTCATGTTCGGTGTGGCGGGCAAACTCGTCGACCATTTCATCCGGCTTTAGGCGGCGCCCTTCGCTGGAGAGTTTTTTAACCCACCAGGCCAGCGTGCGCAGCAATGCAATGTCGCGGTGAATAATGGCGGCAATGCCGGGGCGTAGCACTTTAACCGCTACTTGTTCGCCGCTATGCAGTTTGGCAAAGTGCACCTGGGCAACCGAGGCGCTGGCAACCGGCGTTGTATTAAATTCTGCGTAGACAGTGCTTAAGGGGGCTGCAAAAGCTTCCTGAATAATAGATTCAACCTGTGCGTAGGCAAATGGCGGCACCTGGTCTTGCAGTTTGGTGAGTTCATCGGCAACGTCCGTTGGCAGTAAATCGCGGCGTGTTGACAGCATTTGGCCGAATTTGACGAAAATTGGCCCCAGGTTTTCTAAGGCCAGACGTAAGCGCACGGCGCGTTGTTCAGGCGCATGGCGCCAGAATAAAGCGATGCTTAACAAACGATGAATCCAGGTGGGTTGCTGGTCGCGTACAAAGAAAATATCAAGGCGATACCAGATCAGCACGCCGATAATATGAAAAAAACGTAACCAATGCATTGTTACTGGCTTTCTGGAGTGGCGGCGAGCAGTTTGTCAACGCGTTGCTGCAGCCTGTCGGTATCTTCGCGCAGTTGGTCAACGGACTGGTTGAATTGTTCAACGCGGTTTTTTTTAGCAATGATGGGTTGCTCTTCTTGCCAGTATTCCACCAGCATCTCGCCCAGGTTTTTGGCCTGGTTTTGCCAGCGCTGTAATTTCTCTTGCCCGATTTGCACCACCTGGTAAGCGGCAATGTCGCCGACGACTTTACTTAAGTCATCTTCAATGTCCCAGCGCATGGCGGATAATACCTTGCCGACGGCAATCCCAAGTGCGGCATCACCATCAATTTTAATCAGGCTGTGCGCCAGCGGATCTTGGCGTAGTAATCGCATGGCCAGGCTGGGTGGCAGGTGGATGGTCGCATCTGCCTCAGATGAATCACCCGCAACTGCCAGTTCGCCATTATTTAAAATGGTCAGCGTGGCCTGGGCGACTTTAAAGTCTACGCATAAGGTTTTGTGCGCATACGGTTGCAACAGCGGGGCGCTCCAGCTGTTTTGCTGCATCAGGTGCTGCAGCACGAATTGAATCAGAGGTTTAAACATGCGCTTAAAGTTTGATGCCTTTGTGCAAGGCAACGACGCCCGCAGTCAGGTTGTAATAATCCACTTTACCAAAACCGGCTTCATGCATCATCTGTTTCAGGGTTTCCTGATCCGGGTGCATGCGTATGCTTTCCGCTAAATACCGGTAGCTAGGCTCGTCGTTAGCAATCCATTTGCCAAACTTGGGCAGCAGTTTAAATGAATAGGCGTCGTAGAGTTTTTCTAGCGGTTGCCAGACTTTTGAAAACTCAAGCACCAGCAAGCGGCCGCCTGGTTTGAGCACGCGTTGCATTTCACGTAAGGCAACGTCTTTATGCGTCATGTTGCGTAGGCCAAAAGCAACAATCACACAGTTGAAAGTTTCGTCTGCAAACGGCAATACTTCGGCGTTGCATTGCGTGGCGGGAATGCTAAGCCCGGCGTCTATCATGCGGTCGCGGCCTACCCCCAGCATAGACGCATTAATGTCGGTCAAGATCACCGTGCCAGCATTGACCGCCGACTGCGTGCCTACTTTTTTGGCAAATAAACGTGACAGGTCACCGCTGCCGCCAGCAATATCCAGTACTTTGTCGCCCTGGCCTACGCCGCTCACATCCACCGCAAAGCGTTTCCACAAGCGGTGCATGCCTGCAGACATCACGTCGTTCATGATGTCGTATTTTTGTGCGACCGAATGAAACACCTCGCCAACTTTGCTCTGTTTGTCGCCTTCGGCCACGGTGTCAAAGCCAAAGTGGGTGGTTTTTTCCTGATCAGTGTTTTGCTGCATGTGTCGGTTCCTTGCGGGTATGGCCAGCCATGGATAGTTTACTGATGTAGTCTTGCCACAGGCTTTCATAATGTTGTGCCAGATAATACAAATAATCCCATGAATAGAGGCCAGTATTATGACCATCGTCAAAGATCAGTTTGATCGCATAGCGGCCAACCGGTTCAATGTCGGCAATATTCACATTTTCTTTGTCCAGTTGTAGTACCTCTTGCCCGGCGCCATGCCCGCGCACCTCAGCCGAGGGCGAGTAAACACGCAAAAACTCGCAAGACAGCATGCACTCGGTATGGTTGTCGAAGTGAACTTCAAGCAGGTGTGAGCCCTGATGCAGTTGTATCAGGGTCGGGGTCGGGCAATCGGGGTGTAGACCGCTCATAAGATTGAAGAAAGTGGTGAATTGAGTCGTTAACTTTAATTATGCGCATGATAGCAGATGCAGGTAGGCCGCGCATGGGTAGTGATTGTTGTATCTTAGGGTTGATAATTCATTTTATTTGTGAATTAATGGCTATACCTACATGATTTATTTGAACTTTTATTATTTCATGATAGATTACTAAAAAAACAAACCATCATGAATAGGTTACCTTACAACACTTAAGCAGGTCCTATGGAAAATAACAGACTGGCACAACAATTTGATTTGTACACGCGATGGCGTCAATCGATTGCTGATGTTTTGGGGGAGTATCGGCGCTGGTTGGCCGATAAACAGCTCAGCGATGTGCAAATAGAAGAGCGGATACAGCAGCAACTAAACCGTTTGCGTGAGGATAAATTAAACGTGGCGTTTGTCGCCGAGTTTTCGCGTGGTAAATCCGAGTTGATTAACGCGATTTTCTTTTCCGGCTACGGCCATCGGTTGCTGCCATCGGGCGCCGGACGCACCACCATGTGTCCGACCGAGTTGCGTTATGACACCGGCAAGCCGGTCAGTTTGTCTTTGCTGCCAATTGAAACCAGCACCCACCAGATTTCCATCAGTGACTATCGTCGTATGCCACAGGCTTGGTCAGCCGTTGAGTTTGATGCACACTCACGCGAAAGCATGGTTGAAGCGTTTAAAGAAGTCAGCCGTACCCGCCGTGTCACCCTAGAAGAAGCGCAATCTCTGGGTTTGTATAACCCTGACCAGCCAGATGATGCCATGTTGATCGGCATGGATGGCCTGCTTGAAATCCCGTGCTGGCGCTATGCCGTCATTAATTTCCCCCATCCTTTGCTCAAGCAAGGCTTGGTGATTCTGGATACCCCAGGCTTAAACGCAATTGGGGCCGAGCCAGAGTTAACCATGAGCATGTTGCCAAATGCGCATGCCGTGTTGTTTATTCTTGGCGCCGATACCGGCGTCACCAGGTCCGAGATGGAAGTCTGGCGTCGCTATATCAGCGGCGCACGCTGGAAGCAAAAAGGCCGTTTGGCGGTGCTAAACAAGATTGATGGTTTGTGGGATCCGCTAAAAACGGACGATGAAGTGGAAACCGAGCTTTATCGTCAGTTGCAAAATACCGCCGAGTTGCTTGGCTTGTCACGCGACCAGATTTTGCCCACCTCGGCACAAAAAGGCTTGCTGGCCAAAGTAAAAGGCGACCAGCAGTTATTACATAAAAGCCGTTTGCTGCAACTTGAAAAAAACCTGTCTGATGAATTGATCCCGGCCAAGCAGGAAATTGTACGCGAAAGCATACAGGGCGAAATTGAAGACATGATGCATCAAACGCGCACCACGCTGGAGACACGCTTGCAAAGTGTGCTCGACCAAGCTGACGAGTTGCGCTGTTTGCAAGGCAAAAATGAAGACGTGATTGCGCAGATGATGCGCAAGGTCAAACAAGATAAAGTGAATTTTGAGGTCGGCTTGCAGCGTTATCAGGCGCTGCGTAGCGTGTTTTCTGTGCAGTCAAATCAGGTATTTCACCATTTGGGTCTGCCAGCGCTTAAAAGCAAGGTGCGCGAAACACGCGATACCATGATGAAAGCCGCGTTTACCAAAACCATGCGTCAGGCAATGGATGACTTTTTTAGTGACCTGAAGCGTCGTATGATGGATGCCGATGTGCATGTGCATGAAATCAAAAAAATGATGGAAGCCATGTATGAAAAGTTCTCCAAAGAGCATGGCCTGGTGCAAAAAACACCGCCACCGTTTTCTACCTCACGCTATTTAAAAGCGCTTAATAAACTGGAAGCCATTTACCGTGACCAGTTTAATACCACCTTTAATATGATTGCCCACGAAAAACTCACGCTCACCAGCAAGTTTTTTGAAACCCTGGCCAGCCATGTGATTCTGGAGTATGAAGCGGCTAACCGCGATACCGAAAGCTGGCTCAAAGCCGTGATCGCGCCGATGGAAAGCCAGATGCGTGAGCATCACGTGCAACTCAAGCGCCGCGTGGAAAGCATCAAACGCATTTATCAGGCGACAGATACCCTGGAAGAGCGCATTGCGGATTTGGAGCAGGTGGAATTGTCGATTCGCCAACAACTGGCAGAGCTGGATCAGCTCAATAGCAAAGCCATGTTTGCGTTGGCACATGAAGAAGTGATCGTACGCGCGGCTTAAAATCACACTGGGTAAACAAGTGAAACAAAAACGGGTGCTTTAAGCACCCGTTTTTGTTATTTGCTGGCTAACGTTAGCTTATAAACTTAGCTGGCTTCCAACATTGTCGCTTTAATTTTTTGCATCGCCTTCTGTTCAATCTGGCGAATACGCTCTGCCGACACATTAAACTCCGCGGCCAGTTCATGCAGCGTGGATGCATTGCCCTCAGTCAACCAGCGCGCTTGCAGCACACGGCGGCTACGCGCATCCAGTTGTTGCAGTGCCATGCTCAAGCCCTCAGTTTGCAGGTGCTCGTTTTGCAAGTTCTCTAGCAAGGTTGAAGGCTCTGGGCCTTCATCTTCCAGAAACGCAATCGGGCTATACACTTCTTCACCGTCGTCATCGACTTGTGCATCCAGTGAAATCTCCTGACCGTTCAGGCGGTATTCCATCTCGGTCACTTCTTCTGGCTTCACATTCAGTTCAGTCGCGATACGTTGCACGTCATCCTGGCTCAGTGTTTCAAAGCCCTGTTTCATGCTGCGCAAGTTAAAGAATAATTTGCGTTGTGCTTTAGTGGTCGCGGTTTTCACCAAGCGCCAGTTGCGCACAATATACTCATGAATCTCGGCTTTAATCCAGTGCATGGCAAACGATACCAGGCGCACACCACGGTCAGGGTCAAAGCGTTTAACCGCTTTCATCAAACCAATATTGCCTTCCTGAATCAGGTCGGATTGTGGCAAACCATAACCGCTATAACCACGTGCAATGCTGGCCACCAGGCGCAAGTGCGACACAATCAGCGCACGCGCAGCTTCCAGATCACCACTTTGTTTCAACTCAGTTGCATGGCTGTATTCTTCTTCAGCCGTGAGCACTGGAAACTGCTTAATCGTACGCAGGTATTTATCCAGGCTATCAGCCGATGCAATGACAGGTAATGTTAACGCGTTGATAATAAACTCCTTATTGAAAGAAGATGTTTAAAATGATTTTAGCACTCAATGCTAGAGAGTGCTAGCCCATTTAAAAGTTCAACTCAATTGGGATGTTCTGTGACATTAAAGTTGGTAACCGCTACATTAAAGTTGGTAACCGATTTCATTTGAAGTTGGTAACTTCTAGGGCAATTATAGGCGTTTAACTAGTTAAGGATCTTGGATTTTGGATGGTAAAAAGAGGGATATTTGTTGATACTTTTGCGGAAATTTTGTATCAAGCCGATCATTGTTAGCTAAATAGACCTAATCCATGGGGAGAAAAGACTTCTACTATCTGCCTCATCTTCTCTGAGTATTCTCACCATTATCCGAGCTTGCTCGTAAAGAGTGAGTGCTTTGCGTTCGGATTCTAGTGATGAGTTCATGCAAATGAGCAGCAAGTCCCAGAATGCATCATAAGGGTAGTTTCTTAAAGCAAATTTTTGATTATTCCATTGGACTAGTGAAAACACTTTATCAACAAAAATCTTAAATAGGCGATCCGCTATTCCAAATTTATCTAAATGATTTCCAAGTATAACTAAAACTCGAAATATGCTGAGAGCGTATTCCCATGCAATTTCAGGTAGATTTTGCTCATGGTTGTATTTCATTATCAACGTTAATGCCGCAAGACAGTCAACGCTGGCCCTTCTTTCAAATTTCCCCAAAAATTGCCTGCTCGCATGTGTATTGGGGCGACCATGGATGTCGTATATTAATCGTTGAGTTTCAGGGTTTAATCGAGCTAATAGCTCTGAAAAGTTTGGAGTAATCGTATCTTGCTTCAAAACTACCCATAGAACATGTTTAAAGAAAGCAGCAGATCCAGGAACCCTAATATCGGCCATGGAAATAGTGGTTCTGCGCGGGGCATGTAGTCCCCTTTTGTATTCTGCCCATTTACTGCTGTGGGAAATCTCTTCTCCTCGGTCTTTTTTAATACTTTGAGGATCAATTAATCTTTGGACCCCCAAAGCTGAAGCTACATGTAGCTTCAAAGCAAGGTAGTGAAACCAATAAATAGTGCGAATCGAATCAACGTCAGAGGCCAATTTTTCTAACCTAAAAAAATTAATAAAGATTGTATCAATGATTTTTCATTAACTATATGTTTTAAATTGATATTTAATTTTAAATTGGAGTATCAAAGGAGCGAAATTAGCCTTAGTTTTCTGGCATGTATCTAGTTTAACTAATTGGTATCATGGTTTTTTATCGTTATAGAACGTGATTAGGCTCATGGCTAAATTTTCCAATGAAGAGAATCTTGCCTCAGTTCTTGAGAGGGATTTAATGAATCAATATGGCCCGATAATGGGTCGCGATAACCTTTGGATGGCCTTGGGGTACTCTTCAAATGACGCATTCAGGCAGGCGGTTTTTAAGGATTTGGTTCCTATTCCGGTCTTTGAAATTGAAAATCGCAGAGGGAAGTTTGCACTGGTAAAAGATGTAGCTAAATGGCTAGCAGAAAAACGAAATGAGGAGACTATTATGAAATAAAAAACCGCACAGTCCAGAAGGAGAGGCGGTTCTTTGGTACAACGTTCGCAAAACTAGTATCGAACATTTCCCCCTTCACGTCAAGATTTCCCCATAGGTTTTTCTAATGGGTTAGGGTTTTTATTGCCTGAAACTCTTATGACATCTTCTTCTGGCAGAACAAATAACTATTCATAAATTTTGTTTGAAAGGAACTCCTATGAGAAAAGGGAGAAAGTTCACGCCATCTTTAATTGAAAAATGGCTAAAAGAAGGTCGTGGCACTGGTGTGTTCAGTGGGTTTAAACCATTGCACCAAGTCACTCGGGGGGACCCAGGTAGTAGCGGCTTATCAAGGATAATGAACCTCTCTTCACGGCCACATCATTTATTGTCTGACAAAGAGTATGTTGCGTATCTGTTCGCTCGTATTGTTCCTGGTCTGGTGGATATCAGAGAGCAGTTTCATTTATCTCAAGAGGACTCCAGGCATGAGTTATCTGCATATAGCTTAGGTTATTGGAGTGGCCTATTTCCAGGCACACTCACTATTGCTAAAGAGTTTGGTATTAAGCACCCCCGAATTCAGAATAGAACGGATGCCCCTTGGCCAAACTCCACTGATTTGCTTCTGACCCTTAAACGTGATGGCTCGCTAAGTTTATTAGCTATAAGTGTCAAACCGGACTCCAAGCTAAGTGATCGTGTAAAAAAGTTGATTGAATTAGAGAAACGTTATTGGGAAGCAAGATCTGTAGATTTTCTTTTGATTACCCCTGAAACATACCTCGAGTCAGTGATGATCAATATGACGACTTATTCTCCTTGGGGGCATGATAGGAGTTCTAGTGCTGAACTCTTGTTGCGTATTAAAAGTTTTTCAAAAGATATCGATGGATTGCCGTTATCGCATGCTCTTAGAACCATAAAGGATCGGCTTAATGTCTCGAATCAAGAGGCGCAGAACCTTTTCTGGGAGTGTGTTTGGAAAGGCATTCTACCTGTAGACCTCAATCGTAAAGCCTCGCCTGGTACCCCTATAAACCTCATTATATTGAAGGATTTCTGGAAACAGAATCCAGTGGCGTCTAGGAGGTCAGCATGGCTATCTTAATGTTCAATCAGACGATCGAGATTGTTACCGGCGAAAATAAGGGTATGTGGAGAGTGGTACGTTCAGCTACAAGCAAACGGGATTTTAATGTGCTCGTTTACATACCAGAGTCCATTACTCAATGGAAAAAACAACGTGAGAGCCAACAACCGAAACTCAAATGGCTATGGTTGTCGCCTGATGAAGTTAAAGGTTCGATTCTTGGTGAAGAAATCAAATTCATAGCCCTGAACCCTCATCCAGAATTAAGAAAGTCGGGATCTGAGTTGTCTGGCCGGCATAAGGAAATTAGGGATAAGCGTGAAAAAATAACTCAAAGACTAATCAATCCAAGAGAGTTAAGTGCCACTCTTAGTAACAGGGGCACGATTTACGTTTTGATTAGAGAGGCATTTCATAGATGTAAGGTATCCAAAAAGCACGTATATGAGTTGTTTTATCGCTTGTGTTGGTATGGCTTCGAGTTGGGTTCATTAAACCCGCAATATTACAACAGTGGTGCACCAGGTGTTTCTAGACCCTGGAATGAATCAAGGCCTAAAGTGGGCGCCAAACCTTTGGAAGTTAAATTGGGAGTAGCAGCGAAGGATTCACAAATTGGAATAACTTCCGAAACCGAGAAAAAGTTACTACATTTTTTTAAAAGTAATAAAGACCCGTCTAAGGCATTTGAAGATCACTATGATAATTTCATCAAAGCTAAATACATCTCTCAGTATGTTCAGACTGATAATGGTAGGCACCCGATTGATCCTCCCAAAGGAAGCTTTCCCACCAAGAGGCAAGTTCGGTACGCATTAAAGAAAAATATACCAGCCATGGAAAGATTGGCTATGAAATTCTACAGAAAGGATTGGATACGCAATCGTAGAGGTCTTAAAGGACATAGCTGGGAAAAGATAGCCGGTCCTGGCCATCGATACATGATCGACGCCACCATTGGTGACATTTATCTACAAAGTCAAATCAATCCAAGTTGGAGTATTGGAAGGCCGATTATTTACTTTATCGTAGATACGTGGTCTACCGCCATTGTTGCTTTTCATGTGTGCCTAAGTGGGCCTTCTTGGGATACAGCGAAAGTTGCTCTTTTTAATATGCTCCATCCTAAATTAGCTGCAGAACTATGGGGCGTCAAGTTTGAACAGTGCCTCTTTCCTTTACCTCAGCTTCCATATGAATTAATGAGCGATCGAGGTGAGCATTTAAGTGGGCGTGCAGCTGAGTCAGCTAAAGAGCTCGGCTACAATCAGTTGCTCAATCCAGCATATGAACCCGATAAAAAAGGGCTCGTTGAAGTCGTTAACCGTATTGCTAAGAATAAGCAGTATGGGTTGATTCCAGGCGCTATTGATGCACGACGTAAAGAAGTAGAGGCTAGGACGAATCCAAAAGATGGCGTATTAACAATTCGTCATTATTACAAGTTTATTCATGACTGGGTGAATGACTACAACTTACATGCTGATAAATCTCATAGGCTTGACTCTGAGATGATTGCAAGCGGAATCAAACCTACCCCAGCTGAGCTATGGAAGTACGGATTTGATGAGATGATGGGGTATGGTAAAGAAACATCTTTCCCTAAAGCTGTAATGCATTTACTTCCAAGGGTCACTGCCGCTGTGAACAGGAAGGGAATCTATATTTGGGAACTTGAGTATAGATACCCTGAGGAAAATGACTGGACTACGATTGCACGGAATATCGGTGCGTTTGAAATTGATGTTCATTATTATCCTGGCGCAGCTGAGTTAGTCTTTTATTGCCCCCCTCAATCTTCAGACGTCGTTACTCTTACTCTTTCACCGCATGCTCGCACTGCGCCGCATATCATTCCTTTAGAGTGGCTTGATGCTTTGATTTACTCTAAGGCTTCAAGTGGGGATCTTAAGTATTTAGCGTTTATTGCCAGATTGCGGAGATCTGTACGAACTGATGATCTGGTAAAACAAGCAAGAGACGAGAAGAAGGCTGCAGAGCTATATCAATACCCAAGTCTTACTGCTACTGAAGCACGTTTTTTAGAAAAAGAACCTCATTTAAGCGTTGTTCAGGTGACGAATCTTGAAGAGAGCGACGTTATACGAAATGACGGGGAGAAAGATAGTTATGAAACTGCCTATGACGATCTGATGAATGAGGTTTTTAAAGGGGATCTCGAACTAGCAGGAGCTAATAATGACTAGCAACAGTTTATTAGAATATCTTGGCTATTCGGACAATCTATTGATCATGGCGTGCGGTGACATACTTTCAGACAAAGACCTAGCTAGTAAATTAAAATATATACCGCCTGTTTTTCCGTCAGGTTTTGACTTCACAAACAATGCGACTCTAGCAGCTCATTATGTAGAAAGTGTTAGGTCCATCCATATACCTTCTAGTGAAAGCCTTGCGATTGCTCAGGCGATTGATCTAATGTTAAGGCAGGGTTACGTAGGAAGAAACCCTTCCGCACCTACAACGTGGCAAGGTATCTATCAAAACAAAAGTATTGGTCCGCCCAGCCTTCCTGCACAAGCGGCATATGTGACTGGTCTTGCGGGTACTGGGAAGTCACGATCAGTGGAGCGATCAATGGAGCGTTATCATCAGGTCGTTGTACATCAGAGCTTCCCACATTTACGCACGCCATTAAGGCAACTGGTTTGGCTCAAAGTGGATGTTCCACCGAATGGCTCCGCCAGAGAGTTGGCTTTTGCATTGATGAGAGCAACAGACCAAGCCCTAGACACAGATTTGTACCGAGATCACGCTACATCTCGTAAGAGTGGTCTCGAGCTCCTTAATACTTGGTGGGATAAGGCGAGAGTCCATTTTCTAGGCATGCTTGTGCTAGATGAAGCATCTAACCTATTTAAAATTGAAACTTTAAAGCAGAGGATGAAGAGGAAGGCTTCGGATGGTCGGCTGCATTTGAGAGTGGCAGATGATGAAACACTTAAGTTCATCATCAATCTAAATAATACTGCGAAGTTGCCATTAGTTATGATTGGTACTCCTGATGGTATGGAAGCATTTTGTGCGAGGTTGAGTACTGTTGAAAGATTAACTACCGGTGGGATATACGAGGTCAAGCGTTCAACAAATGATGAGGGATCATTTTATCGGAAGTATATGTTTCCGGCTCTCGACCAATTCCGATTAGGCAATCAACCTGTAGGCGGTACAGGAGCTATTCGTGATCGACTGTTTGAGTTGAGCGCTGGTATTCCTAGAATATATGTGAGTTTGTGGTGTCTGGCAGCCCGCGCGATGGTGAGTCGTAAGGGAAAAGGTCTTGAGGTTTCTGATCTTGAATACGTGATGCAACGTTACATGTCACCACTTAAGGCAGCGATAAGTGCATTGCTCAGTGATGATCCACGTCAACTTGCTCAATATGAAGATCTTCTACCACCGCCTGAATTTTGGACTAACTTGTTTTTAAATCAAACTAGGTAATTTCTGATCGTTATGAAGGTCTTTTAGAAAGATGGATGCCTTGCTGGCAGATTTAATTTTGCCAGTGAGGCGTAGTTTTAATGCTTTTCGTTGTTGTACTAGGGTTGCATCTAATTGTTCAATGGCCATAAAAAATCTGGGCCCTGCATGACGAATAGCATGATTGAAGAGATTCACCTGAATATCGTTTCGCGTCAGGACATCCGTGAGGTGTGCTCCGTTGTGGAAATCTTTTAAGGCTTTCAATGTTCCCATAGACAAGCTAGTCAAAGGCGGCAATCCATATTTGATCAGATTGACACGCACAGTGTCATAGTGCCCTTCGATTTCTTTACTAATCGCTAAGCAGTTCCCCTTATGTCTGACATATGTATTGTATAAATCATTACTGTTCCAATATTGCTCATTTCTTCTGAGTATTTTTCGAGCAGGAGGAATTCTTTGCTTAGTTAGGATGCAATTCAACGCATCATCTGCATTTTCAAATAGTAAAGCCGCTGCAAGCACATAGGTGGGTGGATGGTGGTGCTGTAGTCTGAATACACAGGCACCATCGATGGCAGGGATAAACTCGCCTGGTATTTTGTCCTTTAGTTTCGGAAAAAACGCATGTAACCACTCATGAGGAATCTTCTCATTAGCGTAATCGCTAAGTGGAACACCTTTTCCTTTAATATTAAAACGCACTCCAATAGTCGCTGCTTGTTTATGAAGTCCCCAACTCACTTGGTCGCCCTGTGTGGGTTGTTTCACTGACAAAAGAGCATCGCTGATGTGTATGAATCTTTCGATAATAGGATGCTTGGGTTTATTTGGTTGGTCAGCCGAAAGCTGAGTCTCGCTTTTGATTACGTCTACAATCTGATCATTTGAGACTTCGTGCAATGTAGCGTTATGTTTCTGGCACCACAAGGCACCAAATAGTTGATGCGATCTCCGAACATACTGATACCCAATATAGCCTATGTCTTCTTGCTGACATTGAGAGCAGAATTTAACGTGTTCTGAGTAACTTTGAAAACCCATCTTTTTCTTGTGATTTGGCTGAATAAAGTTTCCATGTGGAATGTATTCGCCAGTGCTAACAATACTTCTGAAGGCAGGTATAAGTGTATATTCCTGCACAAGGGTTTCTGTTGTTATGTCTAGCAACTTGGCAATCAAATCCAGTTTATCTCTATCTATAGAGATGCCCAGTTTGCCAAACATATCTTTTGCATCCTTATAGCCGTTCAGGATGGCAAGTCTCTCTATATATCCATTCAGCCACTCATCAGGTTGTATGTGTGGAATATTTTCTATAGCCATATGATTAATACCTAAGCGCTCGAAGCGTACGGATGATATTTGCCAAAGCTACTGAATGTGCGGATGAACCATCCCATGTCACCGAGAGAGCCTCCATTAGTTCTTTGTTGGACTTCACAATATCAATCGGTACTGCGTTGGGTCTAATGTTCAGAAATGCAGATATTTTTTCTAGTGCCTTCGAGTGCCTTTTTACCTTTCCATCAAAAATACGGCTTATCTGCGACTGGTTGATACCTGTTGCCGTGGCAATTTCTGTCTGAGAAATATTCAGCAAGTTAGCTTGCTCCGCTAGTTGCAGCGCTAGAAGTTGCGGGGTTGATTTTGGCATGCATAATATTATGCATAAATGCATAATTTATACAATGGAAATTTAATACAGATTAAGATAGTGAAACTTTTGAGATGAGCTAGTTCTATGCATATTCCATCACTGATTAAGGATGAAACACTTTATGGCGTACTGGCCAGGGGGATGCATATCAATGGTTATGCACACCACCTCTTAGGAATTGAAAAGCTGAGTGGTCAGAGGGTAACTTCTCTAGCAAATTTAAAAGCTGAAGTATTGTTAAATTCTGATTATGTAATTGGATTAGGTTGTGAACAAAACCTTGGTGTATCTGTATTGGAGCAACATCTGGGAGGAGAGCAGCATTTGAATCACGATTTGGTTTCTTATGCATCTGGGCAGCTTGTAAATGGTGCTTGGAAGACATGTCAACTGTGTTTAAAAGAAGATACTGAGCGATTTGGTACAGGTACTTGGCGTTTGTTGCATCAACTACCAACTACGTTAATTTGCCCACTTCATGATGAGCAGCTCAGTCGCCACGAGCTCAAGCGGAAAATGCTTCATCATCGCTTTTATCTTCCGATGCAGACTAATAGCACGCCTGTGAGCATAAATAACGCTATCAGAGGCCACTTGAAGAATTTGGCGCAGTTAGGCCATGAGGCTATCGCTGACAAGAGCAAACCATACCCATCATCAGTGATCAAGCAAGTTTGCAAAAGGGTGATGCTGGATCGAGGTTTTTTAAAAGGGAATGCTTTATCAAAACGAGTTCACGAGGATTTTTCTGAATTTTTCGGATCGGCGAGGCTAAGTGATGTCATGGATATTAATTTAGGCAGATTGCTGAATGGAGTTTTAGGTGTTGATGAAGTACCAGTGATTCAACGGATGCTCCTTATATACTGGTGGTTTGGTAGTTGGGAGTTATTTAAACTGTCATGCCTTTGGCAAAGCATATTCGCAGATTCAACTGAAACTTTGAGTCAAAGTGATGCTAATCATGATTTGCGTCAATACTACAGGGACCATTGTTTAGGTTATATATCATCAAAGCCAGGGGCGAGCAGGCAGGAACTTTTGAGGATAGACTATAAAGCCTTCAGATGGCTGAAAAATAATGATAGTGCGTGGCTAAATAAGCACTTACCAATGACGCGCTACTCCCAGCTTTGTCTTTTCTAACAGTCAATCCTGTAGCTTTTTGCTTAAGACCTCTATAGTTTTTTGTTTCTCATGTTTTTTTGATGTTCGTCTGTGTTCTGAGGCATAGAACGGTTTTGAGTGGAGCGACGCTTGTTCATCATCGCTCTGGCTTGAGCAGCACCGTTCGCATCAACAATCCCTGAAGGGATTCCATCCAAATTAATGCGTTGTGCCCCCTCAATCGATGCTGACCAATATCGTTGCCCACGACACCATGTTTGGATTGCTTTGTGCAGGTCTTCTTTTGAAATGCTAATTTCTTCTGATCTCTCAGTGAGGTCATTAAGAATGCCGATCTTCAATGGCACTTTGGGCGCGGGACTTTTAGGGAAGGTGTTTGGAAATAGTTTCTGTAGTCGACCAATGACTAACACTGCAGGATCCACTGCTTGATTTTTATCTACTTTCTTTTCTTTAGCCGCCTTGGCATCTGCTGCTAGTTGTTGCTTTAATACGGCAAGTTTTTCTAATCCCATTCGTTCTGATCTTTCATGAGTGAATATTTATCGCCATATGATAATGTAATCTTATGGTGATGTTTGTTAAATATTATATTTTTATTTGATGCTTTTTGATTTAATATGATTGGAAAATAACACTAATATTCAGGGTGGAGAGATGAAATTAAGCAACCAGAATTTTGTCTGGGCGATTGGTGGCTTGTGCGCATTGCACAAGATTCCATTTGATGCGCAATTGCTTATTCGCAGCTTTGTCCCACCTTACGATTTAACCTCCCTACAAGCCGCATTACAGTCTTACGGATTTCAAATTGGTCTTGAGTCGTTAGATCTTCATGATATTCATCCAGCAGTCTTTCCCGTTTTAGTTATCTTAAAAATTTCGCCAGAGGTTGAGCCCTCGCTCGATTCAAATGCGGAGGTTGCTGAGAAAGAGCAGTTATCAAACTTAGCCATTGTGCTTAAGTGCGACAAAGAACGTGTGTTGTGGATCAAGCCAGGAATTGAGCAACCAGAAACCATCAGTTACCCGGAGTTTTCAGCGCAAGTAACGGGCCAAGTATTACTGGCCTCCAAAAGAAACGACGCTAATCAAACTGCAGCAGAATTAGAGGCACAAGCTAATCCGCAATCGCCAGCCGTAAAATCAGCAGCTGCTCAACGCCCGTTTGGCTTCAAATGGTTTATCCCCGAGTTACTCAAACATAAAACCGTCTGGCGTGAGATTCTGCTAGCTTCATTAGCCATTCAAATCGTGGCTCTAGCTACTCCATTAGGTACCCAAGTCATTATTGATAAAGTAGTTGTCCACCATACGACAAGCACCTTAATCGTGGTGGCTATTGCCTTAGGTATTTTCATGGTATTTAACGCCATCATGAGTTGGGTGCGGCAATATCTCGTATTGCATACCGGTAACCGTATTGATGCAGTGCTCGCCCATAAAGTATTTGGTCATCTGCTGCACTTGCCTATGCGCTATTTTGAGCACCGGCCAACCGGTACATTGGTTGCTCGCTTGCATGGCGTGGAGACGATTAGAGAGTTCTTAGCAGGCTCCCTCATTACCTTGTTACTCGACTTCCCATTTCTAATCATCTTTCTGGCAATTATGTTCTGGTATAGCTGGCAACTCACACTCATCAGCCTAGCGAGTTTGGCACTGATTACCATCGTCAGCCTGGCCGTTACACCATTGCTGCGTAAACGCCTCAACGAGCAATTCTTGCTCGGTGCCAGAAATCAGGCATTCCTCACTGAATATATTTCTGGCATGGAAACCGTCAAATCCCTGCAACTAGAGCCGCAGCTTGAACATAAATATGGCGACTACCTGGCCACTTATCTCAACAGCACCTTCACGGCCAAACAACTCTCCAACAGCTACAACATCACCGCCAATACTTTAGATCAACTACAAACCCTTGCCATATTGTGCGTGGGGGCGTGGATCGTGATGCACAACCCAAAATTTACTATCGGTATGTTGGTTGCCTTCCAAATGTTTAGTGGCAGGCTCTCTGGCCCCGTACTCAGGTTGGTCGGCATGTATCAAGAGTTTCAGCAGGCAGATATTGCAGTAAAGCGCCTTGGAGATTTGATGGATGCGCCCACCGAGCCTTATTCACTGATTCCAGCCAGAGCGAATAGCATCAAAGGCCAGTTGGACTTTGAGAGCATCAGCTTTAGATATTCCGAGAACCACCCCTGGTTATATCAACAACTTAATATCAATATTAAACCCAACAAATGTACCGTCATTATGGGGCCTAGTGGCTGCGGTAAAAGCACTTTGGCCAAACTGATGCTGGGATTTCTACAGCCACAAGAAGGCAGCATCAAGCTTGATGGTAAAGACATCCGCTACATGAGCGCTAACGAGTTGCGGAATGTCTTTGGTGTAGTCCCACAAGAGACCACACTGTTCTCAGGCACTCTTTACGAAAATCTCACACTCGCAAACCCTCACGCTAGCTTTGAGCAAATCATCATGGCGTGTCAGTTAGCGGGTATACACGAAACGATTGAGCAACTTCCACAAGGTTACCAAACCCCATTAGGTGAACATGGTACTGGGTTAAGTGGTGGCCAAAAGCAACGCATTGCAATTGCCAGAGCACTACTCAGACAGCCCAACATTCTGATCTTTGATGAGGCTGTTTCTAATCTTGATCCACATACAGCGGAACAGTTTGCACAGACGATTAATAAGTTGAAAGGCAAAGTCACAATCATATTCATTACTCATCAATTCCCTAGTAGTCTGCTGATTGATGAAGTTATCAAACTTGGAACTCCTCAAAATCTATCCTCAACTGAGGGTGTGTTAAAAGGATAGTGTTAATGTATTTTGCCAAACAGTCATTACTTATCAAAGCCACTCTAATCATCATGGCTATTTTATTGATTGCTTTTTATTGTCTGGATCGAAGTCTATATGCCAGTCCCGAAGGGTATTGCGAAGAACAAAAGCGATTTTTAACAGATGAAGAGTTTGTTCTCAAGGCCATACAGTCAACATGGAATTATCCTGAAAAATGGAGACCGCATATCGATGGCTCTCCTTCCTCAGAGCTCAACTTCCTCAGAAGTCATCCCTATTGTTGCAAAATTGAAAGGCGCCAAGCTCGTGAAGCATGGGGACAAAAGTGGCAAGCAATAGTTGTTTTGACATATGAAACTAAGGAAAAAGATTATTCGCGTGATGATCCTAATCGATATGTTGAAATTGTAGAGATGAATGAATGTGGGTATGTTCGGAATTAACGGACCTAATTTTTATAATTATAAATAGCTCAGGAGAAATGAATGTCAATTTTTGTTTGGAGTGAAATTGGTATAAATGAGATTAATAATTTATATCTTTATGGGTCGTTAACAAAACCAAGTACTGTCGATATACATAGGCCTAAGGACACAACAATCACTATCCAGATGGATGCTGCTAGTTTTATGTCCGGTGGAGCTGGACGAATGGCAAATGGTACTCAATCCAAGTTTGTTAATGATTTTATGACAGGCACAATTATGCCTGCAAATGGAACTCGTCAAGTATTTACAGCTGATTCCCTTGACCCGCAGGATAGATACTTTTCAATACAGCAATATAATTATGCAGATGGCATTCTTGATTCAGACTCTCGCACGTGGATTTATAACACTTCACCCTATGAAATTTCACCAGATGCTCAATTTATTATTGAAGCCGATGGTACTCGGCATATTGAGAATTTTGCTATTTGGCCTAGGCAAGAGAACTTTGATTTTGTAGGAAGTGGTGCAGCGACCTCATTAAATGGTATTGCTCAGCCTACGTTAGATCCTTTAGGAATTGGGCGCAAAGTGTTTATAGATTTTGTTGGCAAAACATATATTCCGTCCAGAAGTTATAGTCAAGCGGACTTTATTTTAGATCAACAAAAGCAATCAAATACATATCGTGCTGACACCCCGGGATTAGTAACTGCTGGGAGCGAGATTATACCTAACGCCGTTCTTATGTTGCTAAATGCAAATCAAGATATTCGCAGTGCATTCGGAGACATCGTCTCCACAATGTACACCAGTCCATTAATCACTCCTCAGGTAACTATAGATGGTAATTGGCAGATTACCAATTACGGGAATGGTGTAAATCAAAAAACTTTTATTGGTGTAGATGGCCCGGAGGTTATCAGGGGTTTTACAGAGTCTTGGGAAATTGGTTCTAATCAGGGCTCGAAAGTAGTTGTACAGATTCTAAATGGCAGTAGAGATGTTGTAGAGTATCAAAATGGTATTTTAACAAATTCCACTCATTTTAGAGTTAACACTGTGACAGGTGTTGAAACGGTAATAAATATAAATTCAGCAGAGCTAGAAACTAGTTATCAACAAATAACCGCTCGTAATCAATCTCTTTCAGACATCGCTTTGCAACGTAACATGTCATTGTCTACGCTGCAAGCAATGAATCGACATATTACAGACCCAAATGCAACATTAAATGGTGAAAGTGTCATAGTAGATTTAAATCCTGATTCTGGCTCTGGCCCCGTTAGCTCCTCTGTAAGTGTAAATACTACGACTACGGCCCCTTCTGCTAGTACTGGACAAGTAGCTGGTGAAACACCTGTCAATGCCGATAACAGCACTTTAAGAAATGATGGTATAAGCACTATTAGCGGCGTAGGAAATGTTAATTTAGATAGTGGATTTTGGGCAGTTATTAATGATTATATTTCAGATGGTTTTCGCCTAGGTAACCAGAATCTTAGCAATAATTCGCTTCTTGGTTTAGGTATGGGGCCCATTGACCATTTGAGCTTTGTCACTCAAGTGAACATGAATGCCAACGCTATCAATAATGCATCTGCCGGATTGCCTAAATTTATCCCCACCGACCCATTAGTGTTAGACCTTAATGGCGATGGTGTTAAGTTGACCAACTATATTGATGCTCCAGTTCTGTTTGATATAGACCATGATAGTGGTGCTACCAAAGAGCAAACTGGCTGGGTCAGTGCGCAGGATGGCATCGTCGTATATGACCTTAATAGTAACGGCAAGATAGATGATATATCAGAAACGCTTTCTGAATATTTCAATGGTGCCATTGGCACTAATGGCAGCGGAGGTACCAAGCCTTATGCAAATGGGTTGGCTGCACTCAAAAGCCTGGATTCTAATGGTGACAACCAATTCACCAATGCAGATACCGCTTGGGCGAATGTTAATGTTTGGGTAGATGCCAACCACGATGGCATCACCGATGCTGGCGAGCTCAAAACCCTCTCCTCCCTAAACATCACCAGCATCAATCTAACTCCAACCTTGCAGTCTGGCCTCGTGCGTGATGGTAACGAAATCTTGGCCAGCAGCACCTTTGTACAAAATGGCCAAACTAAAGAAGCGCTAGCTGCTAATTTTATTGCAAACCCGAATGGCAGTAACTTTACTACTAGTGGTACTGGCACCCTTACGACTACAGAGGGTGATGTTAAAAGCTATACCGCAGGTAATGACGGTGAGACTGTAGATGTTGCACAAAAAGGAGTGAATAACGCGCTGGGTGGTACGGGTGATGACACGCTCATTGGTGATGGTGCCAACAACTGGCTCGCGGGTAATTTGGGCGTTGACACTATCAACGCAGGTGCGGGTGATGATGTTATTTTGTTTGATAGCCTAGATACGATTGATGGCGGTGAAGGTACCGATATTGCCCAAGTGGTGGGTGATGAAGGCGTCACGCTTAATCTTACTCAAAGTCATATTGAAGTGGTGGCAGGTGGTCGAGGGGATGACATTCTAATTGGCGGTGGACGCAGTAGTGTGTTTATCAAAGGTGGGGAAGGTAATGACATTATTATCGGAGGTGCAGCTAACGATGTGCTCTCTGGTGAGGATGGTAATGATGTCATTGATGGTGGTGCCGGAAATGATGTTATACGTGGACACCGCGGGCAAGATCAGTTGATGGGCGGTGCTGGTGATGACATTATCGAAGGCGGGCAAGACGATGATAGTTTGTCCGGTGGTGATGGAAATGATGTGCTCAATGGTGGTCAGGGTGATGACACTATAGATGGCGGTGCTGGTAATGACATTGTTCAGTTCACTGGATCATATGCGGATTATCGAATTACTAAAATCAGCGCAAACGGTCAAACGACCTATCGTATTACTGATACGTTGGGGCGAGATGGCACGGATACTATAACTAATGTTGAAAAGCTGTCATTTAAAGATGTAAGCTGGATTGACCCGGATGCCGCTGCACCAATGCCTGTGAAAGATGTTTTGGAGAAAGATGCTAATAACGTTGCTTTTGACAGAATTGCAGCACATCTAATTAGTAAGACGCAATTGCTTGGTAATGATATTGATAGGCAGGGTGACACTTTAAAAATTACTGCTGTGAGTGATGTGCAAGGAGGCACTGCAACCATCACAACTGCCGGAGATGTATTGTTTACTCCTGATGTCAATTATAAAGGTGTAATGGGATTTAAATACAGTGTTGCAGATGCAGCTAACAATCAGATGCAAGTGACTAACACCTCCACAAATCAAACAGCTGTCATGAAAGCGACAGTTTATTTACGCACCGCCGATATGCCCAATGACCCATCGATCGTCGATCAATGGTATTTAAGTGAAATAAATGTTATTCCCGTTTGGCAAGACTATACCGGTAAAGGCGTTCGGATTGGTCAATTTGAGCCTGGTAGTGAGTTCGCTACAACTAAAGAGATTCTGGATGTCACGCATTATGATCTTAAGTCTAACCTAAATGCAGCTTGGTTAGCTGACCCCACCCCCGGCAGGATGGCTGGCGAAGGGGCTGATGGAGCTTACTCAAATCACGCTACGCTGGTTGCAGGTGTAATGGTAGCTGCCAATAATGGCGAAGGCGGTATTGGGGTTGCATATGACGCCACTATAGGTGCTCATTGGATTGCCAATGATCTTTACGATATTAGTGCGATGGGACGATACATCAATTATGACGTTGTAAACAATTCTTGGGGGGCCAGCCAGCCTTACAGCGTTCGTTTCGGCCAAACAATGGCTAGTGGCGATTATGTCAATGCTGTCCAGTATGGCCGTAGCGGCTTAGGTACTGTTATGGTGTTGGCCGGTGGAAATGATCGCCAAACAGGTGGAAATGCTAATGCTGATAATTTCGGTAATAACCGTTATGGAATTCAGGTCGGCAGTATTAATTCAAAAAGCGATCTAGGTGTGTTACAGGTAGGAGGTAAGCCGTTCAGTAACCCTGGAGCAAGTTTGCTTGTTTCTGCTCCTGGGTCAAATATTACCTCTACTAGCAGATTGATTGAGTCTGACAACGGTAGCACTTTCGGTAGTGATGAGTCTGTAACGCAAGGTACAAGTTTTGCCACGCCAATTGTCAGTGGTGTCGTTGCTTTAATGCTAGAGGCGAACCCCGGTTTAGGATATCGCGATGTGCAAGAAATTCTTGCCATGAGCGCTAAAAAAGTCACCGATACAACCACCGTTTGGGCAGATAACCGTGCCACCAATTGGAATGGTGGTGGGATGCATACCTCATTAGATTACGGTTTTGGTGAAGTCGATGCTTTAGCTGCTGTACGTTTGGCTGAAACATGGACTACCAGGCAAACTGCTGTAAATGAACACTTTTTAGACAAATCAAGTGGAACGCTTAATAAAGCGATGACTGACAATGGCACGATTACGTCCACGATTAGTATGGGTGGAGGGATTAGTATTGAGCATGTCGAGGTGGATATTGACTACACCCATCAACGTTGGGGTGATTTGGTTATTACGCTGGTTGCTCCAAACGGTACGGAATCTGTTTTGGCAAATCGTATTGGTAAAGTTCCAGGTAGTGCTGCAACCGATTTAGGTAGTACCCAATCTGGGAACCTGAAATTTACTTTTATGACCACTAGAGATTGGGGTGAGCTCTCAACAGGTAATTGGACATTGAAGGTAACAGATGCTGCTACCGGCAGTACAGGTACTTTAAATAGCTGGAACTTAAGAGTATATGGGAAGCAAGTAGATATAGATGACACTTTCATTTATACAGACGAATATGCAACTATTAGTGGGCGCAATACCCTTTCTGACACTGATGGTGGATTGGATACGGTCAATGCTTCTGCCGTCACAGGAAATACTACAGTTAATTTAACTACAGGTGCCGCGACACTTAAGGGAAAAGCATTAACCATTTCAAGTCCGGCTAATTTCGAAAATGTTTTTACTGGAGACGGTAATGATACCGTTGTTGGAAATGCAGCAAACAATTTATTAGATGCAGGCAGAGGCTCTAATACCTTAACTGGAAATGCCGGAAAAGATATATTTGTAATAAGAAGTCGTGACAATGGTACAGATACGATTACAGACTTTGCATATGCCTCAGGTGAAAAAGTCATATTAGTGGGGTTTGAGGGGAAGAGTTTTAGTAGTTTAGTCTTCACTCAGTCTGGGGCAGATACCATTGCCAGCCTAGGTAATGGGCAAACGATTGTTTTCAAAAACACTACTGTAGCAAACATCAGTTCAACGTCCCTTTTCGAATTTCAGGACGTTTTCTTGGCTCCCGAAAATTACTTCGACAGTAATGCAACACCCATTACACCTGGAGGTGTTTTAAATGGGACAAGTGGTGACGATACATTAAATGGCTCTTCAGCAGCAGAAGTGGTTTCTGGGATGGACGGAGATGATACTTTACGCGGAGGTGCTGGAGATGATGTGTTGGATGGAGGCGCTGGAAGTGATTATCTTTATGGCGATGATGGTAACGACATACTTTACCTTGATGGCGACTCTTCTGGTATGAGCATAACTGCCAATGGCGTGACATTCACAGATGCATTGGCAACGGGTGGTTTAGGTGCAGATCGTTTTATTGTAAGGCAGGCTGGATATGGTACACAGTCAAACATTATTGCCGATTTCGACATTAATAACCCGAATGAAAAAATAGATCTTTCTCAGCTTGGGATTTATTCATTTTCTGAGCTTTCATTGTCTCAATTGAGTTTGAATAATACCCAAGTGGCTAGTATTGGACTGAAGTCTGGTGGGGGTAATCTAGCTTCACTAGTCGGCTACACAAGAGAGCAGATCACACCGTCTATTTTTATTTTTGCTACCCCAACTGGAGGCGTTGCAACACCGAGTCCTAGTGATCCTGCAACTGCTGGAGTTACGACTAGCGGAAATACGTTAACTGGTGATGCTGGAGGTAATACCTTAAATGGTGGTTCTGGCATGCGGGTAATGAGTGGTCGCACAGGAGATGATACCTACATAGTTGATTATGTAGGGGATGTGGTCAGTGAATTCTCGGGAGGTGGGTACGATGTCGTGCATGCATCGGTTACTTATACGCTCGCTGATAATGTAGAAGCTCTTGTTTTGACAGGTCTATCAGCCATTAATGGTACTGGTAACTCTGCGTCAAATCGAATCGTTGGAAACAGTGCCGATAATATTCTTGATGGACAAGGTGGGTCTGATGATTTGGTCGGTGGTCTAGGCAATGATACTTATATAGTTGACGTTGGAACAGATAGTATTACAGAGCGTGCAAATGAAGGGGTTGATAGTGTTCAGTCGTCAGTTTCATGGACACTTGGACTAAACCTTGAAAATCTTACACTCACCGGTGTTAATAGCATTAACGCTGCTGGTAACAGATTAAATAATGTATTGATAGGCAATAGTGGTAATAATACGCTTGATGGTGCTGAAGGTGCAGATGCCATGCAAGGCGGTGCAGGAGACGATACCTATTTTATAGATAATGCAGGTGACATCGTTACTGAAAATCTTAATGAAGGAATTGATACTATCTATACGTCTGTAAACTTGGGACGTAACCTAGATACTAATGTTGAGAATATCATTCTATTTGGCAGTGCAACAACGGCAACAGGTAATGATCTTGACAACATACTTATTGGTAATGACTTGGCCAATACTCTAAATGGCGGCATTGGTAATGATTATTTAGATGGCGGTTTGGGCGTTGATACCTTGGTTGGTGGAGACGGTGATGATACTTATATTGTCGATACAACTACGGACACGATCACTGAGACGGCTACTGGAGGTATAGACACGGTTCAGAGTAGCGTGACTTTTACGCTAGGGACTAACGTTGAGAATCTGACCTTAATAGGCACTGCTGCAATCAATGGTACGGGTAATGCGTTGGATAACGTGATCACTGGTAATAGTGGTAACAACACTCTCAATGGTGGTGCTGGTGTTGATACTTTGATTGGTGGCGATGGTAACGATACTTACGTTATTGATACTGATACCGATACGCTTGTTGAGTTTGCCAATCGCGGTACAGACTTAGTTCAGAGTGGCGTAAGTTATACGCTAGGGACTAACGTTGAGAATCTGACCTTAACTGGAACAACAGCAATTAATGGTACTGGCAACTCGTTAAACAACGTGCTTACTGGTAGCAGTGGCAACAATATTCTAGATGGTGGTGAGGGTAACGACACCTTGAATGGTGGTGCTGGTACAGACACTCTGATCGGTGGAAATGGCGATGATACTTATATTGTCGACACAGCTACTGATACGATCACAGAGACCACTGCAGGTGGTTTTGATACAGTTCAGAGCAGCGTGACGTTTACGCTAGGGACTAATGTTGAGAATCTGACCTTGACGGGGGCCACTGCTATCAATGGCACAGGTAATGCCCAGGATAATTTAATTAAGGGGAACAGTGCAAATAATACTCTGAATGCAGGAGCTGGTAACGATACTCTGGAAGGCGGTGCTGGTACAGACACCTTGGTTGGTGGAGATGGCGATGATACTTACATTGTCGATACTACTACTGATACGATCACAGAGACCACTACAGGTGGTTTTGATACAGTTCAGAGCAGCGTGACGTTTACGCTGGGTGCTAACGTTGAGAACCTGACCTTAACTGGAACGGCTGCGATCAATGGTACTGGTAATGCGTTGGATAACGTGATTACTGGTAATAGTGGTGCTAACGTTTTAACTGGCGGAGCTGGTGTTGATACTTTGATTGGTGGCGATGGTAACGATACTTACGTTGTTGATACTGACACCGATACGATTACCGAGACAGTGACTGGTGGTGTAGACACGGTTCAAAGTAGTGTTACTTTTGCTCTTGGCAGTACAAGCAATCTTGAAAACCTGACACTTACAGGAACAGCTGCAATTAATGGTACTGGCAATTCGTTGAACAATGTGCTTACTGGTAACAGTGCCAACAATATTCTAGATGGTGGTGATGGAGTTGACACCCTGGCTGGTGGTGCTGGCAATGATACTTACATAGTTGATAGCACGACTGACACGATCACTGAAGCGGCTAGCTCCGGGACTGATACGGTTCAAAGTAGCGTCACTTACACGCTTGGAGCCAATCTTGAGAATCTGACGTTAACTGGGGCTGCTGCGATCAATGGTACCGGTAATACGTTGGATAACGTGATGACCGGTAATAGCGGTAACAACATCATGGATGGCGGTACTGGTAACGACATTTTGGATGGTGGCGATGGTATTGACACCCTGGCTGGCGGTGCTGGTAACGATACATATATCGTTGATACCACCACTGACACGATCACCGAAGCGGCGAGCTCCGGGACTGATACGGTTCAAAGTAGCGTCACTTACACGCTTGGAGCCAACCTTGAGAATCTGACCTTAACTGGCACCGCTGCAATCAATGGTACTGGTAACACATTGAATAATGTGATCACTGGTAACAGTGGCAACAATATTCTGGATGGTGGTACTGGCACAGATACTTTGGTTGGCGGCGATGGTGATGATACCTACATTGTTGATACCACAACCGACACGATCACAGAAACTGCTACGGGTGGTGTTGATACAGTTCAGAGCAGCGTGACCTTTACGCTGGGTACTAACGTTGAGAACCTGACTTTAACAGGCGTCGCTGCGATCCATGGTACTGGTAATGCGTTGGATAACGTGATTACTGGTAATAGTGGTGCTAACGTTCTGACTGGCGGAGCTGGTGTCGACACTTTAATTGGTGGTGATGGTGATGATACCTACATTGTCGATACGACTACGGACATCATCAGTGAGACGGCGACTGGTGGTACAGACTCGGTTCAGAGCAGTGTGACGTTTACGCTGGGCGCTAATGTTGAGAATCTGACGTTAACAGGCACCACTGCGATCAATGGTACAGGTAATACGTTGAACAACGTGATTACTGGTACCAGCGGCAATAATATTTTAGATGGCGGTGATGGTATTGACACCCTGGCTGGCGGTGCTGGCAATGATACTTATATCGTTGATAGCACCACTGACACGATCACCGAAGCGGCTAACTCAGGGGCTGATACAGTTCAAAGTAGCGTCACTTACACGCTTGGAGCCAACCTTGAGAATCTGACCTTAACTGGCACCGCTGCAATCAATGGTACCGGTAATACGTTGAATAACGTGATTACTGGTAACAGCGGCAACAATACTCTTGAAGGCGGTGCTGGCACAGACGCCTTGGTAGGTGGAGACGGCGATGATACGTACATTGTTGATACGGCTACGGACATCATCACTGAGACAGCAACTGGCGGTACAGACATGGTTCAGAGCAGCGTGACGTTTACGTTAGGTGCTAATGTTGAGAATCTGACCTTAACTGGAACGGCCGCGATCAATGGCACTGGTAATGCCTTGGATAACGTGATCACTGGTAATAGTGGTGCTAACGTTTTAACTGGCGGAGCTGGTGTTGATACTTTGATTGGTGGCGATGGTAACGATACTTACGTTGTTGATACTGATACCGATACGCTTGTTGAGTTGGCGAATGGTGGAACTGATTTAGTTCAGAGTAGTGTCAGTTATACGCTTGGTGCTAATCTTGAGGGTCTGACCATAACCGGAACCGCTGCAATCAATGGTACGGGTAATGAGTTGGATAACGTGATTACTGGCAATAGTGGCAACAATATTCTGGATGGTGGTGATGGAGTTGACACTCTGGCTGGCGGTGCGGGCAATGATACATATATTGTTGATAGCGCCACTGATACGATCACTGAGGTCGCTAGTTCCGGGACTGATACCGTTCAAAGTAGCGTCACTTACACATTGGGTGCTAATCTTGAGAATCTGACACTCACAGGAACAGCTGCAATAAATGGTATAGGTAATACGTTGAACAATGTGATGACTGGTAACAGTGGTGACAACATTTTGGATGGTGGTACTGGCACAGATACTCTGATTGGTGGAGATGGTGACGATACGTACATTGTTGATACGGCTACAGACATCATCACCGAAACCGCGACTGGCGGTACAGATACAGTTCAGAGCAGCGTGACGTTTACGCTAGGTACTAACGTTGAGAACCTGACTTTAACAGGCGCCGCTGCGATCAATGGTACGGGTAATGCATTGGATAACGTAATCACTGGTAATGATGCTAACAATACTCTTAATGGCGGAGCCGGTAACGATACTCTAGATGGTGGATTGGGTACAGACACCTTGGTTGGCGGCGATGGTGACGATACGTACATTGTTGATACGGCTACAGAGATCATCACCGAGACAGCGACTGGTGGTATAGACACGATTCTGAGTGGCGTGACGTTTACGCTAGGTACTAACGTTGAGAACCTGACTTTAACAGGTGCCGCTGTGATCAATGGTACGGGTAATGCGTTGGATAACGTAATTACTGGCAATAGCGGAGACAATGTTCTAGATGGCGGCGATGGTAGTGACACATTGGACGGTGGCAATGGTAACAATACACTTTATGGTGGTAATGGTGGCGATGATTTGTATGGAGGCAATAACAGCGATTATTTATATGGTGGCGATGATGATGATTTTCTTTTGGCTGGAGCAGGAGATGATTACCTAGACGGTGGAAGTGGTGCCGACTTTATGGGCGGTGGATTCGGCAATGACACTTACATCGTGGACAATGAGAATGACCAGATTGGTTCTGAATCTTCGGTAATTATTGGTGGCTTGGATACAGTGATTAGTTCTGCAATAGCCTACTATGGTTTAGCTGATGCGCCATATGTTGAAGTCCTCAGGCTGGTTGGAGCCGCCGTAGAGGGAGGCGGAAGCCAAATGAATAACCTATTGGTTGGAAATACTAATGACAATATCTTAGGAGGAACCTCTGGGTTAGAATTGCGAGAGTCTGGCGGGAACGATATTGTGCAAGGCATGTCTGGTAACGATGTTTTAAATGACAAATTAGGCAATAATTTACTCGACGGTGGAAGTGGTGTCGATGTTATTAATGCGGGTAATGGTAATGATCTGATCATTGGCGGTACAAACAATGACACGATTACTACAGGCACTGGCAAAGATGTGATTCTGTTCAACAAGGGCGATGGTGTCGATACCATCAACGCTTCTGTCGGCACAGATAACACCTTGAGCTTGGGCGGTAACTTTGCCTACAGCGATCTATCACTGACTAAGAGCTCGAATGACCTCATCCTCAAGATGGGGGCTTCCGATCAAATCACACTCAAAGGCTGGTATGACACAGCAGCCAACAATAAGTCTGTCTTGAATCTGCAAGTGATTGCCGATGCTATGCAAGGATTTAGTTTAGGTGGAGCAGATACTCTTCGTAACAACAAGGTTGAGACTTTCAACTTTGCTAACCTAGTATCGGCATTTGATGCTGCCGGTGCAACGGCTAACTGGCAACTCACCGATGCACGATTGACAGCGCATTTGTCAGCTGGCAGTAATACTGCTGCGATTGGCGGTGACATTGCTTACCAGTATGGCAACACCGGCTCTCTGACGGGTGTTGGATTATTGGCGGCACAGGCTGTGATGAATAATGCAAGTGTGGGGCAATCTGCACAGACATTGAATGCATCTTCAAGCTGGGCTGCTGAAACTATTAAACTCTCGTAATAATTGATGTACCTGCTACGCCACCGATTTATGGTGGCGTAGTTTTTTGAGTGTGATTTATGGAAAATAATCAGCAACAACCAGCCAAATTTCATCCGGAAACACTGAAGTTCGCCCCACAAATTCTGCATATTCAGCAAGCCCACCCATCACCGATGCCGCGTATGGTGTTGGGATTAATCTTTGTACTTATTGCGGTCATGCTTGTCTGGGCGATGTTTGGCAAACTGGACGTAGTGGCAGTTGCCGAAGGTAAGTTGATCCCAGCCACTTATCTTAAAATCGTACAGCCTTCTGAAGGCGGTATCGTCAAAGATATCCATGTAGCAGAAGGTGAGTCCGTCAAAGCCGGCCAAGTG
Organism: Methylophilus sp. 5; assembly: GCF_000515275.1. NCBI lineage: Bacteria > Pseudomonadati > Pseudomonadota > Betaproteobacteria > Nitrosomonadales > Methylophilaceae > Methylophilus > Methylophilus sp. 5. Next base: position 2,033,164 of record NZ_KI911560.1, read on the forward strand.
CTGGTGGAGATGGATAGCCACACTGCCGAAGCAGACAGCACCACTATCCGCGATGCACTGCAATATCATGACCTTACTTTACGTCGTATTGAGGCTGAGTTGAACGGCATGCAATTTCGCCGCAAGCAAGGTGACGATGCCGCTCTGTTTGATAAAGTGAACGCTGCCTATTTGGCCAATATCCGTGCTTATCAAGATGACATATCAGCCGAGCTTGGTAGCAAGCGTAAAGCTCAAAGTGATTTAGCTGCTTCACAAGAAATCCAGCGCAAGCTAGAGCAGACCCTCCCATCATATAAAGCACAAGAAGCTTCGTATGAAGAGTTAGGTAAAGATGGCTTTGCCGGTCAACTCATGGTTGATGAGAAAAAGCGTTTTCGCATAGAAACCGAACAAGATCTGGAAGCGCAGAAACATAACGCCCAATCCATTCGAGCCACCATCGCGCAAGCGGATCAACGACTCGCACAGATTCGCTCAGATTACCGACAAAAGCTCGAAGCTGAAAAAGTCGCCACGTTTACCGAGGAACAAAAGCTCAAACAAGACTGGGCAAAACAATCACATAAAAATGGCTTGCTACAACTTAAGGCGCCTCAGGCTGGTATTATCAAAGACCTAGCCACTCATACACCTGGGAGTGTCGTTTCTCCCGGCACAGTGCTCATGACGCTTGTCCCTGTGCATGAAACACTCAATGCAGAGGTCTGGATCAAGAACGAAGATGCTGGCTTTGTGCATGAGGGGCAGTCGGTTAAACTTAAACTCACCGCTTATCCATTTCAAAAATACGGCATGATCGACGGCGTTGTGCAGCAAGTCGGTGCTGATGCCACTGAGCAGAATCAACAGCGAAACAATGCTTCCGAAGAGACAAAAACGCTATTACCAGCCAGCTATAAAACCTTGATCAAATTTTCTATGCAAGAGCTGAAGGTGGACGACAAAGTGCTTGAGTTAAATCCAGGCATGCAGGTGTCTGCTGAGATCAAACTGGCTGATCAGACGGTGATGGAGTATTTACTATCCCCAGTGAGAAGAGCCTTTCATGAGGCGGCAAGAGAGCGATAATTTCTTTCATCGATTGATAGCCCACAAATAAAAAAGACCTAAAAATGCTTAAACATGCTCTCACTGTTGGATTGGTTTTATGTGCTGCACCGTGTATGTTGCATGCCGAGTCCTATGCACAATTGGCGACAGAGCAACCGTCATCTCTACCGCCTCAGTCAGCACTAAACCTCAAGGAGATATATACCCTTGCTTTAGCCAATGACGCCACATGGGCAGCGGCCCGTTACGCCAATATCGGTGCCCAGGAGAAACTGGTGCAAGGCAAAGCATTATTGCTACCCACTGTTAACCTGAATGGTAATCTCAACCGTTCAGACACCAGTATTCAATATACCGGGCAAACCGTCTTTAATAACAATAACCGCTCCGAGCGCTTTAACACCTTAAGTTATGGTATCAATATCAATCAGCCTTTGTACCGCAAGCAAAATTACGTTCAGTACCAGGCCTCACAATTAGAGGTCAATGAAGCCGACTTGCAGCTACAACAGGATCGACAGGATGTACTGATGAAAGCGGCACAGGCTTATTTTGATGTGCTGTTAGCGCAAGATAAATTAGTGCTCAACCATGCACAAAAAGATGCGATAGCCATTCAACTTGCTCAAGCCAAAGCCAACTTTAAAAATGGTGTGTCTACCATTACCGATGTAGATGAAGCTCAAGCTAAATTAGATGTGGTGCAGTCTCAGGAAATTGCAGTCAGCATCGAGATTGAAAATAAGAAACAAGCACTGAAACTATTAACAGGGCGCTATCCTGCCAGCCTTTACGGAATACAGCCAAATATTCCACTGCAGCAGCCTGAAGCTATGAAAGGCACGCCAAGCGCGACGCCACAGTTGGCCTTGGGCAAGTGGTTGGACTTGGCACTTCAAAGCAACCTTACAGTGCAACTCAAAAAAATCAGTTATGACTTGGCAAATAAAGCCGTGGAGCTTAATTCTGCTGGGCATTTGCCAACCTTGGATGCTGTGGCCAACTACACCAGAACAGATGCCAATGGCGGCATCAATGGTTTTGGCAGTGATTTAAATAACACCACTGTGGGTTTGCAGTTGCAAATTCCGCTCTATCAAGGCGGTGCTGTGAGCTCTAAGGTCAGGGAAGCGATCGTTAAACAACAGAAGGCTCAAGAAGAAATAGAAGCTGCCCGCCGTAAGGTAGAGCTCGATACCAAACAAGCTTATCTGGAAATCACTAGCAGCATTGCCCAGGCACATGCAAACGAGCAAACATTACGCTCCACCCAAAGCCAACTGGCCTCGACGACTAAGAGCTTTAAATTAGGTATTAGAACTAATGTGGATGTACTTAATGCGCAGCAGCAGGTGTTTAACGCCAAACGAGAACTGCTGCAAACGCACTACACCTACTTGCTAGGCTTGCTCAAGCTCAAGTACAGCAGCGGTTTACTAAGTGAGGATGATTTAGATGAAGTGAATCAGTGGCTAGCTGTATCTTAATCAAAAAAGCACATTATATTGGTTGCAGTTTATGGGTATCTAGATTGAGTTCATAGAGCAGCCATTAGAAGAGTAATATATATAGATCATAATAAATACCTCCACTATTGGTGATACTGTCGTGGTTGATGCATGTTGATAAAGCGGTCATTGATACCGAAGACGCATGCATTCAAGTATGCCTGCTCTTGCCAGGCTCTAGTTCAATTTCCAAGTTTGAAAAGTGACTTACTCTCACTCTGCCATAAGGAAAGTGAGCAATAATTTCTAGTTCGCCGCCCATCGCCTCAATATGAGTCCGCAAAGTGGATAAATACATATCTGCGCGTTTTTCTAATTTTGCAATTGATGATTGTTGAACATCCAATACTTGAGCAAGCATCTGCTGAGAGAGGTAACGTGCTTGCTTCAATTGATGCGATGGTATTTCTCTCAACATTTTTTCTGTCATCGCTTGAGAGCATAACTGCGATTCGGGGCTCATATTTAAACGAAGATCAGAGATTTTTTTTGTCATTTTTTACTGGTTTCTTTCATTGGTTTACAAACATGCCTCGGCAGAATCTCAGCCTGATTTCTTGATCTGCTTGAGCTTAGACCGTTCCACCATACTTTATGGTACTTAGTATTTTCTGAACCTCAACATATCCCGAAGATGATTTTGCCACAACGATAGGAGAAGCCTGTTACGGCTTAAAGGAGGGGGTGTCATCCATTACTGACGCTCAATCACTTCCCATAGTGGAGTTCGTTAATATTTGATGCGATATTTATAATTACCGGGTTTGACATCGTCACTTGTGTTTTCTTCTAACTGATATGAGAAGAACTGCCATCCCAAAGAATAAGGTCGATATCAAAGAAGGTTCTGGTACAGCAATAATTTGTACTTTAAAGGCTAAATCTCCCCAGCCATCGTTGCCATGGCTATCCCATGTATTAGAAGTCAATTGTGAAAAATAATTTCCGCTTCTGTCATATACAAAGCTTCCTCCTATGTATGCATTTTCATCATTCACATAACCCCAGCGATTTATGTTTTCTTGACCGTCATGGAAGCCAGAAGTTGAGAAAAACAGTACATATTGAGAAGATCCTGATAGCAAAATATTCGGATTAAAAGTTACTTCCCGAAATGTATTGCCAGGGTTTCCAATGGATGTTGTGCCACTCTCATACAATGCATTTCCTGCGGCTTTAAAACCATCCCATTTGTAAACATAAGCTTTGAAATCTTCATTTAAGCCCGTCATGAAAAAGGAAAAGCTGTCTAAATATCCACCAGATGAATCAGTTGTAATTGTTTGGCCATAAGTTGCTGTAGTTGGCTCACCAAAAGGTGATACGGATGAATATCCACCTGTGGTTGTGTCGATTACTACAGCATGAGCTGATCCGAAAGCTAAAAATGATAGGCAAAGCAAATATTTGAACATCCCAGTTTTCCTTAAAATGAGTTTAATATGCATTCAATACACTAAATAATTCCGTTATTCCAATCTTTTTCATGCTCTCTTCTAATCCAGCCATTTTGAAGAAACGCCGATAAACAAGAGGCAAATCCATTACGCTTTATTCTTTGAGATTTTACTGGATCAAAATCTAGAATATCTTCATGGATGACTTCGTTAGGTCGAATCACCAGTAAAGGAAATCTTCTTTGAGGAAGCTTTTTTTTCAGAGTGCTGGTTGCAGTACTTATTTTCTTTCCGAGCTCACCACGCACTTCCACTTCGATGTCCACAAAAGTTGAAATTTGACTGTTTACCAAATCATCACGTTCTTCTTCAACTTTAAGATCAGCATTGATTCTTTCCCATGAGGAATGAGACTCACTCATTAATTCGTTGTTAAATATATCTAACGTACGACGAATTACTCCGAACATATCACACTGTTCATTATTATCAATTCTAAAGCGTGTTGGATCATTTATTACTGCTATTACATGTTCAAACTTAACCGATTCATCACGCCCAAGAAATCTTTGAAAATATGCGGCTTGTTTGAATGGAGTATTGTTGCCAATTCCGCCATCGATATATTTGGAATCGCCAATTGTTACCGGGGGGAAATAAAACGGAATAGCTGTTGTAGCTAAAAGAGCATTCACTAGATCTTCTTGACTTTCTATTCTGTGGTAGTGAGTCAAACGTTGCCTCTCAGGGTCATGCTCTGGATCTTGTTGAACGTATTCCTCCATCAAACTAGATATGTAGAAAGTTTCTAATTCCCCGGTAATATAGTTGGTTGCAGTAATTAACAAATGAGAATTGGCAAGCTTCTCAAATTTTACATATTTATTTATTGTTTCTCTCAAAGCAGTATTATCGAAATAATGAAACGGCTTATTTCTCCAGTGAGCCCATACCAATTTATGAGCTTTGACTTTTGATGTTTTCGTTCCTAAAATATCTTCAGTTTTGATCGTGTTGTAAAGGCTATTGAGAACACCTAAATCACCTTGAGCAGCTATGGTCGCATTCAAAGCTCCAACCGATGAGCCACAGTAGATCTTCTGAACATTTTTTTCGAATTTGGTGTGATACTTTTCTAAAGCCAACAACACTCCAAGTCCATACGGCCCCTTAGCCCCGCCGCCACTTAAAATGATAGTTTGGTACATTTTAGGTGATACCATCTATAAACTCCCCTTGTAGGTTTAATGGGTCCTTTTTTATTTAACCAGCATTCATTTTCTTTGCAGAGGATATCAGATATTATTAATTATTTTCAAAGAAATGGAGTAATAAGAATGAGTAAAATATCAATCATCGTCAATGGCACAGAAGAGTTTTGGACTGATACCGATATTACGTATGCACAGCTTATACAGATAGCTTTTCCAGGTAGTCAACCTGACACTTTGTATAATGTATCTTATGCAACTGTTGATGGTGCAACAGCTCCTCTAGCACTTGGTCAATCAGTACCGGTTCAGAATGGAATGAAATTTGAAGTTATCGCAACCTATAGGTCCTGATCTTGGATTAACGCAATTAATTGATGATGGATTTAAGGTAGTCGTAGAACAGGGTCATATTAAGATCCTCAACGTTCCTTTCGTTACTTCCTCAAAAATTGTTTCAAGAGGAACGTTGATTTGTCCTTACATCTCAAACGCCGGCATTATCCAGCCACCTGAAAACCATCAAGTATGGTGGACGGAGGAGTATCCCTGCTTATCGAATGGAGTTCCAATCGAACCCTTCAGAAATGAGGATGGGGTACGGGAAATATATCCAGGATGTACTATAAAACATCGATTCTCTAATAAACCAGTTGGAGTCGATAGCTATCCAAACTACTACTGTAAACTCACGCATTACCTATACTTGATACAAGCGCAAGCAAAGGTAATTGATAGTTCTGTAGACGCGAAAGATCTAGGGAATGATGCTGAAATAATGCCGGAATCAACAGGGCCATTTGCGTACTCTGACACTGCATCTGTAAGGGCCGAGATTAAAGCTATCACTGCACGTTTAGAGCATCAAAGAATTGCAGTCGTAGGTGTTGGCGGTACCGGGTCATACATTCTCGATCAACTGGCCAAAACTCCTGTGAAAGAAATTCATCTCTTTGATGGTGATGTTTTTGAGCAGCATAATGCTTTTCGAGCCCCAGGGGCTGCTACATTCGAGGAGATTTCGTTAAATCAGCCTAAAACTCGATACTTCAAAACCAAGTATCAGGCGATGCATACAGGAATATTTGAGCATCCTCATCATCTCGATGCCACTAACCTTCATGAGTTAACAGATTTCAATTTTGTTTTCTTAAGCGTTGATAATGGAACGACGCGCAAACTGATTTATGAGCATCTCAAAGCCCAAAGTATTCCGTTTATCGACGTTGGTATGAATCTTTATATTGATAAAAACATACAACAACTGGCGGGCGCATGCAGAGCCACTCTCTACCAACCAGGTTCAGAAGCATTTTTTGAGCAGAATGTGCCATTGAGTGATGGCAATGAAGAGGATGCAGTATATAAACTCAATATACAGATTGCCGATATGAACGCATTAAATGCGCAATTAGCAGTGATGAAGTGGAAACAGTTCTCTAAGTTTTATAGAGATGACTTCGATTTTACGAATGCTCTGTTTACAGTTAATTTCATGTCATTAAACAGAAATAAGAAGGATTGATTTTCATATGAAAATTGAAACTATCACACCTGAGTATGTCGAATTTATTCCCAAAGAACTAAAAGCGGGCAAACTTTATGTCAGTGAGAAATATTCCATCGCAGCCCATTTATGCGCTTGCGGCTGCGGCAACAAGGTGGTCACACCCTTATCACCTGCAAGTTGGAGCTTGAAGGTCAAGGGTAACTCGGTAAGCCTTAGACCATCCATTGGAAATTGGGATTTTCCATGTAAATCTCATTATTGGATTACCAACAATACCATTGATTGGTCTAGGGAATTCAGTGAAGCAGAAATTAAATCTGTAAGGCGAAGAGATGCTATTGATAAGGAAAATGAAATCGACCAAGTTAATCTTGAACGTATCAAGCTAACTCTGCAACCTCGAACACAAATTGAGACGCCGCAACCCCCTAGTTTATTTGAGAGCATTAAAAACTGGTTGAAAAACATTTTTTCATAAACTGGTGGGGTAGATTGCTATTGGATATTGGTCTATTACTTATCCAGTGTGATGGTAGTCTTGTTGAAATTCAAATAATCACTAGAGATTTATATAATTTACGCAACTAGAGATCTCAAGTCTCCATCAAGAGTGAAATTGGCTTCAGAAACCTGTTTGGCTAAATTTATGTGCTTGCATGCAAAAGATGCTACTAATCAGCACTATCAATCAGTGGCTTACTCACTGAATATCCATCAGATATTGCAACGAAACGACGTCATAAATTGCAGCATGTAATACATGTAGATACCTATAAACTGCAACAGCAGTCAACATAGGTTCCTCCATGGCGGAATCCAGCAGATTCTGTCCAAGTTGCATTTGGTGCTAATACATCAAGCAGTTTTTTGCCATTATCTGCAGATGTACCTGCATAGGCGACGTCCCCCCAATTTTCAGTAGCACTGTGAATTAGAGTCCTTGGTTAATATAACCGATTTTTCTGTTAGTTTTTTCGCATATGCAGAGGGCGTCAGTCCCCCTAAACCTTTTTTGGGTCTTTCTTCGTTGTACTCCCGCCGCCACGTTTCAATGATCACAGTCGCTTGTGCCAGACTGGTGAACCAGTGCTCATTTAAACACTCATCCCTCAGTCTGCCATTAAAGGATTCAATATAGGCATTCTGGTTAGGCTTGCCAGGCTGAATCAGGAATAGCTTCACACCACGAGCATGAGCCCAGTTCAGCATGATTCGCCCACAAAACTCCTTACCATTGTCTGTGCGTATCGCCTTTGGTGAAGGCCTGCTTCAGCGTAAATTCTGTCGACACGCTTATGATTAACCTTCAGTCCCGCTTGTCGCAGCTTTAAGTAAATCATCCCTGCACCATATCGACGATGCCGGTGCGCTAAAGCAATAATTTGTTCTCTTAGAGCATGATTGTTATCCGGAACCGGTTGATAACGATAGGCACTGGCACTCATGCCGACGATACGAAGCGCGTGCCGCTCACTTAACTTATGACCTATCAGTGCACGCACAACCTCTCTTCGTGCCGATGCCTTTACCACTTTTTTCGAAGCACCTCACGAACAGCTTCGTTTTCAAGCATCGCTTCTGCCAACAGCTTCTTCAGCCTGGCGTTTTCGCTTTCAAGGGTTTTTAACCGCTTCGCATCCGCCACATCCATGCCACTAAACTTGCTGCGCCAAAGATAATAACTTGCTTCGGAAAAGCCATGGCGGCGACAGAGGTCTTTAACAGACAAGCCACTATCGACTTCCCGCAAAAATCCAATAATCTGTTCTTCTGTAAAACGCTTTTTCATGTCCAATCTCCTTCATAGTTGGGATTGGACTCTAATATCAAATGCTACTCAAGTCGGGGGGACGTCGGTATTGCTAAGGACTACTGAATGGGCTAGAAATGAAAAAACCAGCTTTCGCTGGCCTTTTCCCCCAAAGCCAGAGTGGTCAAGCCACAATACACCATGGGTTAGTTGTTAAAGTTATTTTAATACTCTTTCTCGAATTGGTCTAGTTTGGCAATAACTTATTATCTCCGATTGGCTTTGAAGAGCAGTTCAATCAATCGTCTAAACGGTGTCTTCAATTAATAGATATCCTCGAAAAGATTTTGCAGGCACTCCATTTTTAGGTTCTTGATAGAGATGTATATACAAAAATCTTTCCTCAGAATCGAAACCCGTAACAATTTCAAGCACTTCATAATAAAAATCAGATTTGACTACTTCTATAGCTTCAGCAGTCTGGCTAGGTTTTACATAAACTTGTTTACCAACATAAATGGGCGGCGCAGGAATGGATTTTTCTCGCTTAGGCCATTTTCGCTTGGAATCAAACTCTTGTTTTTTAAGAAGGAACTCAAGAAGTAAATCCAGGCAATAGTTAAAGTTTTCTATATTAGCTTCATTAGCCACATAATTGCTTTCATAGCGACTGTGCCAATGATCATGATCTGTTTGTACGACTTCTGGGGTCAATCTTCTAAAATTCTCCACGTGAACTGTGCTTAATCCTAATTCAATACAATCAAATTTTAATTGTTCATAATCAATTTGCACGTAATCGGTTGGCTTAAAAACATTTTCATTAATCCATTTTGTATTTCGCTTTTGATACGGAGCTTTACTACCAGTTAACAGATATAACCCCCATCTCGCTGCTGGACTCATAATTTCATCATTTACATTTTTCCAATGGTAGATTGAATAGTCTTGCTCATATGCAAGATAGAAGGTCTTACGGAGCTCGATCAAAGCATCGATGAATAGCTCTTTCTTCGATAACTCAATTGCGTTCACTACAGTTTTTTTGATGTGACCTTCTTTTAATAGGTCGGTCATGAAGATTTCAGGAAGACTTTTACCAAATACATGCTTCAGGATAGTGTCTACAAATAAATCGGCGGTATTGAAATAATTTACGACAGATTCAGGTTCGCTTAATTGGCCATAGTGCTTTGCAATCACTCGCTGTTTATTCAGCGCTTTAATTGTTCCCAATTTGATTGTAGGTACACCTTGCTTTTTTAGCTCGCCTATCAACTCGTCAAAAGATTTAGACTCTAGGTTTCTTTGCTCGTCAACGTTTAACTCATCTAGAGCAGCCAGAATAACAAGCTCAACAAAGTCTTGGAGCAGGATAATACCAGCTGTACATTTGTGCTTATTCCCGGAATTTATTAAGTCTCTGGTTTCATAATAAATTGCTTTAGATACGAGTAAAGTATTCAAAGTTGATGACTTCATAGGCGTGAGATTCATTTGATTTGATTAATCGCCCAATTAATATAAAGCTATTAATAGCATTGAAACGAAAATACTGGTTGATTTCGTTAAGTGAGTCAATGAGTCACTTATGTCAGCTCGAGCAATCATTTTTTACCTAATAAAGTTTTATAGAAAATCTTATATGCTGATGTTAGTTTGAACATTCGGTAAGATATTCCTACAAAATTTAACCTTAAGATTAGTTTGGCGAGTATATTTGTGCAAGCAAATAAGGCAAATCTTGAACCGCATAATAGAGCAGAGATGAAAATATGGCAGATGAGGATACTAATTTACAACATAGCAGTATTAGCCAACAGATTATTCAGGAATTTCTAGATGATCTAAAAAGAAATGAGGGTTATGAGTCAATTGCATCTGAGCTTCAGAATGTGATTCTGCAATCTAAATTGTCTGAGGTGGAAATTAGAAAAGCCATGTTTGGAGAAGAGCCATTATGATCCGGGCTTTGGAAATACAAATTAAGGAGTTCAGAGGAATTCGAGACCTGACAATGGAGTTGCGAGGTAAGAATTTTGCTATTTGTGGTCCTAATGGCACTGGTAAAAGCGGTATCGTGGATGCATTAGAGTTTGCACTAACCGGTAACATTTCCAGATTGTCGGGTTCAGGTACTAGAGGCCTTTCAGTAAAGGAACATGGCCCTCATGTTGATCGAAGAAACAATCCTGAAGTTGCATTCGTCAGTTTGAAGATCACAATTCAAGCTACTGGAAAAATAGTTGTTATAAAGCGCACTGTCAAGAATCCGAAGGACCCAACAATCTCACCAAACGATCCTGATGTATTGGCTTTGTTAGGGAAAATATCAACTCACCCAGAATTTGTTTTATCTAGACGTGAGCTCATTAAATATATCTTAGCTGAACCAGGGCAGCGTGCAAAAGAAGTACAGAGCTTACTCAGATTGGATGAAATAGAATCTGTTCGAACTTTACTGCAGAAAATTGCGAATAGTTGCAAACGAGATTTAACTAACTATGAACGAAGCTCCGAAGACGCAACTGCAGCTCTAAGACTGGCAATGCAAATACCCGTCTTAAATTCTGCAGCACTCCTTGAGGCGGCGAATCAAAGACGCACAATACTTGGCCTCCCACCGATTGTGGCTTTTGATGCCACGACTTCCCTAAAAGATGGGATTGGGACGGTAACTACAACTCAGGCAAGTAAAATTGTAAAAGCACAGGCAATGGCTCAGTTAGAGAGGTTGCAGAAAAACATTAGTTTTATATCAGATCCTGAATTTCAAGAACAAAATAAGCTGATTCGAGAAGGTTTAAACACACTCGCAGGGAATGAAACATTTCTTCAATACGCTTCAAAAGAAAAACTCTTGGAGGATGCCCTGGCTGCATACGACAACTCACTATGTCCAGTTTGCGATACGCCTTGGTCGCCTGAAGAATTTGCACAAAAAATCCAAGATAAACTAGCCCAATTTAAAGCCATTAATGCTCAAAAAGTAGCGGTTGGAAAAAAACTATCTCCTGTTTTGAATAAAGTAACTGATATAAGTAATCAAATTTCATCCATAGCAAACCTTGGAGGGTTATTACAACCAACAATAGAGTGTTCGACCCTCAATTCGTATGTTTTCGATTTAAATTCAATAAAGCCACATCTTTCTGAAATTCTTCCTATAAGTAAGACATTAGATGCGGTGGATAAGATAAGCTCAATTCCTGATGATGTCTTGACCAATATCAGTTTGATACAACAGGCTGTAAATCAATTACCAGAGCCAAGCCAACAAGATGCAGCCAGAGATTATCTGGTTATTGCGACTGAAAAGTTAGAAAACTTACGAAGTGCAAGGTTGAAAGTTAAAAGCGCTCAAAATAAAGCCAACACATCTGCATTTGTTTTAGAAACATACGGCAATGTGACTACACAAGCTCTCGAAAATATTTATAACAACGTTCAAGAAACATTTAGCAAGTTATACCGAGAAATTAATCAGGATGATGAAACTAATTTCCAAGCCAAATTAAAACCATCACTTGGCAAGCTTGGATTTGATGTTGATTTCTATGGTCGCGGATATTTCCCACCAGGTGCATATCACAGTGAAGGCCATCAAGACGGCATGGGGCTATGTTTATATCTGGCTTTGATGAGTCATCTTTCAGGTGATTCATTCAATTTTGCTGTGTTAGATGATGTACTTATGTCTGTTGACTCAGGGCACAGGCGTGAAGTAAGTAAAATGATCCGGAACAATTTCTCTGCTACTCAGTTCATTATCACTACGCATGATGAGATTTGGTTAAAGCATATGAGAACCAATGGTCTTATCGATAATAAAGGCTTTGTTCACTTTAGAAACTGGACTGTAGATTTAGGGCCAACGCAATGGGATAGTAAAGACGTTTGGGAAGAAATCGATAATGCAATTACACAGAACAATATTAGCTCTGCTGCTGCAACCCTAAGAAATTTCCTCGAATATTTCTCAAAGGAGGTTTGTCACAATATTCGAGCAAAGGTTGAGTTTAAGAGTGATGCGCATTTCAGTTTAGGCGAACTTCTACCTAATGCGATTTCAATGTTGAAAAACTTAGTCAAGAAAGGGAAAGATGCTGCATCCTCTTGGGGACAAAAAGAAAATTTGGCCAAAATTGAGGCATTTGAAAAGGCGTTTGATGCTACTCAAAAAGAAACACAAATAGATCAATGGCAGTTGAATGCTGCGGTTCATTACAATGAATGGGCAAATCTGCAAAAGCAAGATTTTGAGCCAGTTGTACAAGCTTATAAAGCTCTTGTAGACAAGTTCAAATGCCAAAGCTGTAATTCATTGTTTTATGCTACTCCAGCATTTGGTAATCCTGAGTCATTAAGATGCAATTGCGGAGATATGAATATCAATTTACAAAAGAAAACCGGGATATAGTTATGTTAGCTGAATCATTTGCAACATTAGTTTCATTAATTGGCCAATACTTCTCGGAGAAAGAGTCCCGTGACCAAGTGGAATTTAATGACTTCATGGCGTGGCTAATTAAGAAAAACCACCACCAAGTTAAAACTCTTATTGACCAAAATATTGGTGCTACTAATGAACTAAGATCTTTGTTAAAAGAAGATCATAAAATGATCTCTGAAAAGTTGGAAAAAATCGAACGAGCAATTACATCCTATGCTAGTACTATCCAAGGTTTTGATTCTCTTGCTAAGGCAATAAATCCAACTGCTTCTTTATCTAAGCAGGCTGTAAGTATTTTGGAGCAGTTCCGGGATGCCAGAGCTACCAGGGCGTTGGAAATGAAATTACACGGATTTTCAATTTTCCAATTTACTGATGCGAGTGGAAAATTAGACTTATCAGAACCACAATTTGCGGCCGATGATTTCAATCAATTGATTAAGCTTGGTCTTTTGCTACATGAGTACAATGGAAAGGGTGGTAGCATTTACGTGCTCACACGCGCCGCTTCAGATTTGGTGAAAAATTAATACATTCAATGCCGTTTTTGATTGTTAATATATGGCTTGGCAGCATCTAGGGCGCGCGTAAATCCCTCTGTCATGGTTTCCTCGAGAAACCAAACTGACACAAGGTGAAAGGCTTCATTATAAGGAATTTTGAAAGTGTCGCTAATTGAGGCAGCACATTCAGGTATGGTTAGTGCGTGTCGGGCTCCAACAAACTTCCACAAACAATCTATCAAATTTATGGATTGCGCAGTATATGCTGTAGCCAGTTTTCTTCTTGCTAAGACTTCAGCCTCATCCAATTTGCAACAACCGATTAAGAATTTTCCTTGACTGGTAACTCCTTCGTATATCCATCCTTGGAAAATATTTATATGTTGGGAATATCTATGAAAGTGAGGGTGGATTGAGTCAAAAGCATCAGCAGATATAGGATAGCTTTGGATAGGTAAGTGTCTATTTCTTAAGGGGTCAAAAAGTCCCTTGTAAGTATTACATTGCTTACATGTTATGACTAAGTTCAGAGGTTCATATGTAAATGCACTGTATCCATTAGTATGCCTTCGGTCTTTATAAGCTGAACTGACGCGTTTATTTTGGGTACGAGTCTTGGATGGATTTTTGGGCAGTATATGATCAAGCTCGCGAATTCCATTTTCATCAGACATGATTGGAATCTGGCAATACGCACATCGCCAATTTTGTAAGTCTAATAGCTGCTTGCGATAAGCTATGATGCTCGGTATCAAAGTAGTCCAATCCTGCCCCTGTGATGATCTGACCGACATTAACAAACCAGGATCTATGGTTGAGATATCCACTTGTTCACAAAGTGCAACCTTATCATTTATTATCATTTTTATTTACATCTTTAACCGCTGTGAGAATCGACTCTAATACATTTCTCATTGAGTCATGGACAGGTAAATTTTGAGCTTCGTTAAATAACTCCACAGCTAATGGCATTAACTCCTTTGAGTTGCTACTTATTCCCTCTCGAATTAGACCTAATGCATAATTGGCTTTTTGGATTAAATCTGGAGCTCTAGTAGAGTCCATTCCAAAAATATCCTGATACACATCATTTGAGTTCCATCCATATCCAATTTCAATAGGCTTTGGATTGACTACGTTTCCAGTTTTTGAAAGCTCTAAAGGGTCTGCGGTCAATGAGATGATGTTACCTATAGAGTCAGATATTCCAGATGCTATAAATGCGGAGTGGGTCGCGATTATTGCATGGCATTTGTTTTGAGATTCAAGAGCCGTGACTAACATTGAAATATAGTCTCTCTGCCAATTAGGATGCAGACTATTTTCTGGTTCATCTATTAGTACAAGAGAGTTATCCTCAAGCTCTAATGTCAGTCCAACAAGGCTTGATAACCAATTCCATTGACCTGAACTTAAATCACTTTCAGTGTAAATCTCACCAACCACTTGGCTATTATTTTGATTCGTATTAGGTCGTTTATAAAATGTCAAACCATCAATTTCTACAATTCCAGTCCATAAGGCGTATCTCCAAATTGAAGTTTCAAATTTGTATTTACCTGGATAAAGTTGAAAATTATCTGCGGATAGCGTTAGTTCAACTGTATTCGCATCCAGTGACTTTAGAGTCTCAATAAATTCTTTTCGAAATTCAGAGTCAGTATTTAAAAAATCTAAGAGCGTTGAAATTTCTGCCTGTGACTGAGAAGTGGGCCTCTCCAAGTTAGTTAGTGTTTTAGTAATCTCTTCTAATCTCTTCCGGAAGGCATCTATCGAAAATACTCTTTTACCATCTTTGATTATTTCGATTTTCCTATTCCGCCTGAATTTAAAGCCTAATGTAGAAGACAGCCCTAAATGAGCAAATATCGCGTTGAGTGGCTTAGATTTATGAATAAGTTGACTGGAATATTTCAAATACACCCTGCCTAAATTTCTTAGGCTCTGATTTGTTCCGACCATACCATTTGAAGCTCTTTGTCCAAAGTAAAAATACGGTAGCTCATCGTATATACTTTTATAGTTTGTAAGCTCATCAGCACCTCCCCTGGGAAATCTATCTAATGGAGTCCCAGATAAAGCAATGACTTTTCTTGGCGATCCATTAGAGCTTTCTAAGCCGATTTTCAGTGTTGTGTGGCCATGGGAGTAATAAGACTTTCTTTTTAAGGCTGCGTCGCAAATCAGCCGTAACAACAAACTCTTACGGCTTCCATTTTGTCCAATTAGTACTGTGATCCAATTTGACTGATTGTCTAGTTTTTCCTGAAGTACAAAGGAATCAGGAAATGGCCCCTTTTCAGTGTATATGGCACGGACTCTCATATATTTTATTATTTAGTATGAATATCAATTAATACTAAATTACTTTTAAGTTGCTGGGAATATATCTCGCAAGGATTTTTAAAGATTAAACTTTAAATATTTGTGACTGATAAATGGACATCCCCCGCTTTACTGGGCGATTATTTTGTTTCAAATACTGTTTACAGATGTCTAGTTAATTAGTTGCGATTCACTCTGTCATCACTAACTCTTATATTTTGTGATTAGTCATAATTGTATTTTCTACAAGAGCATATTACTCTCCACAATTCAAAATTGACAGGCTCATATTGAGTCACTGGTTAGATAGAAGCGCACCTTTGGAAAGACTCTTGATTTTCCAATTGATAATTCTTGAAACTAGTTTTTAAATTTAAAAATCTCTAGGAAAGTCGAGGTTAGCTACACGTTGATTTTCACATCTTTACATGAAACCAAGATAGTCAAATGACGGTAGATCATCAGAGTGGGAAATACTAACCCAGTTTATTTTTTTATCTTTTGGAATTTCAGATCTATTATGCAGGTTTGGGGACCAAAATTCATCAGATGGAGAAGCGACTCCTGGAGCCACAAGGATTCCAAAAGTATAGTAGAGGTATGCTCCTGGAAAACCGTAGTAAGCCTTTGTCCAATAGTGATAAAACTTGCTTGATGAGTCTGATTCTATAACAGAATTCTCTTTCAGAACCTCTAAGAAGGTTGTTTTGCCCAAGGTAAAATCTAAGGGCGAAATTTTAAATCTACCTAGTTTTGATACTCTAGACAATGCCATGGAAACAGACTGGATATATTCGTCGTTATGGACGGATACTTGTACACAAACATCTTTGAATTTGTACAGGTATTGATCGGCATATTTTCTGTGAGGAGCACCTAATATCTCCCGCATTTTTTCTGCGGATCGGCCAGGCTTAATGTGATCAAATAAATTTGAAGGTGCTCTTTTTAGCTCAATATTTGGTCTTTTGAATCTACCATATGCCCACGATATAAGCTTTAACAATGGAGAAATGAGCGATTTACCAAGTGAGATCAAAAGTGACTCAATCACATACCCCCCCATAAGTCGATTGTTAGAAATCATCTAGGCAGTGTGGCCATAAAGAATCGCAGTTAGGATTTTTTGAACTTCTAATTTACCGTTTTCAGTTTTCATGTAATCAATTGGACTTATACCACCAAGTAGTGCATGTACTTCATTTAACCATGCATCAGCTTCAACACTCGAACCAAATACTTCTTGGGCTAGGGTGTAAATTTCCGTATTAGATTTATTTGTTGGTAAATTGTGTTTCATAAGCTATCAAGCGTATTGAATTCAACCGAAGATAATCTAATCATATATTTTAAAGGCATTTCAGACTAGAAAACTTTGCTGGGAATTTGATTTTTTTGGTTACCATCTTTAATGTAATTTGTTGATAATTCTATGTGCTTGAATAAACTGAGTTTACGGTTACCAACTTTAATGTCGCAAAACATGGGATCAATTTAATCGAGTGATTAATGTTCGGCATCGATGTATCACGTAGATTTTTCTGCAAGCGCCGCCCTGGTTCAAACGCAGTGAGTTGACCTCATGCCCCATGATGATCCTCTGATAAACAGCCTTCTACTTGATGAGCGCTGTCTCCGAAACAGTAAAGCCAGATCATGATCGTTGCTGTGAGTGATCCACTATTGTCGCTCTCACGCCTCGGCTCCAAGCGCTGAAAAGACACTTTAAATAGCCGTTTTTGATCACAACCGTTTGGCGTTGTTCTGTCAAAGCAAACCGTTTCTATCGTTGATCAATCGCCATGTGTCACGTCACCAACCAAAAGGGCTATTAAAGCACTAAGCAGGTTTGCTCTTTTTAAACCAAGGTGATTTTTCTGGTCATGCGGTTGAAGCGCATCGGCCAATATCTTTGTGCTGTGAGGTGCCCATGTATAGCGATCCCATTGCTGGTTAAGCAGCAACGCATCAGCAAATGACCCTGGAATCAACATTGATCAAATAGCCGGGATTGTTGGTAAGTCATTGAAATATTTATATAAATTAATGTGGCATATTTGCTGCTATAGCTTATGTAGTATTGCCGATTTTTAAAAATGATATTGGCGCTGGTAACAACACTTGTGAACTAAAGCATTTAGGAACCATAGATGAGTCGTCCCTCAAAAGTCATCCGCTTCAACGCCTTTGAAATGAATTGCGTTGGACATCAATCGCCAGGATTGTGGCGTCATCCACGTGATCGTGCCTGGCAATATAAAGACCTTGAATACTGGACTGATCTGGCCAAGATACTGGAGCGTGGCATTTTTGATGCGATTTTTATTGCCGATGTGATTGGCTACTACGATGTCTATCAAGGCAACAACGACCATGCATTCTTGCAAGGCGTGCAGATTCCGGTGAATGACCCGCTACAGCTTGCCAACCCGATTGCGCTGGCGACGAAACACCTGGGCATAGGCATCACGGCTTCCACCTCATTCGAGCATCCCTATACGTTTGCCCGCCGCCTGTCGACGGCTGATCACCACACCCAAGGCCGAGTGGGCTGGAATATTGTGACCTCTTATCTGGAGAGTGGTGCGAAGAACATCGGCCAAGGTGGTCTCAAGCGGCATGACAACCGTTATGAAGTGGCTGAAGAATACCTGGAAGTGCTTTATAAGTTATTTGAAGGTAGCTGGGAAGAGGGCGCAGTATTACGCGATCGTCAACAAGGCATCTTTGCCGACCCCAGCAAAATTCACGAGATCGGCCACAAAGGCAAATATTTCGAGGTGCCCGGCTACCACTTATGCGAACCTTCCCCGCAGCGTACCCCGGTGTTGTTCCAAGCGGGGGCCTCCAATGCCGGTAAGGATTTTGCCGCCCAACATGCGGAGTTGGTGTTTATTTCTACCCCGACACAGGACACAACCCGTGCCTATGTGAAAGACATCCGTTCACGCGCTGCGGCGGCGGGTCGCGACCCTAGCAAGATACTGATATATGCGCTGGTGACCATCATTGTCGATGAGACCGACGCCAAGGCACACGCCAAGTTACAAGAGTATCAAAGCTATGGTTCATATGATGGTGCTCTGGTGTTGACCTCTGGCTGGACAGGGATTGATTTTGGCCGTTATGCGCCTAGTGACAATGTGCGCAAGGTAGAGACTAATGCCATCATTTCCGCGGTGGAGCATCTGGCTGAAGGGGGCAAGACCTGGACCATAGAAGAACTGGCGAAATGGGCCAGTGTGGGTGGATTGGGACCCTTGTTTGTCGGTTCTGCCGCCACAGTGGCTGACCAGTTACAGGAATGGGTAGAAGCCACTGACCTGGATGGATTCAATCTGGCCTATGCCGTTGCGCATGAAACCTTTGAGGATGTGGTTGAGCACCTGGTGCCAGAACTGCAGCGCCGTGGCGTGTATGCGACCGAATACCGCGAAGGCACCTTGCGGGAAAAACTGTTTGGTGACGGGCCTTATTTGCCAGAGTCACATCCTGCAGCGCAATACCGTGATATCGAGCGCATCAAGCAGCAGGCACAAGAGTCAGTGCTGCGGGAGAAGTCTGCATGACCAGTGCCGACCACCATGACCACATTCTTGAAGTGAAAGATATTTCGTTGTCTTTTCAGGGCGTTAAGGCGATTCACCAGCTCTCATTTGCAGTTAGCCGGGGTGAGATTTGCGCCCTGATTGGCCCGAATGGTGCCGGTAAAAGCTCCTTGCTCAATATTCTCAATGGCGTGTACCAGCCCGACAGTGGCGAAGTGCATTATGAGCATGCGCACTTTAGCAGCCTGACACCGTTTGAAGCGGCACGGCGTGGCATCGGGCGCACCTTTCAGAACAATGCGCTGTTCGGGAAGTTAGCGGTGATCGACAACGTCCTGACCGGTTTGTCACGGCATTCACGTGTCAGCGTGCTGGAGCAGGCGTTTGGATTGCCCAGAGCACGACGCGAAACGGCTGATTTTCTGCAGCGCAGTGAAGCGGTGCTGGCATTTCTTGAATTGCAGCAATACCGCCAGACGCTGGTCGGCAACCTCGCCTATGGCTTGCAGAAACGGGTGGAGCTCGGTCGTGCGCTGGTCTCCTCTCCCAAGCTGTTACTGCTGGATGAGCCGATGGCCGGGATGAACGCGGAAGAGAAACAGGAAATGAGCCATTTTATTCGCAGTATTAACCGCGATCTCGGCATCACGGTGGTACTCATTGAGCATGATATCGGCGTCATCATGGATCTGTCTGACCATGTGGTGGTGCTGGATTATGGCCGCAAGGTTGGCGATGGGTCGCCCGCCGAGGTGCAGGCGAATCCGGAGGTGATTGCCGCCTACCTGGGGGCTGAACATTTGGATACCGTGCATTAGGAGCCATGGCGATGTTATTTCTGGAAACACTCATAGGTGGATTATTGGCGGGCACTATGTATTCACTGGTGGCCATCGGCTTTGTGCTGATTTACAAGGCCAGTGGCGTATTTAATTTTGCCCAGGGCGCCATCTTGCTGTTCTCGGCCTTGTTGCTGGTCACCTTGCATGAGCATGGCGTGCCCTTTGCGCTGGCGGTGCTGATCACGCTGGTGGCGCTGATACTGCTATCCATGCTGATTGAGCGGCTGGTGTTGCGTCCGCTTACCAATCGCAGCCCCATGACCTTGTTTATGGCGACGCTAGGCGTTTCGTATGTGATCGAAGGCGTCGCGCAAGGGGTGATGGGGGCCAACGTGCACGCGCTGGATTTAGGCATTGACGATGTGCCTGTCTTTATCGGTGAACTCATGATCAGCCAGTTTGATTTAATCGCCGCCATCACGGCGGGCTTGCTGGTGGGTGTGCTCGCCTTGCTGTTTAACAAAACGCGCATAGGCATTTCCTTGCGCGCGGTGGCTGACGACACGCGTGCCGCCCTGTCTATCGGCATTCACCTCAACCGCATTTGGCAGATCGTCTGGGCAGTGGCGGGGGTGACCGGCCTGGTGGCGGGCATGTTATG
The DNA here is from genome assembly GCF_000515275.1 of Methylophilus sp. 5. Lineage (NCBI taxonomy): Bacteria > Pseudomonadati > Pseudomonadota > Betaproteobacteria > Nitrosomonadales > Methylophilaceae > Methylophilus > Methylophilus sp. 5. The sequence continues at coordinate 2,053,865 of NZ_KI911560.1, forward strand.
GGGCGCACGTCAGGGCGTGCAGTTTTCACTGTCGCTGGTAGTGCTCAAAGCCTTGCCAGTCTTGATCATAGGCGGATTCACCTCTATTGGCGGTGCCATTGTCGGTGGCCTGATTGTCGGCGCCGGTGAAAGCCTGGGTGAAGCCTACATCGGCCCCTTGATTGGCGGCGGTATCACCCCCTGGTTCGCGTACTTTCTGGCGCTGGCTTTCCTGTTTTATCGACCTGCCGGGATTTTCGGCGAACGTGCTATTGAGAGGGTATAGGCATGTCTGTGAGCGCGCAACGCATATCCACCACTGTATCCCTCAATGATGGGCGAGTCCGTGTAGGGCTACAAGTTGGTCGTTGGTTAACCCATGGCAGTTTCCCCTATGCCTGGCTTGTATTGATTCTCGCGGCTGTGGGCATCCCGCTAGTCAGCGGTGACTACTGGTTAAATGCCATCCTCATTCCTTTCCTGATTTTGTCACTGGCCGGTTTGGGCTTGAATTTACTCACGGGCTATGCAGGGCAGACATCGCTGGGGTCAGGCGGTTTTATGGCGGTGGGCGCATTTGCCACGTATGCCTTCCTGATCCATTTCCAGCTGTCGTTCCTGCTGGCGATTTTTTTAGGGGGCGCGGTGGCGGCACTGGTCGGCCTGTTTTTTGGCTTACCCAGTGCCAAAATCAAAGGCTTTTACCTGATGGTGACCAGCCTGGCGGCGCAGTTTTTTCTGGAGTGGGTATTCGTCAAATTCCCGTGGTTTTACAACTACAGCTCATCGGCGACACTCTCATCTCCGCCCATGACTGTCCTTGGTTGGGACATCGCCAGTCCTGTCAGCAAGTATTACCTGGTGTTGTTGTTAGTGGCTTTTCTGACCTGGATTGCGGTCAACCTGACCCGCAGTCAGGCGGGCCGCAACTGGATGGCGATTCGTGATATGGATACCGCCGCGGCCGTGATTGGCATCCGTGTGCATCGCAGCAAGATTCTGGCCTTTGCCATCAGCTCTTTTTACCTGGGCATTGCCGGGGCGCTGTGGGTGTTTGCCTATCTTGGCTCGGCAGGCGTACAAAGCTTTGGCCTGCAACGCTCGTTCCAGATCCTGTTCATCATCATTATTGGCGGGCTGGGCAGTATCAGCGGCAATTTTATCGGTGCAGCATTCATCAGCCTGCTGCCATTGCTGCTGGATTATATCGCGCACACCTTTTTTGCCGGGATGGTCGATGCCGGATTACTGCAGAACCTGCAGAAAGTCATCTTTGGGTCGCTCATCGTCTGGTTCCTGATCAAAGAGCCTGAGGGCATTGCACGCTTCATCAGTCATTTGCGTGGTCGCCTGTCGGTCTGGCCACTGCGTTTTTAGTTATTCAACAACAATCATAGTCAACCATCATCACCAGGAGTTTAGTCAACATGAAACACCCATTCTTTATGCAATCTTTACTAGCTGTGGCGCTGAGTGCCAGCCTTGGTTTAGGCGCCGTGGCAACGGCATTTGCCGCAGAGCAATATGTGCCATTGCCAACCTACCGCGTCGGCCCCTATGCCTCCAGTGGCACCTTGTGGTGGGCAGGCACCCTGGATTATTTCCGCTATATCAATGAAGTGGAAGGCGGTATTAATGGCGTCAAAATCAATTACGAAGAATTTGAGACCGAGTGGAGCCCGGATCGTACGGTGGAAGTGTATGAGCGGGTGAAAAAAGGCAAGAATGGTTCGCCACTGGCTTTTTTCTTTACGCATAGCACGCCAGCGTCTTATGCCCTGATTGAAAAAGCGGCCGCGGACAAAATCCCACTGATTGATCCGGCAGGCGGCCGCACTGAGTCCACAGACGGCACGGTTTTCCCATATGCCTTCCCTTTGCTGTTTAATTACTACAGCCAGGCGTCTACCGGCATTAATTTCATCGCCCAGAAAGAAGGCGGTTTCGACAAGCTGAAAGGCAAGAAAATCGTCACCGTCTACCACGATTCTGCCTATGGCCGCGAAACCCAGGCCGCCATCAAATTGCTGGCAGAAAAATATGGTTTCGAGAATATCCAGATTCCGGTGGCTGATCCGGGCAATGAGCAATCTCCGCAGTGGCGTCGTGTACGCGAAATCAAACCGGACTGGGTCTTCCTGCGCACCTGGGGCGTCTCTACGCCTGTCGCCATCAAGACCGCGGCCCGTTTTGGGATCCCGGTAGACCACATTATTGGCGATGTATGGGCAGGCTCAGAAGCGGATGTGATTCCGGCAGGCGCCGCCGCCAAAGGCTATCAGGCATTGGCGCCTTATCCAGGTGGTGCCACCTTTGATGTGCATCAGCGATTGAAAAAGCATATTCTGGATGCTGGCAAAAGCGATTTAAAAGACAAGAAATTCTTTGGCTCGGTGTATTACAACATCGGTCTGGTCAATGCCGCGTTGGCGGTAGAAGCCTTGCGTACCGGTTACCAAAAGTTTGGCAACCGTCCACTCAATGGCGAAGAGGGCCGTTGGGCGTTTGAACATCTGGTGATCGATAACGCCCGCCTGAAAGCGATTGGCTTTACGGGGCTGCTGCAACCGATCCAGATTACGGCCAAGGATCACGAGGGCGGTGGGGCTGCGCGCATCCAGCAATGGGACGGCAAACAGTGGCAACTGAAAACCGACTGGATTCAGGCAGACCGTGACACTTTACGCCCACTGATTGAAGCCAAGGCCAATGCTTATGCCAAGGAAAAAGGCATTACCCGCCGTGACTTGAGCAAGGAACAGTAATGCCAGGTCATCCATCTTTCACTTTGCCAAGATGGTCAACAAGATGGTCAATAGGTCTGCGCGACTCTGCGAGCAGATGCGAGGCTGCAGGCTTGCTGCTGGGGACTGTCACTGCCGCCATGGCGGTGATCACCTCAGCTCGCCCTGATGCAGCCAAACAGCTGCAAACCATCGCCAGTGACGCGGTGGTGCAGTCAGCGTGCAGCAATGGGACGGCAAACAATGGCATCACGTTGCGTGATTGCGCCAAGGAGAAATAGCATGAGTCAGGCTAGCAGTGCAGTGCAACTGCAACAGGCACCGCCATTACTCAGTGTGGATAATATTGAGGTCATTTACAACGGCGCGATATTGGCGGTGAGTGGTGTGTCTTTGCAGGTGCCCCAGGGCAGCATCATTGCACTGCTAGGTGCCAATAGCGCTGGCAAAAGCACCACACTCAAAGCGATTTCCGGGTTGGTACAAGCGGATCGCGCAGAGGTGAGCCGCGGCACGATTGCCTTTAATGGACAGTCCAGTCTGCATGTCCCCGCCAATCAGCGCGTGCAGCAAGGTATCGTGCATGTGCTGGAAGGGCGGCATGTGTTTGCGCACCTGAGTGTAGAAGAGAACTTGATCAGCGGCGGTTTCGTGCATAAACCTAGTCGCCAGGTGCTTAAGGATGGATTGGAACGTATTTATACCTGGTTCCCGCGCCTGAAGGAAAAGTGCAGATTGCAGGCTGGTTACACCTCCGGTGGTGAGCAGCAGATGGTGGCCATTGGCCGTGCCTTGATGACCAACCCTACCCTGGTGTTGCTCGACGAGCCATCCATGGGGCTGGCACCGCTGATTGTGCAGGAAATCTTTGAAATCGTCAGTGAGTTGAATGCCAAAGAGCAGGTCAGCTTCCTGGTGGCAGAACAGAATATTCCGGTCTCACTCAAGCATGCCCACTATGGCTATGTGATGGAAACCGGACGTGTCGTGCTATCGGGGACCGCTGAATCACTGCTTAAAAATACTGCGCTGAAAGACGCCTATCTAGGCAAGAAAAAAGCAAACACCCCCCGCTTTTGAGCGCTTAAACAGTCATGCTAACGTCGACATTATTTTGACGGCGGCATGGGAAACGGATTCGGGAGGATAGGTGGGTATTCATAGGGCGGGCATGCAATATCGCTGACCGAATACGTCAATGATGAGGGTAGTAAAATACGCTGCAAGGTCCTTGTTCCTTATCAAACAACGTGCTGAACAAGATGCATTCATGCAAATATGCCTCGTTTAGGCATAGGTGTCGCAATCAATTGCTTTTCAATCTGTTGAGACTCTAACTTGCCGGAGTTTAATCTTCTCCAGCGTGGCTGGTCACAATACCAACAATAGCTGACTGGCCCCTTACAACGCTTTTTTCAAGTGACTTGATTGTGTTGTTAATCGCCCAAGTGTGCATGCTCGCTTGGGCGATACGTTGTATTAGTCGTGGCCGTGGCCGTGACCATGTCCTCGGCCATGCCCGTTACCGCGGCCACGATCATCATGATGGTGGTCATGGTCATCATATCTACCGCCTGGCCCTGGTCTGCCGGCATAGCTGTTATAGCGCGGTGCATAGACATTTTGATACCAGGTGTCTTGCACGAAATATACCTGGCGGCCGCAGGCACCATAGTTGCCACAGTAGCGGCCCCATTTTTTCATCTGGCCTGGTGGCACGCGCAAATACATGGGCGCCTGTACAACAGCCACCGGTGGCGGCTGAATAATCACCGGCTGTGGATAGATGACTTGTGGTGCCGGATAGGGGTTGCCCAGCACAATTTGTCCGTAAAACCCTGGCTGGCCCACACTCACTGCGACGCCAACCTCTGCGAAGGCCGTGACTGCGCCAGCCATTAATAATGCACCCATCGCTAATTTTTTAATCATTTTTCATCTCCAAATAAGGCATGCTTTGCCTACTGTGTACGCATGTCGACTCCATACGTGAGCACATTCTAGAAAATCGGAGAATCGGATGACAGTCTCATTATTCTGATAGCCATGTCAGAATCTGCTGACGATGGCGCGGGAGTATTGCCCTTGTTTTTTAGCGGTGTTTTGGTTGCGCGCTTAAGCCCTTTATTTAAGGTTTCTGATCGCCATCCAGCCCAAGTCATGCATGCATGAGACAAAGGCGCGCTTATAGATTTGTGTCTTGTAATCCGGCAAGTAGTCTGGCCCCAGTTTTTTCTCGCAGTTGCCTTGATCCTGTTTGAGTTGCTGAGGGAACGCGCCCATTTTCCACCATGAGTTAATTGAGTATTCAACCTCCGGGCCATCATTGGCCGTTGAGTGGTTAACCGCTGCTTTAGGTGTTTGCTGCACTGCCGTCGTAGTGGTCGCTACCGCTGGCTGGTTGCTTTCAACGGCGTTTTGGCTAGCTTGTGGCGTTTTCGCAACAGCAGGAGCAGTTTTTTTCTGTGTCTGGTCTTCGGCTATGTCTATAAACGGGCTGGGTTTGGCCTGGCTGGCCTGTTTGTTATCAGTCACTTCTATGGTCGCGAATAATGGGTCAAAGGCATCGACGGTGGGTTTCTGCCAGCCGTGCTCGGCCAGGCACTTGGCCAACTGGTCACCGCTGCCGCGGCAAGCCTGGTGCGCGCGGTCTATGTCTTGCTGCGAGCCACCGCGTTTATAAGAAACCTCACCGCAACCGCCTAATAAAGCGGCTAATACTACGTAAGTTAAAAGACGCATTGCGAGTCCTGTTGTCAATTTGTTATGTGCAGTCTAGCGGTGTTTGACTGGCATCGCCACTACGCAAATTGACGTATTTGTCCTACACCCCCCTCTCGTTAAGCTGAGCGCAAGTTTTGATCAACTGTGATTGTTTGAATTTAACGAGAAAGGGAGTTTTTAATGATGAATTTGAAAAAATGTGCCTTGCATACAGCAGTAGCAATGGCTTGCGGCTTGGGTGCGCAAATGGCAAATGCCGGCGCCACCATTACTTTTGGTGAAGACAAGTATATCAGTGCTGGCTTTGGTTTTATCGCAGGCTACTCTTCAGTTGAAGATGGTGCAGCCAACGGTAGCGACCGCTCTAACGACTTTTCTTTAGACAGTGCGCGTATTTACTTATCTGGTTCGTTCAACAAATACATCAAAGGCATGTTGAACACAGAGAAAAACATTGCGGCGCCTGGTGGCGGTAGTAGTGACACCATTCAAGTCATTGATGCCAACGTGCAGTTTCAGGTCACGCCAGAAGTGGCCATCTGGGCAGGTCGTTTCTTATCTCCTAGTGATCGCGCCAACATGGCAGGTCCTTACTACTCAATGGGTGGTGGTTACTGGAGCGGCATCGCTTCTCGTTATGGCTTTAACGGTGGTGTGATTGGCCGTGATGAAGGTGTGGCAGTGGTTTCCAGCTTCCTGGAAGATCATCTGGCAGTGTCTTTCGGTGCATTTGAAGGTGACAACATCTTCCGCTTGAGCGGTGTGGGTGCGCAATCAGAAACTGCAGGCAGCAAAGACAAATTGATGTATGCAGGCCGCGTGCAATATAACTTCTGGGATGCCGAGCCTGGCTATTACGGCACAGGTAGCTACTTTGGTGCAAAAGATATTCTGGCGATTGGTGTGGCTGGCCGTGTGAAAAAAGATGGTGTTGTAAGTGGCCTTGGCGCAATTGGTGATTACAGCTCCTACAGCGTTGACTTCTTGTTAGAGAAGAAAGATGTTGGTCCTGGCACCTTCTCAGCTGAAGCTGCCTACTACTACTACGACACCGACAATGCCATTTTGGGTGAGCAAGGTAAAGCGTATTCAGCCGCTGTTGGCTATTTGTTCCAAGAGCAAGTTGGCTGGGGCAAATTCAAACCTTTTGTCCGTTATCAAAAGTTTGACGCGGATGGTGTAACAACCGCTACTTCAAACATCCGCACAGGCGCTGATACCAAACGCGTTGAGATTGGCACCAGCTATGTCATCGCACCTTATAACGCAATGATTACAGCAAGTTACGGTAAAACAGACACGTCAAGCACCTCTGATACCAACGACTTCAAAGTCGCATTGCAGATGCAATTCTAATCAACACCTTTTAGCCCTTTCTCACAAAGGAGACGCGTGTAATGAAAACAATAGTGAAATTGGATTTGGATAAAAAGCCGTGGGAACAGGACGGCCAGATTCATAACCGCTGGCATCCTGACCTGCCTATGATTGCCATGGTCAAGCCGGGCGATGAGTTCCGTGTCGAGTGTATGGACTGGACCGGTGGCCAGATTGGTAACAACGACAGTGCGGACGATATTCGTGATGTGGATCTGACTCAGGTGCATTACCTGAGCGGCCCGATCGGTGTCGAAGGCGCTGAGCCGGGTGACCTGATGGTGGTGGAAATTTTGGATGTGGGCACGTTCGATGACCAGCAATGGGGCTTTAATGGGCTGTTTGCTAAAGAGAATGGCGGTGGTTTCTTAACTGATCATTTCCCTAAAGCAAGCAAATCTATCTGGGATTTTCATGGGGTGTACACCACCTCCCGTCATGTGCCTAAGGTGCGTTATGCCGGCATCATGCACCCGGGCTTGATTGGTTGCCTGCCATCACGCGAATTACTGGATACCTGGAATGAGCGCGAAGCTGCGCTGATTGCAACGGATCCGGACCGCGTGCCAGCATTGGCGCTGCCACCTGAGCCTAAGTCTGCGGTGATGGGCCGTCTGTCTGGTGACGCTGCCAAACAGGCTGCTTCTGAAGGTGCACGTACTGTGCCACCACGTGACCACGGCGGTAACTGCGACATCAAAAACCTGACCAAAGGCTCGAAGATTTTCTTCCCGGTCTATGTGAAGGATGGCGGTCTGTCCATGGGTGATTTGCACTTCTCCCAGGGGGATGGCGAAATCACATTCTGTGGTGCGATTGAAATGGCCGGTTACCTGGACATTAAAGTCAGCCTGATTAAAGACGGCGTGAAGAAATACGCTATCAAGAACCCGATTTTCCAACCTAGCCCAATCACGCCGACCTATCGTGATTATGTGATTTTTGAAGGTATTTCGGTTGATGAGGCTGGCAAGCAACATTATCTGGATGTGCATGTCGCTTATCGCCAGGCTTGTCTGAATGCCATTGAGTACCTGAAGAAATTTGGTTACAGCGGCGAGCAGGCAGTAGCGATTCTTGGGACTGCGCCGGTAGAAGGGCATATCAGTGGCATTGTGGATATTCCTAACGCATGTGCAACCTTGTGGATTCCAACTGAAATCTTTGAGTTTGACATTCGTCCAAATGCTGACGGGCCGAAGATCGAAGTGCCACCAGGCATTAACGTGGCGCCAAGTACTTAGATCGATGTTTAAAAAGTTTGCATAAGGAACCAGGTTTGCGATCAGGCAAACCTGCAAAGAAAGGGTACAGATGCCTCTTTACGAATATGAATGTGACAGTTGTGGCGTGTTTACCGCGCTACGCAAAATGAGTGAATCCAGTTTGCCAGCAGATTGCGATTGCTGTGGGTCGATCAGCCCACGCATCCTGTCAGTGCCAAAGCTGGCCATCATGAACAAGCAGCAACGGTCCGCACATGAACGTAACGAGAAGTCTGCGCACGAACCACGCAGTGGACGCCGGTCTAGTTGTGGTTGCACAGGGTCACATACCTGTAAAACCACAACCAAGGTCAATCCGGATAACGGCAAACCTGCGATGCAGATGCAAACCAAGAAAACGGCCAGACCCTGGATGATCGGACATTAGTTTGATCGACCATCAAAGGTTGATTGGACACTAAGCAATCATCGGTAATACACGCAGTACTTATCACGATTTAATTTTTGAAGTTAATTGATTTATCCATAAAGGAGAAGATGTAATGAGTACCTTAAACAGACGAGGTTTTATCAAAGGCGCAATGTTAGGTGCCATGATGGCGGCAGGTCTCGTTACTGGCCACGCCTTTGCTGCAGACTTTCCAACAGCAAAAGTAAACACTACCGGCTTGGCTGTGACAGACACAACGGTGAAAGTAGGTATTCTGCATTCTGCCACCGGTACGATGGCGATTAGTGAAACTGGCTCTATCCAGGCTGAAAAACTGGCGATTGAGCAAATTAACGCCATGGGCGGTATTTTGGGTCGCAAGATCGAAGTTGTGCAGGAAGATGGCGCTTCTGACTGGCCTACTTTTGCTGAAAAAGCGAAAAAATTACTGGAAAAAGACAAAGTAGCTTCTGTGATGGGTTGCTGGACATCTGCTTCACGTAAGGCCGCGTTGCCAGTGTTTGAAAAAGACAATGGTTTGCTGTTCTACCCAACCTTCTATGAAGGCCTTGAGCAATCCAAAAACGTGTTCTACACCGGTCAAGAAGCAACACAGCAAATTTTGGCAGGCTTAGACTGGATTGCTAAAGAGAAAAAAGCCAAAACGTTTTACCTGATTGGTTCTGACTACATCTGGCCACGTACTTCGATGAAAATTGCGCGTAAACATATCGAGCAACATCTGGGCGGTAAAGTGGTGGGTGAAGAGTACATCGCTTTGGGTGACACGCAATTTGGTTCTGTGATCAACAAAATCAAACTGAAAAAACCTGACGTGATTTACGCAGCGGTGGTTGGCGGTAGTAACGTGGCATGGTTCAAACAATTGAACGCAGCTGGTTTGAACTCAAGCAAGCAAACCATGTTGACCATCTCCGTGACTGAAGATGAAGTATTGGGTATCGGCGGTGAAAACCTGGCTGGTTTCTACTCAGCAATGAAATACTTCCAGTCGCAAGACAATGATTCAAACAAGAAATTTGTTGAAGCATTCAAAAAACGCTGGGGTAAAGATGCTGTGATCGGCGACGTGACGCAAGCCGCTTACCTGGGCCCATGGTTGTATAAAGCGGCTGTTGAGCGCGCAGGTAGTTTCGACGTAGATAAAGTGCAAGCTGCATTGCCTGGCTACGAGTTTAAAGATGCACCTGAAGGCCCTGTGACTGTAGAAGCTAACCATCACCTGACAACCAAACTGCGTATTGGTCAGTGGGGCAAAGATGGCCAGGCGAAAGTGGTTTACACCTCTGACTATATCAAACCGGATCCATTTCCAAAAGGCTACCAATAATAGTCGGCTAGTCGTTACGTAGTGTTTTAAATGCATAAACGGTAGCCGGAAAACCCGGCTACCGTTTAGCGCAAGTAGTCATGAAAGTATGCAAGGAGTCGTTGAGCGGAATGAAGTGCAAGGCGCACGGCGCACAGAAACCGGACAACTAACGTAGTGTTGCGGCGTAGGCTAACTCGCGTAGCGATGTTAAACGAAGTGGCCGAAGCCAATGTACATCTAGTACACGAGGATTTCGAGCACCGCGCAACGTAGCAATTCGTCGGCGCAGACACTCATTGCATAGTTTCAAAAATTTATCAGAGAAGTTGGATTTTTAAGGAGACCGATATGTTTGGTTATTCGATGGCAGATATAGGCAATATTGTGGTGATGCAGGGCTTTTCAGGCCTGAGCATGTTTACAGTGTTGCTGCTGATGGCACTTGGTCTCGCGATTATTTTCGGCCAGATGGGCGTGATTAATATGGCACATGGTGAGTTTATGACCATCGGTGCGTATACCACGGTCCTGCTTTCCAAAGTAGCCGCGACTTACGGCTTCACAAACTACTACTTTGTGTTTGCCATTGCGATTGCCTTTGTACTGGCGTTCGCGGTTGGCTACTTTATTGAATTTATTATGATCCGGCACCTCTACAAGCGGCCGCTGGATACCTTGCTGGCCACCTGGGGCTTAAGCCTGGTCATGCAGCAGATTTTCCGTTCGACCTTTGGCGCGAAAGAAGTCAGTGCCGAGTTACCTGAGTGGATGCTGGGTTCTTTTAAGCCCACGCCTGATATTGATATCCCGATTAACGGTGTGTTCGTAATGGTGCTGGCAGCGCTGGTGACTTTCGGTGTGTATATGTTTATGTACAAGTCACGCTGGGGCCTGCGTGTGCGTGCCACGGTGCAAAACCGTACCATGGCCGGCGCAGTCGGTATCAATACCGCCAAAGTTGACCGGGTCACCTTTGCGCTGGGTTGTGGCATTGCCGGTATCGCAGGCGCAGCCTTTACCACCATTGCCTCTACCGGCCCGACCACAGGGACTTTGTACATCGTGGACAGCTTTATGGTGGTGGTGTTTGGTGGTGCAGCCAGCATTGTCGGTACGATTGCCTCGGCCTTCGGTATCGCCCAAGCGCAATCTATCTTGCAATTCTTTATGACCAGCTCCATGGGTAAGGTGTCTACCTTGCTCGTCATTGTCACTATTCTGATGATGAAGCCGGAAGGTTTGTTTGCCTCCAAACTGCGTAAATAACCATGAGTATGGCACCCCGAACAAAGTGGCGTTAGGGTGCCATAAGTTAGAAGACGTATTAAGTCTTTTAACTTGCCGCAATAGAATCAACGCATCAACAGAGGAGAAATCTTGATGACCGTATGGGAAAAAATGAAAGCCAGTAACTTACTGGGGGGAAAAGAAGGCGTGATCGGCCTGGCTGTATTGGCCGCTGTCATCTTCGTCGTCCTGCCATTAGGCGTGGATATTTTCCGCCTGAACCTGATTGGTAAATACCTGACTTACGCGTTTGTGGCGGTAGGTCTGGTGATGTTGTGGGGACATGGTGGTATTTTGAGCTTGGGCCAGGGTATTTTCTTTGGCCTGGGTGGGTATGCAATGGCGATGTTCCTCAAGCTCGAAGCCTCTGATCCGCTGAGTACCAAGATTCAGTCTACACCGGGGATTCCTGACTTTATGGACTGGAACCAGCTCACTGCCTTACCCTGGTTTTGGGAGCCGTTCAAAAGCTTGCCGTTCACCATCTTTGCGGTGCTGACTATCCCGGCGTTGTTCGCTTACATCATCGGTTACGCCATGTTTAAACGCCGTGTCGGCGGCGTCTACTTCTCTATCATTACCCAGGCGGTTGCCTTGATTCTGAGCATCCTGATTGTCGGCCAGCAAGGCTACACCGGCGGTGTGAACGGCATGACCGATTTACGTACCATGCTGGGCTGGGATATTCGTACAGACTCGGCCAAATATATTCTCTACTTTGTAAATGGCCTGTTGTTGTTCGGTGCGATTTTCCTCTCGAAATACATCATGAGCAGCAAGTTTGGCATGTTGTTGCTGGCCATGCGCGATAAAGAAGAGCGCGTACGTTTCTCTGGCTATGACGTCTCTAATTTTAAAATCTTTATCTTCTGCTTTGCCGCCATGTTGTCCGCCGTTGGTGGCGCGATGTTTACCTTGCAAGTCGGCTTTATGTCACCGTCTTTTGTCGGCATTGTGCCTTCGATTGAGATGGTGATTTTCTGTGCCGTGGGCGGTCGTGCTTCGCTGATTGGTGCGGTGTACGGCACCTTGCTGGTCAATTACGGTAAAACAGTCTTCTCCGAAAACTATCCTGAAATGTGGTTATACCTGATGGGTGGGTTGTTTATTGCTGTGGTGATGTTTTTCCCTAGCGGCCTGGCTGGTATCTGGGATAAATATGCGACCAAATATGGCTGGTTCAAAGACAAGGCTAAAGTAAAAAAGCCTGAGGTAAGTACTTCTGAGGGTGAAGCACCAGCAGTACTTACCGACACATCCCCTGAAACAACCCACGAATCAACCACGGCCACTGAATCTACCGATGAGGCCAGCAAAAAAGTCACGCGCAAGAAAGCGGATAAAGTATCTGCGATCGACAGCCACAAATTGAAAGGAGCAGAAGCATGAGTAATACCGACTTCGTCTTGGCAGTAGAAGATTTAACCGTCTCCTTCGATGGCTTTAAAGCGGTGGATAGCCTCACCATGTATATCGACAAAAACGAATTGCGTGTGCTGGTGGGCCCCAACGGCGCCGGTAAAACCACGGTGCTGGATCTTATCTGCGGTAAAACCAAATCCACCGCTGGCTCGATCAAGTTTAACAATACCGAGCTGACCAAACTGTCTGAGCACGAAATTGTGCGCTCTGGGGTTGGCCGCAAGTTTCAGAACCCGTCAATTTACGAAAACCTGTCTGTTTACCAAAACCTGGAGGTTTCTTACCCGAAAGGGCGTGGCGTGTTTGGCAGCCTGACGTTCAAGCGTACCCAAGAGGTAGAAGACCGGGTGCGCAAGGTCGCCGAGGACATCATGCTCACCGAGTTTTTAGACATGGAATCTGCCTTGCTCAGCCACGGCCAGAAACAATGGCTGGAAATCGGCATGTTGCTGATGCAAGAGCCTGAGCTGTTGATGCTGGATGAGCCAGTGGCCGGCATGAGTGCCAAAGAGCGCGACCAGACGGCTGACTTGCTTAACCGTATCTGCCAGAACCGCTCGGTGATTGTGATTGAGCACGATATGGAGTTCGTTAAAAAGATTGCCCACAAAGTGACAGTATTGCACCAAGGAAAAATCCTGGCTGAAGGGCCCATGGAAAAAGTGCAAGCTGACGAAAAAGTGATCGAAGTCTATCTGGGTCATTAATTGAATTGGGCCAATAAAGGAGCACAGCATGTTTGAAATTGAAAATTTGCAGGTGAGTTATGGCCAAAGCCAGGTCATTCATGGCCTGAACTTCAAAGCCAACAAAAACGAAACCCTGGCGATTATGGGCCGCAACGGCATGGGTAAAACCACCTTGTTTAAATCACTGATGGGCATTTTGCCAAGTAAAGCGACTAAAGCAACCGTCGACGGTGTTGATCTGCAGGGGGCTGCCACGCATGATAGGGTCATGAAAGGCCTGGCCTATGTGCCACAAGGGCGCTGGATTTTCCCGAATATGACAGTGCAGGAAAACATCGAAACCGGGTTGGAGAAATCCGGTTCTGGTGAAATTCCTGATGATATTTTTGCCTTGTTCCCAGTCTTGCATGAAATGCGCAAACGTAAAGGCGGCAACTTGTCCGGCGGTCAGCAACAGCAACTGGCCATTGCCCGTGCGCTGGTGACCAACCCCAAAGTATTGTTGCTAGATGAGCCGACCGAAGGCATTCAACCATCAATCATCAAAGATATTGCCAAGGTACTCAACGAAATCCGCAAAATGCGTGAAATCACCATCATTGTTTCTGAACAGGTGTTGAGCTTTACCATGGAGGTTGCCGACCGTATTATCGTCATCGACAAGGGCCGTTTTATTCATGAAGATACCCGTGATAATGTCGATGCCGCCAAGGTGAAAAGTTACCTCTCTGTTTAAGTATTTTTTAGCCACAGAGGGCACAGAGCTCACAGAGAAAATCTAATGCAGATTTGAACTCTCTGTGTCCTCTGTGCCCTCTGTGGCAAGAATTAAAAAATAATATTCTTGATTTGTCTGTGGCATGATGCGGTGATGGATGATTTGAAGCATACGGCAACTTCGCCAGCGCAAACGAAAGCAACAAAAAACTGGCAAGCGAGGTTGGAACTCGGCTTTTCCAAGCGTGACGCGCGCTCTTACCTGGCACATCGCCTGCATAAAGGGCCACTGGTGGTGCAAAAGTCATTGCATCCCGAAGGTGAGGCTATTTGCCATGCCGTGATCGTGCATCCGCCAGGCGGTGTGGCGGGCGGCGACGCCTTGCAATTGCAGGTGACGGTAGGCGCTGGCGCACAGGCCTTGTTGACAACCCCCGGCGCAGGCAAATGGTATAAGGCCAATGGCACACTGGCTTCGCAGGCGCTAACATTTACCTTAGAGGCGGGTAGTGGCCTCGAGTGGTTGCCGCAAGAAAATATATTGTTTGATGCCGCCGAAGTGCAGTTTGCGGCCGAGATTAACCTCGCCGCTGATGCAACATTGGCCGCTTGGGATATCGTCTGCCTCGGGCGCCAGGCGCAGCAAGAAACCTGGCAGACCGGCGTCTATCAGTTAAAGCAACAGATCAGGCGCGATGGTCGCCTGATCTGGAACGAGCGTGCACATATGCGCGCAGAAGATATACTCACTGCAAGTGGCGTTGGCTTGGGTGGCGCAGTGGTCTTTGGCACATTTTTAGTCTGTGCGGGCGCTGTGCCTGCAGATGTAGTACAGGCGTGCAGGGCAATCATGCCCGCTGGCGCCAAAGTTGGCATCACGGCATTGCCCGAGGTGCTTGCTATCCGCTATGTTGGGCAGGCCTCGCAGCAGGCCAGGCAATATTTTGAGCAGTGCTGGCACATTTTGCGCCCCTGGTACTCTCGTCGTGCAGCGGTCAGACCGCGCATTTGGAACACTTAACACAATCATTCTTAAAAAGACTCGGCGATGGAACTCACCCCTAGAGAAAAAGACAAGTTACTGATATTCACAGCCGCGCTGTTAGCTGAGCGGCGTAAAGCGCGTGGACTCAAACTCAATTACCCGGAAGCGATTGCTTTTATCACCGCTGCTATTATGGAAGGCGCGCGCGATGGTAATACAGTGGCAGAGCTGATGAGCTTCGGCACCACGTTATTGTCACGCGATGACGTGATGGAAGGCGTGCCGGAAATGATTCCGGATATACAGGTGGAAGCGACCTTCCCGGATGGCACTAAGCTGGTCACGGTGCACCACCCCATTCCATAGGTGTGAATGATGAAAATGGCGAATTGCGGCGTTGCGCGGTTTTTTAGTTACGGCATAACCTTAAGGTTAGCCTACACTGAAACTACGTTTTCGAAATCCTCATGTACTACATGTACATTCCGGTTTCTGCGTTCCGTGCGCCTTGCACTTCATCCATTTTGATCATTCACTGATGCATCGATAAAAGTTCAATAGGCAAAAAACATGATTCCCGGCGAAATGCAGGTCGCAGCAGGCGACATCGAGTTAAACATAGGGCGTGAAACAGTGACGCTGGACGTGGCTAACAAAGGTGACCGGCCGATTCAGGTCGGGTCGCATTACCATTTTTATGAAACCAACGATGCCTTGGCGTTTGACCGCGCGCTGGCCTATGGCTGCCGCTTGAATATTGCGGCTGGCACCGCGGTGCGTTTTGAGCCAGGGCAGACGCGCACCGTGCAACTGGTGAAACTGGCCGGGGATAAAAGAGTGTATGGCTTTGCCGGACGCGTGATGGGAGCCTTGAAATGAGCATCAAGATGGATAAACGCGCTTATGCCGAAATGTTCGGGCCAACGGTAGGCGATAAAGTACGGCTGGCGGATACCGAGTTATGGGTAGAGGTGGAACAAGACTTCACGATTTATGGTGAAGAGGTCAAATTTGGCGGTGGCAAAGTGATTCGTGACGGCATGGGGCAAGGGCAGGGCTTAGCCGCTGAAGTGGCTGATACCGTCATTACCAATGCACTGATTATTGACCACTGGGGCATTGTTAAAGCCGATATTGGCATCAAGGGTGGTTATATTTCCGCCATTGGTAAAGCAGGGAATCCTGATATTCAACCCGGCGTGACCATTGCGATTGGTGCTGGCACCGAAGTGATTGCTGGTGAAGGCATGATCATCACCGCCGGTGGCATTGATACGCATATCCACTTTATTTGCCCGCAGCAAATTGAAGAGGCTTTGATGTCTGGCGTGACCACCATGATCGGTGGCGGCACCGGGCCGGCCACGGGCACCTTTGCTACCACCTGTACACCGGGGCCCTGGCATATTCACCGCATGTTGCAGTCTGCTGATGCGTTCCCCATGAATCTGGGTTTTTTGGGTAAGGGTAATGCCAGCCTGCCAGAGCCTTTGCGTGAGCAAGTCCGCGCGGGCGTCATCGGCCTCAAGCTGCACGAAGACTGGGGCACCACGCCCGCAGCGATTGATAACTGCCTGAGCGTAGCCGACGAGATGGATGTGCAGGTGGCGATTCACTCAGATACGCTGAATGAATCCGGCTTTGTGGAAACGACCATAGGCGCGTTTAAAGGCCGCACGATACACACCTTTCATACCGAAGGCGCAGGCGGCGGTCATGCGCCGGATATTATCAAGGCGGCCAGCCAGCCCAATGTGTTGCCGTCGTCAACCAACCCGACACGGCCGTTTACCGTTAACACCATCGATGAACATCTGGATATGCTGATGGTGTGCCATCACCTAGATCCAGCCATTGCTGAAGACATTGCGTTTGCCGAAAGCCGCATTCGCCGTGAAACGATTGCCGCTGAGGATATTTTTCATGACCTCGGTGCGTTCTCGATGATGTCGTCAGATTCACAAGCCATGGGGCGTGTGGGTGAGGTAATTATTCGTACCTGGCAGACGGCGCATAAGATGAAAATCCAGCGCGGGCCGTTGGCGGAAGATGTGCCGGGCAATGACAACTTTCGCATCAAGCGCTATATCGCCAAATACACGATTAATCCGGCCATTACGCACGGCGTTTCGCATGTGGTGGGCTCAGTCGAAGTCGGTAAGCTGGCTGATCTGGTGGTGTGGAAGCCCGCCTTTTTTGGCGTAAAACCATTTACCATTATCAAAGGTGGCATGATTGCCGCCGCGGCCATGGGCGACCCAAATGCGTCTATCCCGACGCCGCAGCCTGTGCATTACCGCCCGATGTTTGGCGCTTATGGCGGTGGCTTGAAAACCGCGGTGACCTTTATTTCGCAGGCTGGGCTGGATAACCCTGAAGTACACGCATTAGGCTTGCAAAAGCCACTGGTGGCGGTGAAAGGTACACGTGACGTGAAAAAAACAGACATGGTGCACAATACCTGGATGCCCAACATTGAGGTTGACCCGGAAACCTATGAAGTGTTGGCCGATGGCATGCCGCTGGTGTGCGAGCCAGCCGAAGTACTGCCGATGGCGCAACGTTATTTTCTATTTTGATCAATGGCTATATGGGCAAATTTCTGCGTTGCGCGGTTTTTTAGTTGCGGCATAACCTTAAGGTTAGCCTACACTGAAACTGCGTTTTCGAAATCCTCATGTACTATCTGTACATTGCGGTTTCTGTGTTCCGTGCGCCTTGAACTTTATCCCGTTCGCACATTGATAGGCGATTGAAACTTTAGAATGATTCACTTAACCGAACGTATTACCGTGAGCGGCCATATTAACGACAGCCTGGAGCTGCCGTTTGATCAGCGCCAAAAAAGCCGCCTGCGCGTCATATTGGCCTCAGGCAAAGAGGCTGCGCTATTTTTAACGCGCGGCATCATTTTGCGTGGGGGCGATTTACTTAAATCAGAAGAGGGCATGGTGGTGCAGATTGTTGCCGCACAAGAGCCGGTTTACAACGTGATTGCACCAACGCCACGTGCGTTGATGTGCGCGGCTTATCACTTAGGCAACCGTCATGTGCCGTTGCAGATTGGTGATGGCTGGTTGCGCCTCGAGCAAGATTATGTGCTCAGGGATATGCTGCTGGGATTAGGCATGCAAGTGAGCGAAGTGCATGCCCCGTTTGAGCCAGAAGCAGGTGCTTACGGTGGTGGTCACAGGCATGGCCACGATGAGGATGGTTTGCAGGCGTTACGGCCACGTATCAAAGCGCGGGGCAGCGAGCATGGCTGATGCCTTGGCACTGAGCCGTTTGCTGCAACTCGCCAGCCCTATGCTGCCGGTGGGCGCCTATTGCTATTCGCAGGGGCTGGAGTGGGCGATTGACTCTGGCGAAGTGAACAATGTAGCGACTGCCCAAGCCTGGATCGGTGACAGTTTGCAGATTTATCATGCGCGTTTTGAGTTGCCTGTGCTTTATCAGCTATATCAGGCCTGGCAAATGGGCGACCTGCTGCAAGTGCAGCACTGGGATGCTTTTTATCAGGCCGGGCGTGATACGGCAGAAGGCTGGGCCGAGACGCGGCAGATGGGCTATTCGTTGCGCCGTTTGTTAAATGAATTAAAAGAGATGCCGGCGGCACTGGTGGCACAACTCAACACCTTGGATGCACCGGCTTTTCCAACCATGTATGCCGCTGTCGCCCAGCATTGGCAGATTGCTCATGAGCAAATGTTGCATGGCTACGCCTGGGGCTGGTTAGAAAACCAGGCCAGTGCTGCCATGAAAGCCGTACCGCTCGGGCAAGTGGCCGGGCAAACCATTTTGCTCGCCTTGGGCGAACAATTACCGCCGGTCATACAAGCCGCCATGCAGTTGCCGGAGGATGAAATGAGCAACTTTAATCCCTTGCTCAGCATTGCCGGATGTCAACACGAAACACAATACAGCAGGTTATTTAGATCATGAAAATACATACCCAGTTTGAGTCCCCCACGCCCGCCGTCACTGACTACAAAGAGCCATTGCGGGTGGGCATTGGTGGCCCGGTTGGCTCAGGCAAAACCGCACTGACCCTCGCGCTTTGCCAGCGCCTGCGAGAGACCTACAATATCGCGGTGGTGACCAATGATATTTACACCAAGGAAGATGCCGAGTTTTTAACGCGCAATGAAGCGCTGACGCCAGAGCGTATTATCGGTGTTGAAACCGGCGGCTGTCCGCATACCGCGATTCGTGAAGATGCGTCTATGAATCTCGAAGCGGTGGACCAGTTGAGCAAGCGCTTTAAAACGCTGGATATTGTGTTTGTTGAAAGTGGCGGTGATAACCTGGCGGCGACCTTCAGCCCGGAGTTGTCTGATTTAACGATTTATGTGATTGATGTGGCTGCCGGGGAGAAAATCCCGCGTAAAGGCGGCCCCGGCATCACCAAGTCTGATTTGCTCGTGATCAACAAGATAGACTTGGCACCCATGGTAGGCGCTTCGCTGGAGGTCATGGATCAGGATGCCAAACGCATGCGTGGCGAAAAGCCATTTGTGTTCAGCAACCTTAAAAGCGGGCAAGGGCTGGAAGACATCGTAAAGTTTATTGAGCAGCAAGGCCTGATGCTTTGAACATTGGCACTGCGCGTCCGTGGCGGCGTTGTATCGGCTTGCCGTACTAGTATGTATTGTCTGCGCCGATACGCCTCGCCACAAACGCGCATTACCAATGTTGGCCCTTAAATCAATATAGAAAATTTGGTGGGTGAACGACTTTACTCATCGTGAATGCAGTTCGTTTGGAGAAGATTGAATGAAAAAAAATATTCTGTTAGCTATTGCCACGCTGGTCGCATCCACCAGCGCGTTTGCCCATCCAGGTCACGGCCTGGAGTCTGGCTTTGCGGCAGGCTTTCTGCACCCACTCACAGGCTGGGATCACTTGCTGGTGATGTTGTCACTCGGTGTCTGGGCCGCGCGGCGTCCGCAGGGGCAGGGTTGGCAGTTGCCTGTGATGTTTGTGGTGGCGATGGCTATTGCCGCTTTCACCGCGATGAGCTGGTTATCTGCTTCACTGGCTGAGTTACTGGTCGCCGCCAGCGTATTGGTGATGGGCGGTTTGTTGTTGGCAGAGGTGGCTTTATCACGCGGTATTCAGCTCGCAGGTGTCGCGGTGATCGCCGCCGCCCATGGCTATTTGCATGGCGTTGAGTTAGGTAGTCATTGGACCGCGCTGGCTGGTATGGTACTGGCCACTGCGCTTTTGCATGGTTTGGGTTGGTGGTTGGGCCGTCAGACACAGCCTTGGGTACAGTCTGCGTCTAAGCTGTTGGGCGGCTTGATGCTGGTGTTTGGCGCCAGCTTGCTCTGGGCCTAAGCGACGCCCGCAGCCACTCACGGCCGAGGTAAACGTAAAATGCGGATAAGTTTGTTATCCGCATTTTTTATTTGTGGCATGCTTTCACATGCATTACGTCAATTAACGTAGTGATTGATTTTGTCACCTGCTCTAGCATAGCTTGGGGCGCTTATTTTCCTCTTACGGTCCCGTCTTTTTAAGGATTGTTGATTGTCACACCCGTCTGAAGTCTCACCCGTACCGCATGCCGAGCCGATACAGCGTATCGTCAAAATTCGGCGCGACTATAACAATTGGGTGGCGAATGAAACCATAGAAGATTATGCGCTGCGTTACACGCCGCGTGCGTTTCGCAAGTGGTCTATTCTGCGGGTCTCGAATACGGCCCTGGGCGCGATTTCGTTTTTGGTGCTGGAGGCGATTGGCGGCACGATTACCATTAATTATGGCTTCCCTAATGCCTTGTGGGCGATTCTGGCCGTTGGCCTGATTATCTTTTTAACCGGCTTGCCAATTAGCTACTATGCCGCCAAATATGGCCTGGACATGGATTTGCTTACCCGCGGCGCGGGCTTTGGCTATATCGGTTCGACCATTTCTTCGTTTATTTATGCCTCGTTCACGTTTATTCTGTTTTCGCTCGAAGCGGCGATTATGGGCTATGCGCTCGAGCTGTATTTTCATCTACCGTTATATCTGGGCTATCTGGTCAGTGCGTTGATTGTGATTCCGCTGGTGACGCATGGCGTGACCTTGATCAGCCGTATTCAGATGATCACGCAACCGATCTGGATTGCGCTGATGTTTTTGCCGTTTTTTGCCATTATCCAGATGGACCCGGATGTACTGCATCGCTTGAGTACGTTTGCGGGGGTCTCTACCGATGGCGGCCACTTTAACTGGGTGATGTTTGGCACGGCGACTGCTGTGGGGGTGGCGCTGATCCCGCAGATTGGCGAGCAGGTTGACTTTTTGCGCTTTATGCCCGAGCGTAACAAAGAAAATTACTGGCGCTGGAACTTAGGCGTACTGATGGCGGGCCCGGGCTGGGTGATTCTTGGCATGCTCAAAATGTTGGCGGGGGCTTTGCTGGCTTACCTGGTGTATAACCGCGATATGCCGCTTAGCTCGGCGGTGAATCCTACCCATATGTACTGGGTCGGTTTTGAGCATGTGTTTAGTAATCACCAGGTGGCGTTAGCGGTGACGGCGCTGTTTGTCTGTGTGTCGCAAATCAAGGTCAATATGACCAATGCCTATGCGGGCTCGCTGGCGTGGTCCAACTTTTTTGCCCGCCTCACGCATAGTCACCCCGGCCGCATTGTGTGGGTAGCTTTCAACGTCATGATCGCCATTGTGCTGATGGAGCTCAATGTATTTCAGGCGCTGGAAGAAATATTAGGCCTGTATGCCAATATTGCCATCGCCTGGATTGCCGCCGTGGTGGCTGACCTGGTGATTAATAAGCCGCTGGGATTAAGCCCCAAAGGCATTGAGTTCAGGCGCGCTTATTTATACGATATTAACCCGGTGGGTGTCGGCGCCATGTTTATTGCGTCGGCGATTTCGATTGCCGCTTATACCGGCATCATGGGCGTATTGGCGCAGTCGTTTTCTACTTTTATTTCGCTGTTTACCGCGTTGCTCATGTCGCCGCTGATTGCCTGGTACACCAAAGGTAAATATTACCTGGCCAGACAGCGCCCCACTTATTTGCAACCCTCGACCACCAAGCAATGTGTGATCTGTGAGCGCGAGTATGAGGTGAGTGACATGGCGCATTGTCCGGCCTATGGCGGTGCGATTTGCTCACTATGCTGCTGCCTGGATGCGCGTTGCCATGATGCCTGCAAACCCCAGGCCAGACTGAGTGCGCAATGGGAGGCACTGAATAAAAAGTTTTTGCCGCCACGGTTATGGCCGCATTTAAATGGCGGCGTGGCGCACTTTTTGTTGCTGATGGTGATCGCCATGATTTTGTTTGGCGCCACCATCGGCTTGATTTACCTGCATGATGCGCTGACGGTCGGCCGTGAATACCCCGGGCTGATGCAGCACTTTCGCTCCGGGTATTTAAAAGTGTTTGTCGCTTTGCTGTTTTTGGGCGGCATCGTCGCCTGGTGGCTGGTGCTCACCTCTGCCAGTCGCCGTGTGGCGCAAGAAGAATCTAACCGGCAAACCGGGTTGTTGCTGGAAGAAATTGAGTCACATAAAAAAACCGATACGCAGTTGCAAAAAGCGCGCAGGCTGGCAGAAGAAGCCAACCAGGCCAAGAGCCGTTATATTACCGGCATTAGCCACGAGCTACGCACGCCGCTTAATAGCATTTTGGGCTATGCGCAGTTGCTCACCAATGACGACAGTATCCCTGAGCACCGCAAGCAGGCAATTAAAACCATTAGCCGCGGCGGCGAGCATTTGTTATCGCTGATTGAAAGCACATTGGATATTGCGCGCATTGAAAGCGGCAAGATGACGTTTGATGTTAAACCGCTGCATTTTCCAGAGTTTATTAGCCAGATGGTCAGCATGTTTGAGCTGCAGGCACAAAACAAAGGCCTGGCCTTTTATTTTGAGCAGCCAGGCAATTTGCCGGAGTACGTGCGTGCCGACCATAAGCGGCTGATGCAGATTCTGGTGAATATTTTAGGCAATGCCGTCAAATTTACCACCAAGGGCAGTGTGACTTTCAAGGTGAGTTATGCGCGTGAAATTGCGCAAATTGATATTGCAGATACCGGCCCCGGCATCGCACCTAATGAAGTCGAAAAAATCTTTGAGCCGTTTGAGCGCGGCAGTGCGGCAGATGTGGTTGGCATTGGCGGCACCGGTTTAGGCTTAACCATCAGTAAATTGCTCACGCAACTGATGGGGGGCGAAATGCAGTTTGATAGCGTGCTGGGGCAAGGCACGCGGTTTGAAATTCGCCTGTTTTTACCGCAGATTCGCGAAACCGCGCATTTGTCGAAAAAAGCCGTGCGCCAGCGCATTGGTTACGAAGGTCCTGTACGCACCATATTGGTGGTTGATAATGAGGAAGTTGATCGCGAGCTGTTGCGCGATGCCTTGCAGCCACTGGGCTTTATTGTGCATGAAGCAGGCAACGGCCAGGCCTGTGTGAATCAATACCAGATGGTACATGCAGACTTGATTTTGATGGATTTAGCCATGCCGGTGATGGATGGCTGGGAGGCGGCTTATATTATTCGCCAGGTGCATCAATCCAAATTGCCAATTGCCATTATCTCGGCCAACGCCTATGACCGTAGCCTGGATAACCAGGCCAAGATTCCGGCGCAGGACTTCTTTGTCAAGCCGGTGAATCTCGACGAAGTATTGGACTGGATAGGCAATCAGCTCGGTCTGACCTGGCGCTATGCCGATAGCGCTACCGCCAAGCTTGCACCACCGCCATTGTCTGTGAGCGATGCTGATGCTATGCAACCTATTCCGGCGGCATTGCTCGAGAGCATGGGCCAGTTCGCGCGCATGGGCTACGTGAAAGGCGTGCGCGAGGTGCTGGCGACGCTGAACAGCGACTATGCGCAACATCAACCGTTCATTCACGCGTCACAACAGGCCATGGAACGCTTTGATTTTGCTAAACTGCAACGTTTGATTGAGGAGTACACCCAATGACCAGCCACAGCCATACCGTGTTAATTGTGGATGATGTGCCAGAAAATCTGGCCTATCTGCATGACGCACTGGATGAGTCCGGCTACCAGGTCTATGTCGCTAACTCGGGCGAAATGGCATTGCAAGTGGCGCACCTGATGCAGCCGCATGTGATTTTAATGGACGCCATGATGCCCGGCCTCGATGGCTTTGCCACCTGCAGGCGCATCAAAGCAGCTGCAGAAACCCAGCATATCCCGGTGATTTTTATGACAGGCCTGACCGAAATCGAGCACGTCACCATGGCGTTTGATGCCGGTGGTGTCGATTATGTGACCAAGCCGGTGCGCCCGGCAGAAGTGTTGGCACGACTAAAAGCCCATGTGCAGAATGCGACCAAAATGCATCAGGCCACCTCTGCACTGGATGCCTTTGGCCAGGCGACCATTGCCATTTTGCCCACCGATAAACGCCTGGTGTGGCAAACGCCACTGGCCAAGCAATACCTGGAACAGTATTTTGCCGAATGGGCAGCCAAAGAAGCCTATAGCGCGGTACAAACATTGCCGCCTATGATTTACCAATGGTTAGAAAGCTCTATCCAGCAGTTTTCCAGCGGGCAGTCCATGCAAACACTCAGTGTGAATCAGGGCAATGCGCGCTTGAGCCTGACGGTGGCCAATACCAGCGAAGAGCAATGGGTGGTGGTGCTACGCGAGCATTCAGACGAACTGCAAATTGAATCGCTAGGTAAAGTATTTCAATTGACCAAGCGCGAATCAGAGGTGCTGTACTGGACGGTCAAGGGCAAAACCAATAAGGATGTCGGTGAGATTTTAGGCACCAGCCCGCGTACCATTAATAAACACCTGGAGCATGTGTTCCAAAAACTGGGGGTCGAGACCAGAACGGCGGCGGCTTCACTGGTGGCGTCAAAAATCAAGTTCTAGGCAAATCCAACTTCATCTACTCAAGGAGTATCCATGGATCTACAACTGGCAGGTAAAAAAGCACTCGTCTCAGGTTCAACTGCTGGCATCGGCCTGGCCATCGCCAGCCAGCTGGCACAAGAAGGGGCACAGGTCATTATCAATGGCCGCTCGCAGGCTTCGGTGTCAGAGGTGGTGACAACATTAACCAAGCAAACGGGCGGTCATGTGCAAGGGTTTGCCGGAGACCTGAGTCAGGCAGACGTGGCGCAAGCTTTGGTTAAGTCGCATCCTGAGGTTGATATCCTGGTCAATAACCTGGGGATTTTTGAACCTAAAGCGTTTGAAGACATTCCGGATGCTGACTGGCTGCGTTTTTTTGATGTCAATGTACTGAGTGGTGTGCGACTGTCCAGATTGTATCTGCCCTATATGAAGCAGCAGGACTGGGGGCGTATTGTATTTATTTCCAGTGAGAGCGGCATACAGATTCCGCCGGAAATGATTCACTATGGCATGACCAAGTCGGCGCAAATTGCCGTGGCGCGTGGTCTGGCAGAGTCGCTGGCGGGGACGCAAATTACGGTCAATAGCATTTTGCCCGGCCCGACTCGTTCGAGAGGCGTGGGTGACTTTGTAGAAGCCATGGCGCAAGCCGAGCAAAAGTCAGCAGAAAGTTTTGAAAAAGAATTCTTTGAGCATGTACGGCCAACCTCGCTGATTAAACGCTTTGCAACAACTGAAGAGGTGGCTAATCTGGTGACTTATATCGCCAGCCCCTTGTCTTCAGCCACCAATGGCGCGGCATTACGGGTGGATGGTGGCGTGATAAAAAGTGCGTTTTAAAGAGAAACGGCCTACCAGGGCGATCAATTCCCGGCAGGCCGGTATCTGGTGTTGAGAGAGGAAAACACCAGATACCTAAAAGTGGTAAACAACGCCTACCGTAGTCACATTAGAGTCAAAAGATTTGCTGCCACCGCTGTTGACATCGACTTCGGCCCGATAGTGGTCCCAGCCCACGCGCATAGAGACTGCTTTGTCAAAATGGTACTCCGCACCCAAGCCATAGGTGGCACCCATGTGTGTCGCATCGTCATAAGCACTTAAGCCTGACACTTTGCTGCTGGTGGCGGCAACGCCTAATTTTCCATACACATCAAAGGCATCGTTGAGTGGCAAAATACCGACGGCAGTCAGGCTGAGTGCATCTGCCTTGACGCTGCCATGCACATTGTCGGTGACTTTGCCTATGCCGGTATATTGGCCTTCGACGGCAAAATACGGGTTAAATTTATAACCGGCGAGCACACCGGCCACGGCTTGGCTGTCTTTGTCGACCCCGTTGGGTGTTTTGAGGTTAGGCATGCCCATGCCCAGGTTAGCACCGGCATAAAAGCCTTCAGTACTCGTCCCTTCAGCCGCGGCCCAGAGTGGTGTGGCGAAGGTCACACTGCTGATTAACAATAAGAGGATCTGTTTACGTATCATGCTTACTCCAATAGCTATTGATGAATCTTATTTAAGTTTGCTCTGCGCCAGTTTCAGGCCGTCTTCGATATCCTGCTTGCGGCCAGCATCTGCATCTTCACGGCCAGGGCGCGCAGGTGCTTGTAAGGCCTTCTGGTAGTAAGTCACCGCTTGGGCGTTGTCACCTTGCGCCCGTAAATAATCCGCATAAAAGTAATTGCTATCTATGCCGGTCGGGTTGAGTTGCAAGGCTTTTTCCAGGTATTCGCGGCCTTTTTTCTTGTCGCCAAAACCAATCGGCCAGCCTGGTACGCGAAAGTACAGTGAACCTAGCGTGGTGTAGGCCGAGCCATTGAGCGCTTGTGGATTGGTTTTGATGCTGGCTTGTAACAAGTCGCGCGCCTGTTCGGCAGCTTTCAAGGCATTGACCGGGTGTAATGGCCCCATGCTTTTGGCGTAGCCACCCAGTACGATGGCTTCCCATATCTGCGCCTCATTCGCCTCCGGGTTTTTCGCTGTTAGCTGGTGCGCTTGTTCGCTCAGGGTTTTAAAAGAGGCTTCTTGCTGGTCTTTACTTGTTTGGTAGGTGGCTTTTGCCCAGGCATGTTGCAGGCTGGCCAATTCATTATCCAGTGCTTCATCTGCAAGGGCGGCGCTGGTTAGCAAGGCCAGGCAGGTATACATGATCAAACGTTTCACAATGGCTCCCAGTTTAAATAAGGACATTTTTGCAATAAGAGTGCCAGTCTTAAGGGTTGGCAAAAAAACAAATGTTCTTTAAATAAATCATATAGTTACTCTTTTATTTTTGCAGCGGGCGCAGGTGTTTAGGCTTGCTGTAGAAGAGAACCCTGCTTTTTTTGCAGGGTCACAGGAGGTGACTGTGCAAAAAATGCATGCTATGGTCAGCGGGATGCCAGAAAAAATAATCAATGAATAGATTGTGAATCGTGATGCAGATAAACACACAAGTGCTTTCTTTTGAGGCGCTGTCGCAGCGCTATGGTGAGCGGTATAAATGGATGGTGCTGCTGATTATCGGCGTTGGCACTATTGCTGGCGTCTTGTGTACGTCCAGCTTTAATGTGGCGGTGCCCGCGCTAACGCATACTTTTCACCTGGGGCAGGATCACGTGCAGTGGGCGATGACGGCGTTTTTGGCGGCCATGACCATAGGCATGTTGCCCGCGGCCTGGTGGCTGGAGCGTTTTGGCCTGCGGCGGGTATTTATGACAACGCTGTGCTTGCTGATTGCCGCCAGTGTGGCGGGTTTTTATGCGCACACCTTTGTGCAGGTGGTGATTGCGCGCCTACTGCAAGGTTTGGCTGCTGGCGTGTTGCAACCACTGGGCGTGATGGCGCTGATGCGTTTGTTTCCACCCAATATTCAGGGGCGCGCTTCGGGCATTTTAATTGTGGGTATTGCATTCACGCCTGCGATTGCCCCGTCTATTAGTGGGTGGTTGCTGGATCAGTTTGGCTGGCATGCTATTTTTCTGCTGGGCGTGCCATTTGCGCTCATCGCGCTATTCTCGGCCTGGCGCTGGCTGCCTGCACCGCGTAAAAACCCCATCAAACCGTTTGATTGGCCGGGTTTAGGCTGGCTGTCAGCCGCCACTATTGGCTTGGTGGAGTTTGTCTCCAGTTTGCATCATAGCGGGCTGGTTTCAATGTGGACCTGGGGGCAAGCGACGCTGACTGTCGTCTCTATGCTTTGTTATCTGCGCCATGCGCATCAATTGCCGCATGCCATTATCCAGTTGCATTTGTTTAACCGGCCGACGTTTAGCCGCGGCACCTTGGTGGCATTTGCTTATGGCTTTGGCTTATATGCGTCGACCTACCTGATTCCGGTATTTTTGCAAAATGCCATGGCTTATTCAGCGACCGATGCCGGTTTGTTGTTGCTGCCTTCGGGGTTGGCGCTGGTGCTGACCATTCCATTTGCCGGACGCATGGCTGATCGCTTTTCGCCCAAGCGCATCACGCTGGCCGGTCTGGTGGTGTTTGGTCTGTCATTTTTGGTGTTTACCGTGGCGGCTGACCAAGTGCAATACTGGGATATTGTGGCTGCCACCGTGGTGGGCAGGGTTGGCTTAGGCTTGATTCTGCCAGCACTCAATCTAGCCACGTTGCATGAAATGGAGCCGCACCAGTTAGGGCAGTCTTCAGTCGTGGTCAGTTATGCCAGACAATTAGGGGGCGTGGTCGGCGTGACCATGATGGCGGTGTTTATGGAGTGGCGCGAACGCGTGTTGGGCATGGTCGCCCCCGGTATTTTTGAGGCTTATGCGCAAGGCTTTTTGCTATTATCGGCGGTGTTTGCGCTGGCGATTGTCGCTGCACTAGGGATGAAAGACGCGAGGCGAGAATAGGGGGGGCAGAAGGGAGTGAAACTGGCTGTTATCCAGGAGATAACAGCCAGACAAGTGCAGTTATTTTTCTACAAACGCTTTTTCAATCACGTAGTCGCCAAGCTCACCAATCCGTGGTGAGACTTTGAAACCACGTTTGTCCAGCATGGCAGCGGTGTCGACCAGCATGGCCGGGCTACCGCAAATCATGGCGCGGTCTGTTTCCGGGTTCAATGGCGGCAGGCCAATGTCGGTAAACAGTTTGCCATTTTCTACCAGGTCAGTCAGACGACCCATATTTTTAAACGGCTCGCGCGTGACAGTCGGGTAGTAAATCAGCTTGTTTTTAATTTCTTCGCCAAAAAACTCATTATTCGGTAATTCTTTAGTGATGAACTCTTCGTAGGCCAACTCGTTGACGTAGCGTACACCGTGAATCAGGATGACTTTTTCAAAGCGGTCGTAGACTTCAATGTCCTGAATCAGGCTCATAAACGGTGCCAAACCAGTGCCGGTTGAGAAGAAGTACAGGTTTTTGCCTGGTTTCAGGTCAGAGGTAATCAGCGTGCCGGTTGGCTTGCGGCTCACCAGCAATGGGTCACCTACTTTTAAGTGTTGCAAGCGTGAAGTCAGCGGGCCGTTAGGCACTTTAATACTGAAAAACTCCAGATGCTCTTCATAGTTAGGGCTGGCGATACTGTAAGCACGGGTCAGTGGCAGACCGTCAACTTCCATGCCTATCATCACAAACTGGCCATTTTCAAAACGCAGACCTGGGTCGCGAGTGGCCTTAAAGCTGAATAAGGTGTCGTTCCAGTGATGAACGCTCAGAATCGTTTCGGTGGAATATTTTTTATTACTCATGTCTTATCTTTTACTCGCGACTAGGCAAAGGGGTTGAATTTAAAGGGTTTATTCTAACAGGCTATTATAGCGCAGCGGTCAGTTGCGGTACGACTTCAAACAAATCAGCCACTAATCCGTAATCTGCAATCTTGAAAATCTGCGCTTCCGGGTCCTGGTTAATCGCCACAACGACCTTACTGTCTTTCATGCCATAAGCGTGCTGAATCGCGCCGGAAATACCGACAGCGATATACAGCTCAGGCGCAACCACCACGCCAGTCTGGCCGACTTGCAGGTCGTTAGGCGCATAGCCTGCATCCACAGCGGCACGGCTGGCGCCAATCGCGGCATGCAGTTTGTCTGCCAATGGCGCGATAACTTGAGCAAATGCATCAGCACTACCCAGTGCACGGCCACCAGAAACCACCACTTTAGCGGCAGTCAGCGCTGGGCGCTCGGATTTGTTAAACGCCTCTGATATCCAGCGGCTGCCAGCCGGGGCGGCAGGCGTTGTAATTGCTTTCACTTCGGCAGCAGCGCCTGTTGCTGCGGCTGCAAATTTGCTACCGCGCACGGTCAGTACTTGAATCGCGTCCCTGTTTTGCACGGTTGCCAGTACATTGCCAGCATAAATGCCGCGTACATAAGTGTTGGTGTTGACGATTTCGAGCACGTCGGACAGCATGTTGACGTCAAGCAGCGCGGCTACACGCGGCAATACATTTTTGCTGAATGCACTATGCGCAGCCAGCACCACAGTGTAGTTGGCGGCCAGTGGCACAATAATGTCAGCCAGGTGTTCGGCGGTGGGGTGTTGCAAAGCGGCGTCGCTAGCGACCAATACGCTGCTCACGCCTTGCAGGGTGGCGGCTTGTGCAGCCAACGCGTCCGGCTGTGCGGCTGCAATCAGCACGTCCACCGGTTGTTGCCATTGTTGGGCAGCCGTCACGGCGCGCGCGACTTGTTCATTTAAATGTTGGCCGTTGTGTTCGGCAATAATCAGTGTTCTCATCCGATGATCCCCTCGTGCGTGCGCAATTTGCTCAATAACTCATTCACATCTTTCACCATAATGCCGGCAGGGCGCTCAGGCGGGGTGGCGACTTTGAGCTGTTGCACGTTGTGCGTCAGAGAAACACTCAATGAATCCAATGGCACATTTTCCAGTGGTTTCTTTCTGGCCATCATCAGGTTAGGCAGCTTGACGTAGCGCGGCTCGTTTAAGCGCAGGTCAGCGGTAATCACGGCTGGCAGGCTGACTGCCAGGGTTTGTGTGCCGCCATCAATTTCGCGGACGACAGTCGCCTGGTTGCCTTCGATGGTGATTTGCGAAGCGTAGGTCGCTTGTGGCAATTTGAGCAATGCTGCCAGCATCTGGCCGGTTTGGCCTGCATCATCGTCAATTGCCTGTTTGCCCAGCAAAATCAATTGCGGTTGCTCACGCTCGACCAGCGCTTTCAATACTTTGGCTACGCCAAGGGAGTGTAAGGTCTCTTGTGTTTCAACCAGCATGGCGCGGTCTGCGCCCATGGCCAGTGCGTGACGCAGGATGTCCTGGTTGGCAGCGCCGCCTATGGTTACGGCAACGATTTCAGTCACAATGCCTTTTTCTTTAAGGCGAATGGCTTCTTCAATCGCGTTTTCATCAAACGGATTGATGCCCATTTTGACGCCATCAATGTCTACATTAGAACCGTCCGCTTTGACGCGGACTTGAATGTTATAATCAACGACCCGTTTGATCGCTACCAGTGCTTTCATAAAACGTTTGCCTTCATTAGATGTTCTAGCTCGTAAGCTAGCATTTTAAGCTAGCTTGTAATATTTATTAAATTGATTATTATAATAATATATATCTATTTTGTAGATTAATTTTGACGCGGCGCAATTAGCGCGCAATCCTTTATCCCTCAATGAAATACACGCTCAGACAGCTGGAGATTTTTGTGGCTATCAGCCGCGCTGGTAGTGTGTCCCGCGCTTGCAATCAACTCGCTTTGTCGCAATCTGCCGCCAGCACCGCGTTGATTGAGCTGGAAAAGCAATTTGATATTCAGTTGTTTGACCGGGTGGGCAAGTCTTTGCGCATCAATGAGGCTGGTCAGCAATTGTTGCCAAAGGCGGTTGAGCTACTGGACAGGGCGCGCGAAATCGAGCGCATGTTACAGGGCCAGCAAGGCTATGGGCATCTCAAAATTGGCGCAACCCTCACCGTGGGCAACTACCTAGTCACCTTGCTGGTGGCCAAATTTTTGCAGCAATATCCGCAAAGCCACATCCAGTTGCAGGTACAAAACACGCGTACTATCGTCGAGCAAATTGCGAATCATACACTGGATTTGGGTATGATAGAGGGCGAATGTAATCACCCGGATATTGCCGTTGCGCCTTGGATTGCTGACGAATTAGTGATTTTTGCGGCGCCCACGCATCCGCTGGCACAGATTGCACAAACTGGTAAAACCATCCACAAGTCAGATTTACTGCTGCAACCGTGGATAGTGCGTGAAAAAGGCTCGGGTACGCGTGAGACCTTTGACCGCGCTTTCAAGCAGGATTATTCACGGCTCAATATCACACTGGAGCTTGAGCACACCGAAGCGATCAAGCGCGCGGTGGAGTCTGGTTTAGGCATAGGCTGCATTTCAAGGCTGGCACTCAAGGATGCATTCAGGCGCGGTAGCCTGGTGCCGATTGAGAACCATAGCTTGCAGTTTCACCGTAATTTTTATTTTTTATGGCACAGGCAAAAATATCAAACCGGTGGCATTCGTCAATTTTTGGCGTTTTGCCAGGCGTTTACCCAAGGGGCGACGCGTAGCGATCTGATTGATATTCCGGCCATTGCCTGACGAAGGAGCAAAGATGGAAAGAGATGTCATGGAATACGATGTGCTGATTGTCGGGGCAGGCCCGGCCGGCTTGTCCGCAGCCATCAGACTTAAACAATTAGCACAGGCGCAAGGTCAGGCGCTGGGCGTCTGCGTGTTGGAAAAAGGCGCTGAAGTTGGCAGCCATATTTTTTCGGGCGCTGTGCTGGACCCGAAAGCCTTGCAGGAGTTATTGCCTGACTGGCAGGCATCAGGTGCACCTTTGAATACGCCAGTGAACAAAGATACTTTTGTCGTGCTGGGCGAGGAGAAGTCATGGCCTATGCCTGACTGGACCTTGCCGCCATTGATGCGCAATCATGGCAATTATATTATCAGCCTGGGCGAAGTCTGCCGCTGGCTGGCCGGGCAGGCTGAGGCGCTGGGTGTGGAGATTTACACCGGTTTTTCTGCACAAACGCCAAGTTACGACGAACATGGCCGTATGCTAGGCGTGATTACTGGCGATATGGGCCTGGACAAACAAGGCGAGCCAACGGCCAACTACACGCCTGGCATCGAAATTCGCGCCAAATACACGCTGGTGGCCGAGGGCACGCGTGGCTCACTCACTAAACAACTCGAAGCGCGTTATGGTTTACGCGCAGCATCTAGCCCGGCCAAATATGGCATCGGCTTTAAAGAAGTCTGGCGTGTGAAGCCTGAGCTGCACCAAAAAGGCTTGATTGAGCATACACTGGGTTGGCCGTTAGATGCCAACACCGGTGGCGGCGGTTTTATTTATCACCATGGTGAAAACCTGGTCTCGGTCGGTTATGTCGTGCATCTGGATTACAGCAACCCTTACTTGTCGCCGTTTGATGTGTTCCAAACCTATAAAACGCATCCTAAACTCAAGGCCTTGCTGCAAGACGGTAAACGCCTGAGCTATGGCGCGCGCGCAATCTCTGAAGGCGGCGTGCAATCGTTGCCTGAGATGGCTTTTCCGGGCGGAGCCTTACTTGGTTGCAGCGCGGGACTGGTCAATGTGCCTAAAATCAAGGGCACGCATTACGCAATGAAGTCTGGCATGCTGGCGGCAGAGTCGGTATTTGAAGCTATTGAGCAAGGCAGCCCCGAGGTGTTGACCAGTTATGCACAAAAACTGCGTGCCTCTTGGGTGTGGCAAGAGTTGAGCGCTGTGCGTAACGTTAAACCTTATTTGTCACGCTGGGGCACTTGGGCGGGTACCGTACTCGGTGGTGCAGAAATGTGGCTGTCCAGTTGGGGCTTTACGTTGCCCTGGACCCTAAAACACACTTCGGCTGATCACGCTACGCTTGCCGATGCCGCAAACAGCCGTCAACCAGTGTATGCCAAGCCCGATGGCGTGCTCACGTTTGATAAACTCAGCTCTGTGAGTTTGTGCAATATTGCGCATGATGACCAGCAGCCCTGCCATTTGAAATTAGGGGTGGCCGACATGCCGGTGCGGGTAAACCTGCCGCGTTATGCCGGGCCAGAGCAACGCTATTGCCCGGCAGGCGTGTATGAGTTTGTTGAGCAGGCGGGCGAGAAAACCTTGCAGATCAATGCGCAAAACTGCATCCATTGCAAAACCTGCGATATTAAAGACCCGACGCAAAATATTAATTGGGTACCACCAGAAGGCGGTAGTGGGCCGAATTATGTTTCGCAGTGATTGGTAAAGTCACGTAGTCGTTTCCACTATGCTTCGGATCTAACTGAGGTGTTGCAGTGGGGATGCGAATTGTATTTGTCTAGGTTTAGATATGTGGCGTTTCTTTTCGCCTTTTGGCGAGTTACTTTTCTTTGCTTGCCCAAAGAATAAGTAACCAAAAGAAATGCACCCTAGCTTCCGCTTGATTCCTGCGTTGCTCGCCAAAACAAGCGGTCACGAAACTCGACCTGGCAGCTCACAAAAAGCGTGAGCTGCTGCGGGACTCGGACAGTCGCTCCCTTCTCCCTTGTTTTGGCTGCGCTACTCGGCGCGTCAGATAGGGGCCCATAAAACCACACGCTTTAACCTAACGTGAAGCTTTTTACATCGCATCCCGCTTGATCACCGCTACAGAACAATAGAGAGTCGTTTGTTAAGTCTAGCAAGAGTATTGAGCGCGTTACATGTTATATGCTCAACGAGCGTCTAATCGTGGTGGGTTTCAACGGGCCCCTATCTGACGCGCCGAGTAGCGCAGTCAGCGTGGGAGTTTTCGGCCATTGCCTGTTTGAGCTCCGCAACAAGCCACGTCTTGTGTGGCTTGTTAGGGCGAGTTTCAATGGACGCCCACGTTGATGAGCAACGCAGGAAATAAGCGGAAGCTAGGGTGTCTTGTTCTTTGCCTTCTTTCTTATGGACAAGCATAAGAAAGAATGGTCGCCGAAAAGGCGAAATAGATTGTTCATAAAACAGCCTTCGCTCAGCGCTTCTGTGTCAGCGCAATAAACGCTGCAATCCAGCCAATAGCAATGGTGCTCAGCAACATTAGCCCGCCCACATTAAACAGGTGAAACACCAACTGAAAGTTGCTTTGGTAATTGTTTGCCAACAGTTGCACCGGTTGCTTCAGGTTCCACACAATCATGAATAATAAAGCGACGGCGATGAGGCCGCCACCCAAGCCATAAGCGCTGCCCATATATAAAAACGGGCGGCGGATAAAACTATGCGTGGCGCCAATCAGGCGGCTGACTTCAATTTCTGCTTCGTGCGTGAGTACTTGCATACGCACGGTGTTGCTAATCACGGTAATCATGGCAATGCCTAACAGGCTGGCGAAAATAATCGCGATGCGTTTACCCAGTAACAGCATGGCGTGCAAGCGCTCAATCCACACGCTGTCAATCACCAGCTCTTCGACCTCACCGCGTTTTTGCAATAGTGCTTGTACAGGTTTGACCGAGGTCGGTTGCGTGTCTGTCAGCGTGATAAACAGCGCATCTGGCAACGGGTTTTGTGGCAAATCGACCAGCAGGTCTTTTTGCAAAAACTGCGCCCCTAGTTGCTTGATGGCATCTTCTTTCGGCACGTAGCGGACTTCTTTCACCTGCGGTAAGGCCTCTACGTCATTAATCAGGCGTTGAATCAGGTTGGCATTTACTGATGACTTCAAGAATGCGCTGATTTGTGCATCTTGCTTGATCGTACGCGACATGTCTTGCAGGTTATCCAGGCCAACAAACAGCAAGCCGGGCAGGGTGGCGGTGATGCCGATGACCATGCAGATGGTGAGTGTATTCAGCCAGTGGTTTTTTAAGCGCTGCAACACCAGGTCTATGGTCAGCGCGTGTTGGTTGAGCCAGTTTTTCATGCACTTACTCTCATTAATAGGGCACTCATAGCATGGCCGTTTGTGTGGGCATGGCACTGATGGTTTGCTGGTCAATATGCAAGGTTCTGTAGGCAATGGTGCTGACCTGGGACACGTCATGCATAGCAATGACCACTGTCACGCCGACATCGTTAAATGCTTTGAGCAACTGCATGATCTCCAGCGACGCGGCTTGGTCCAGCCCGCCGGTGGGTTCGTCTGCAATGACAATAGACGGCCGGCTGACCACGGCACGCGCAATCGCCAGCCGTTGTTGTTCGCCGCCAGACAAAGTGATCGGCATAGCTTTTTCTTTGTTGAGCAGGCCGACTTTATCCAGTGCGGCACGCACGCGGCGGGCAGCCTCTTCACCGGTGATACCCTGTATGCTTAATGGCAAAGCCACATTGTCGAAGCTGTTGCGGTCATACAGCAACTTGTGGTCTTGAAACACCAGGCCAAAACGGCGGCGCAGATAAGGCACCGCGTTGGGGTGCAACTGGCTGATATCCTGCTGGTTGATCAAAATACGCCCGCTAGAGGGTAGCTCTATGCCCGCCATGAGTTTGAGCAGGGTGCTTTTACCCACGCCCGAGTGGCCGGTAACCAGCACAAAATCGCCCTTGTCTATGCTAAAGCTGACCTGACGGAATAAATGTGCGCTATTGGGATAGCGCATGCTGACATTATTAAAAACAATCATAATTTTAAGCGGGCAGGGCTGGTCATGAATGAGTTAGTCATCAATTAAAGCATCAATAAAGTCATTGGCATTAAACGGGCGTAAATCATCAATGCTTTCACCGACGCCAATAAAGCGGACCGGCGTCTTGCTGGCAGATTGCTGACTGAGGTGGGCAATCGCAGCAATGACGCCGCCTTTGGCCGTGCCATCCAGCTTGGTGAGTGCCAGCCCGGTGACGCCCAGTGCTTCATGAAAGGCTTTGAGCTGATTAACGGCGTTTTGGCCAGTGTTGGCGTCGAGCACCAGTAAAATTTCGTGCGGTGCGCCCGGCAAAGCTTTATCAATCACGCGTTGTACTTTTTTAATTTCGTCCATCAGGTGCAACTGCGTTGGCAGGCGGCCTGCGGTGTCGGCGATGACGACGTCAATTTTTTTGGCGATGGCAGAATTCACCGCATCGTAAATCACGGCAGCCGGGTCACCACTTTCTGAGGCGACTACATGCACATCGTTACGCTCGCCCCACACCTGCAATTGCTCGCGGGCGGCGGCGCGAAAAGTATCGCCGGCGGCAATGAGGACGCTGTGGCCTTGGGCTTGCAGGTATTTAGCCAGCTTGCCGATGGTGGTGGTTTTACCGGCGCCATTGACGCCCACCATCATCATCACATAAGGCTGGTGGCCGCTGACATTCAGCGGTGACTCTAACGGTGAGAGCAGTTCTAGTAAGGTATCTTTTAAGGCTTGCTTGAGCGCAATGGTATCTTGCAGGTCTTGTTTTTTGACCCGGCTACGCAGTTGATCGAGCAGGTATTGCGTGGCGTTCACGCCAACGTCAGAGGTGAGCAGGATGGTTTCCAGCTCTTCGTAAATGTCTTCATCAATTTTGCCGCCGCCAAACAAGGCGCTGAGTTGGCCGCCAAGTTGCTGGCGTGTTTTGGCCAGGCCATTTTTTAAGCGCTGCGTCCAGCTTAAGCCTGGGGCTTCGGTTTCAATGGGGGTGACGGGTTCGGATTTTTTCGCAAAAGGATTAAACATGGTGGCTTAAAACTCGGTAATATCGTCATTTTAAGCTGAATCGACGTTTCCTGCCATGTTTAGGCGCAGACAAGCTTGCTTGAGGCGACTGTTTCTGAGGCGTTCGAACTAACGCAGGCGTGGGCAGGTCACAAACAAGGCTGTTCAATTTCTTTTACGCTTCCCATGTTGAATCCGACAACTATTTAAATCTAATCCTATTTGAATTTAATCCTATTTGAATTTAATCCTATGAAAATATCAATGAATTTAGCACGCCCATGGTGGTTGGCTGTGCTGATCAGTAGTTATGCCGTGCAGGGGCATGCCGAGATTGTGCAAACCACCCTCAAAAACGGCTTGAAAGTGATTGTGCAAGAAGACCATAGAGCGCCGGTGGTGGTGTCTCAGGTTTGGTATCGTGCAGGTTCGCTAGATGAAGTGAATGGCAAAACCGGAGTGGCGCACGTGCTGGAACATATGATGTTCAAGGGTACTAAAAAAGTCCCTGCGGGCCAATTTTCGCGCCAGGTGGCGGCGGCCGGGGGTAAAGAAAATGCTTTTACCAGCAAAGACTACACCTGTTATTTCCAGCAACTGGAAAAATCCAGATTGCCGCTGTCGTTTAAACTCGAAGCCGACCGCATGGCCAACTTGCAAATCACCGATGCCGAGTTTGCTAAAGAGATTGAAG
Source organism: Methylophilus sp. 5 (assembly GCF_000515275.1). Lineage (NCBI taxonomy): Bacteria > Pseudomonadati > Pseudomonadota > Betaproteobacteria > Nitrosomonadales > Methylophilaceae > Methylophilus > Methylophilus sp. 5. The sequence goes on from NZ_KI911560.1 coordinate 2,091,852, forward strand.
TGGTGAAAGAAGAGCGCCGCTGGCGTACCGAAGACAAACCGCAATCACGCGTCAATGAGCAGTTTGAAGCTTCAGTGTATCGGGCACACCCTTATGGGCGCCCGGTGGTGGGGTTTATGAACGACCTGGAAAACATGACCGCCGCTGATGCGCGTGAGTGGTATCGCACCTGGTATGCGCCCAACAATGCGACCGTGGTGGTGGTTGGCGATGTCAAGGCGCAAGAGGTGTTTGCGCTGGCCGAAAAAAACTTTGGCAAACTGGTGGCTAAGCCTTTGCCTGCGCGTAAGCCACAAGTCGAACCGTTGCAGATTGGTGAGCGTCGCGCCATCGTCAAAGCGCCGGCCAAACTGCCTTATTTTGTGATGGGCTTTCATACGCCTGCGCTTAAAAATAGCGAGGCTTATAGCGAGCAAGACTGGGAGCCATACGCGCTGGAGGTGTTGTCGAGTATTTTGAGTGGCAATGCTGCTGCGCGCCTCAACCAGAAACTGGTGCGTGAACAGGCCATTGCACTGGAGATTGATACTGGCTATGACAGTACCAACCGTGGCCAGACGTCGACTTTTGAAGTGGCGGCTTCGCCGAGTGACGGTGTGACGCAAGAAGCCTTGCAACAAGCCATTTGGGCACAAATTGATGCGCTCAAGCAGAACGGCGTGACCGCAGCTGAGTTGCATCGAGTTAAAGCAGCAGTGATTGCGGCAGATGTGTATAAACGGGACTCTGTGTTTTACCAGGCGATGCAAATTGGCCAGTTGGAAACCATGCGCTACCCATTGACATTGCTGCAAAATAACGCAGCCAGGGTGCAGGCGGTGACGTCCGAGCAAGTGCAAGCGGTGGCTAAAAAGTATTTGTTAGCAGATCAGATGACACTGGTCAGCCTGGATCCGCAACCAATTGACGCGCAGCAGAAGCCCGTTGGTCGCCCACATCAGCACTAACTTATTCTGGTTTTATTTCAAGCACCTTAAATGATCGGTGAATCAAGGAACAACATGAACGTAATTGGTTTTTTAAAAGTAGCGTTGCTGGCATTGCTGTTGCAAAGTTATGCCGCCAACGTGTTGGCTGCGTTGAACATTCAGCACTGGACGACAGCAGACGGCAGTGAGGTTTATTTTGTCGAAAATCACTCGTTGCCTATAATGGATGTCAGCGTTAATTTTCGTGCTGGCAGTGCGTATGACGACCCTGCAACCGGCGGTACCGCGGCGGTGACGCATCACTTGATGGCACTGGTGGCCGGTGGACTGGAAGAAGAAACCCTGACTAATCGCTTTGCGGATATTGGTGCCATATTAGGGGGCAGCTTTGATGCAGACCGCGCCAGTTTTAAGTTGCGTACACTCACCAGTGAACAGCAGGCAGCGCTGGATGCGTTTGCGTTGGTATTACATAAACCTGATTTTCCGCAAAGCGTGCTCGCGCGTGAACAGGCGCGCATAGTGGCCGCGTTGCAAGAAGCAGAAACCGAGCCTGACAGCATCGCGCAAAAAGCATTTATGCAGTCGGTATACGGCATGCATCCTTACAGCTTAGACCAAAACGGCGAGATTTCGACCGTGCAATCGTTGACGGTGGCGCAGTTACGCCAGTTTTACCAGTCCTACTACACGGCTAAATCTGCCGTGATTGCCATGATGGGGGATTTGACCACCGAGCAAGCCAAGCAGATTGCCGAGCATTTGAGTGCCGGTTTGCCGCAAGGGCCTGCGGTCGCGCCTGTGCCGCCAGTGACCGCCACGACGACGGCCAGTGTTAAAAAAATACCGCACCCGGCCATGCAGGCGCACATACTGCTAGGCCAGCCCGGCAATATGCGTGGCGACCCGGACTTTTTTCCGCTGTATGTCGGTAACTATATTTTGGGTGGTGGCGGTTTTGTGTCACGGCTGACGGAAGAAGTACGTGAAAAGCGCGGCCTTGCCTACAGTGTGTACAGTTATTTTATGCCCATGAGCCAGTTAGGGCCGTTTCAGATTGGCCTGCAAACCAAAAAAGAGCAGGCCGATGCAGCGCTCAAACTGGTGAAAGACACGGTGCAACAGTTTGTTGATAAAGGCGCGACCGAGCAGGAGCTGATGGCGGCTAAGGATAACCTGATTGGCGGCTTTCCGTTGCGCATAGACAGCAATAGTAAAATTCTGGAATACCTGAATATGATTGGTTTTTATAAGTTGCCGCTAGACTACCTGGATAGCTTTAACCAGCATGTGTCGCAGGTGACAGTGCAGCAGGTGAATGATGCGTTTAAGCGGCGCGTTCATCCTGAGCGTTTTGTAACGGTGATTGTGGGCGCAGAGTAAGCAGTGCGCTGTAATAAAAAAGCCGACCTGTAGGTCGGCTTTTTTGTAGCGTGGAGGATAATTTTAAACGGAGGGCGCGATGCGTTTTTTACGTGCCAGCAGGTAGTATAAAAAAGCACCCGGCAGGTTAAGGAAAAAAATCACCAGAAACCAGACCAATTTGTCCTCGCTTTGGTTGGCCAGGCAGTCCACCAGCATCCATACCCAAAACAAACCCAGTGCCAGTGCAATCAGACTACCCAGTAATCCAAACCCAAGTAAAAATTCCATGCTGTTTTCCTTTGTTAATTGCCGTGAATCATAGCACGATCCATTTGCATGGATCGTTATGTAAATGTGGCTGACGCGACGAACGCCTTTATAATCATGCTTTGTCGTTACTAACCATAGAGCTGTATTTATGAATCAAGTTCGCCTTAATGCTGGGGTCTGGCGCAGCCGGGTGCTTAAGTTTCCAGACGCAGAAGGCTTGCGCCCGACCTCTGACCGCGTACGCCAGACGCTGTTTAACTGGTTGGGGCAAGAACTCACCGGCAAAATCTGCCTGGATCTGTTTGCAGGCACTGGCGCCTTGGGCTTTGAGGCTTTGTCACGCAATGCCCGTCAGGTGACCATGCTGGAGTTGGCCAAAGCGCCTGTGCAGGCCTTGCTGCAAAATCAGCACTTGCTGGGCGCGACGCAGGCGGATATCCGGCAGCTGGATGCCTTGCAGTTTTTAGCGCAAAACAAACAGCGTTATGATGTGATTTTTTGCGACCCGCCTTACCATAAACAGTGGCTGGATAAGTTGTTGCCGCAGTTGAGTAGCCATTTGGCCGCAGATGGTTTGCTGTATGTAGAAGCAGAATATGCGTTAAAATCCGACTCGGACTGGCAAGTGATCAAGTCCGGCAAGGCGGGGCAGGTGTTTTATCATTTGTTGCAGCCAGTGCAAGCATAGGTCAGGAACACCTTAAAAAAATATTCGGGGTAAAGGTGAATGAGTAAACTCAGAGTGGCAGTGTATCCGGGCACGTTTGACCCGATTACACTGGGGCATGAAGACATTGTGCGCAGGGCCGCCAACCTGTTTGACCAGGTGATTGTGGCCGTGGCAGGCAGCACCAGCAAGCAAACCTTGTTTAGCCTGCAAGAGCGCGTGGCGCTGGCAGAGTCAGTGTTTTATGGTGACAACATTCGTGTGGTCGGTTTTGATGGCTTGCTGATGCAGTTTGTGCAAACACAGGGCGCGCAGATGGTGATTCGCGGTTTGCGTGCGGCCAGCGATTTTGAATACGAATTTCAGCTGGCGGGCATGAACCGCAAGCTTTACCCAAAGCTCGAAACCTTGTTTATGACCCCGGCAGAAGAGTTTATGTTTATTTCATCCAGCCTGGTGCGTGAAGTGGCGCGCCTGGGGGGCGATGTGAACCAGTTTGTGTCGCCTGGCGTCGAAGCTGCGATCAAACAAAAACTGGCAACCGCTTAAGCCGTTGCCATATTAGAGAATCCCTGTGTAAAAGAGCCATGGCTTTATTTATTACCGACGAATGTATTAACTGCGATGTGTGCGAGCCGGTGTGCCCGAATGAGGCCATTTCGCAAGGCGCAGAAATCTATGAAATCAACCCGGACTTGTGCACCGAGTGTGTGGGTCACTACGACAAGCCGCAATGTCAGCAGGTGTGCCCGATCAGTTGTATACCGCTTGACCCTGATCGCCCTGAAACGCAGGCACAATTGATGGAAAAGTATGTGCGGATTACCGCCGTTGCCAGTTAACCGTAGCCATTAAAATAAGCAATACAGATCACAAGGAGTGAATGATGCGAGTGTTACATACCATGTTGCGCGTAGGCGATTTACAACGTTCGATTGATTTTTATACCAGCGTGCTGGGCATGAAGCTGATCCGTACCCAGGATTACCCTGATGGCGAGTTTACCTTGGCATTTGTCGGCTACGGCAACGAGTATGACAATACCGTGCTGGAACTCACCTACAACTATGGCAAAACGGCCTACGACATGGGCACCGCCTATGGCCATATGGCGATTGAGGTAGAAGACGCATACAAGGCCTGTGAACTGGTGAAAGCCAAAGGCGGCAAGGTTGTGCGTGAGGCCGGTCCAATGAAGCACGGCACCATCGTGATTGCCTTTGTTGAGGATGCGGACGGCTATAAAATTGAGTTTATTCAGAAGGGTACCATTGAGTACCCGGCGAATGTCTAATCACAGCCATTTGCTAGAGGCGGTGTCGCTGGCGCAAGCAGGCGATTGGGATGCCGCCCACAATATTGCACAAGACTACAGTGACAGCACGGCCAACTGGATTCATGCCGTGCTGCATAAAGTTGAAGGCGATACTTGGAACAGCCAATATTGGTATGCCAAAACCGGTGGTCACCAGTATGAAGAGTTTGGCCCGGATGTCGCGGGTGAACTGGTGGCGATTCAACAACGGCTGACAGCCGCGGCCGCGCAATAAATAAAACAGTTTATTTGTGATCGTCGTCAGCCGTGCGGCGGCTGGACACAAAAATGCCCCATAGCGATTGCACAAACAGCCCAATCACCGTGCCGGTGAGAAACAGCAGCAGGCAGGCAAGCAAACACACCAACAGCAAAAATGCATCTTGCTGCCACAACCCCACCACAGAGAGTGACTGCCAGACAGTCAGTATTTGCTGTATCCAGTGATCGAGGTTGATGTGCGCCATCTGCTTATTATGCCTGAGCCTGCGCGGGCATGACATAAGTCAGACCGCGCTGGGATGTGTAGTACCGAAACTTTGCATCATTTTACGGTTGCACCTCTTTTTGTCATTCTTCCACTTTTAACCTCAGGCTTTTAATCGCAAGAGCCAAATCAGTGCACAGGCGCGCCTGATCACAGTGCGTGTGGTGTATTTAATTTTATTAACGGACTGATTTTAAAGTAAAAAAAGTCACCTTAAAGATGGCCTGCTTGTTGCTAGTCTCTGATTGAGCTAGAGGAGAGGCACCATGATAAAAAAACTTGCGGCCAGCGCCACGATTTCGGCAGCGATGGTTTCGGCAGAAACGCAGTTGACCGACAATATTCAATTGCTGGGCGAGTTGCTTGATAAAGCGATTCTGGAGGCCGAAGGCGAAGAGGTGGCGCAAACCATTGCGTCGATTCGACAAGCGGCCCTGCGTTTTCACCAGACACATGACCAGCAGGCCTCGCTCGACCTCGAACAATTGCTCGCAGATTTAAGTCTGGAACATACCGTGCGTGTGGTGCGTGCGCTGGCTTATTTTAAACATCTGGTGAATCTGGCTGAAGACTTATACGGCCAACAATTGGGGCATTGTGAACAGAATACGCCCGCGCCGGGCATGCTTTCGTATACCTTGTTGCAAATAAAAGCCGCGGCTATTCCGGCCGACACCATTAAAAACTTGCTGCAGGATGCCTTAATTTCGCCGGTGCTGACCGCGCACCCGACCGAAGTGCAGCGTAAAAGCGTGCTGGATATTGAGCGCCTGATTGCCGAATTGCTGGCCGAGCGTGCGCATATGGTGTCTGAGCGCCAATTGGCACGTAACAGCCTGCTATTGCAAGGTGCGGTGGCCGCGTTATGGCAAACCCGTATGATGCGCTACTCCAAACTCAGTGTGCTCAATGAAATTGAAAATGCACTCACTTATTACGAAAGTACGTTTTTACATGTGATCCCTGAGATTTTGCAGGACATCGAGCGTGACTTGTCTGATCTGTTACCCGATGTTGCACTGCCAGGCTTTTTGCGCATGGGCAGCTGGATAGGCGGTGATCGTGATGGCAACCCGTTTGTGAACGGGGCCACGCTGCGCGAAAGCGTGCGTTTGCAGGCGACGACTTTATTCAAGTTTTATTTGCAAGAGCTGGCAGCATTAAAACGCGAGCTGGCGGTGTCAACGCGCGTTGTCGGCGTAGACGATGCCGTGCTGCAATTAAGCAAAGCCTCGCGTGACCAATCGCAACACCGGCTCGATGAGCCTTATCGTTTGGCACTCAATGGCATGCATGACCGTTTGCTGGCCACCGCTTGTGACTTGCTGCCACAGGGCGGCTGGGCGCTGCATGAAGACGCAGATGCCGAGCCTTATGACAGCCCGGAATCGTTCCTTGAGACTTTGCAGACCATTGCTGACTCCCTGCGCGCCCACCATGGTGAAGCGTTGATTTATCCGCGTCTGGGCAAGTTGATTAAAGCCATTAGCACGTTTGGTTTTCATCTGGCTACGGTGGATATTCGCCAATCGTCAGATGTGCATGAAGCGGTGATTACCGAGTTATTGCAAAAAGCCGGGCATGACTTTGATTATGCTGCGTTTAATGAGGATGAAAAAATCGGTATTTTGCTGGAGGAGTTAAAGCAGCCACGCTTGCTGTTTTCACCGTTTCAGCAATATTCTGAGCTGGTACATAAAGAAATTGGGGTGCTGGTGGCCGTGCGCGAGATGCGTGACCGCTTTGGCGCGCATGCGGTGCGGCAATATATTATTTCGCATACCGAGACTTTGTCTGACCTGCTGGAAGTGGCATTGCTGCAACGCGAAGCAGGCTTGCTGCGTGGTGTGTGGGGATCGGCCAATATTCAGGTCGATTTGAATATCGTACCGTTGTTTGAAACCATTGCTGACCTGCGCGATGCACCCATGATCATGGGTAAATGGCTGAGCTTGCTGGGTATTCGCCACGTGATTCGCTATCAGGGTAGCGAGCAGGAAGTCATGCTGGGGTATTCTGACAGCAACAAGGATGGCGGCTTTTTAACCTCGAACTGGGAGCTCTATAAAGCAGAAATTTCGCTGGTGGAGTTGTTCAATCAGGCCAACGTCAAACTGCGTTTGTTTCATGGTCGAGGTGGTACGGTGGGGCGTGGTGGTGGCCCGACTTACCAGGCCATTATGGCGCAACCCAAAGGCACGGTGGATGGCCAGATTCGCCTGACCGAGCAAGGCGAGATTATTTCCACGCGCTATGCTGACCCCGTTGTCGGCCGACAGCATCTGGAAACCCTGATTGCCGCCACGCTGGATGCGACATTGTTCCCGGCTGACCAGTTGGAACCAGCCAAGCGTCGCGCTTTTGAAGGCGTCATGGAAACACTGTCTGCCACCGCCATGACCAGCTATCGCAGTCTGGTCTATGAAACGCCAGGCTTTGCTGAATACTTTTTTAATACCACGCCAATTAACGAGATTGCCGAACTGAATTTGGGTAGCCGTCCAGCCGCGCGCAAGTCGACGCGTCGCATTGAGGATTTACGGGCGATTCCATGGGGGTTCTCCTGGGCACAGTGCCGTTTGTTGTTGCCCGGCTGGTATGGGCTGGGCAGTGCCATCCAACATTTTTTGCAGCAAGACCCGGCGTTAAAAGAGGCTCGCCTGGCCATGTTGCTTGAAATGCAGGCGCATTGGCCCTTGTTTAACACCCTGATTAATAACGTAGATATGGTGCTGGCAAAAACCGATCTGATTGTGGCGCGTCATTATGCCCATTTGCTCGAAGACCGCGACCTGCGCGAAGAAATTTTCAGCCGTATTGCGCATGAGCACAAGCTGACCACTGATGCGGTGAACTTATTATTAGGCACTACGCAACGCCTGGCCAGTCAGCCGGTGATCGCTAAATCTATCCGCGACCGCTTGCCTTACCTCGACCCGATGAACCATTTGCAGGTAGAAATGATACAGCGTTACCGCAACGGCGAAACAGACGAAAAACTGAAGTGGTCGATTCCACTGACGATTAACGGTATTGCGACTAGCTTGCGCAATACCGGCTAAGGTCAGGCGGGCATTAAAAAAGGACAAGCCTTGCTTGTCCTTTTTTATGGGTTAGGTGCCAAATTAGTGTCGACGATTATCTTCCCAGGCCTTGATTTGCTTTTCAGCTTCATCTTTGGTGATGCCGTAGCGTTCCTGGATTTTACCAGCGACCTGGTCGCGTTTACCTTCAATCACATCCAGATCATCGTTGGTTAACTTGCCCCATTGTTCTTGTACTTTACCTTTAATTTGTTTCCAGTTGCCTTCAAAAATATCTTTATTCATGTCGAGTCTCCTCAATTTAAGAATGGTGTTCAGGTCATTAACCTGTGTTGCATGTTAAAGATAAAACTGCATGGATTCAGTCGGCGCATGGACTAATCTGAGGTCAGATAAGGCTGACAGAGGCAGTCAGAAAACCTGTTTTTAAGCATGACTTTACGTGTGTGCGGGTTCCGCTGTGCCATTAAAAGCTGTTAAGATTCGGGCATGAAGAACACACTTTCTGCGTTGGGCCAATCGCTGCTGCAACGATTGCCCTATGAATACTGGATAGGCTGGCGCTATACGCGCGCCAAGCGTAACAATCATTTCATTTCCTTTATCTCTCTGACCAGCATGGTGGGCATTGCGCTGGGCGTGATGGCGCTCATTGTCGTGCTTTCAGTCATGAACGGCTTTCAGGATGAGTTGCGTAAACGAATTCTGGGCGTGGCCTCGCATATTGAAGTGCGCGGCTTTGATGTGGGCCTGGCGGGCTGGCAAAGCCTGCAGCAGCAGATTCAATCTATTCCGCCCAAATCAGTTGCCAGCCCGATTGAAGGGGTCGCGCCGTATATTATGGCCCAAGGCATGCTCACGCATGACCAGGCGGTGCAGGGCGTGCTGATTCGCGGCGTGTTGCCTGCGCAGGAGGCAAGCGTATCTGAACTGTCTAGCCAGATGAAACTGGGGAAGTTAACCGATTTACAGGCCGGGCAATTTAATATTGTGCTGGGCTCTGATTTAGCTATGGCGCTCGGTGTGCGTGTTGGTGAAAAAGTGGTGCTGATGGCGCCGCAAGGGCAGGTGACCCCGGCCGGGCTGGTACCACGTATCAAGCAGTTTACGGTAGCCGGTATTTTTCAGGTCGGCATGTATGAGTATGATGCGGGGCTGGCATTAATCCATCTGGACGATGCTGCCAAACTGTATCGCCTCGGCGACCAGGTGTCAGGCTTGCGCCTCAAGCTGGCCGATTTGTTTATGGCAGACCGGGTGAGCCGTGAGCTGATTCAGGCATTGGGGCCAAACTATTACATCACCGACTGGACCCAGCAGCACGCCAATTTTTTTAAGGCGATTCAGCTTGAAAAACGCGTGATGTTTATTATTCTGGCGCTGATTGTTGCAGTGGCGGCTTTTAATATTGTGTCTACGTTAGTGATGGCCGTGACCGATAAGCGCGCCGATATTGCCATTTTGCGTACTATGGGCGCCACGCCGCAGGCGATCCGCAAGATGTTTGTGGTGCAAGGCGCGATGATAGGTGTGATAGGCACCGTGTCTGGTGCAGTGCTGGGTGTGATACTGGCGTTGAATATTGAAACCGTGGTGCCGTGGATAGAGCGTACCTTTAATGTACAGTTTTTGTCCAAAGATGTGTATTACATCAGTGACTTACCTTCTAAATTGATGTGGTCGGATGTGACAGCGATTGTCGGTTTATCTATTTTACTCAGCCTGATTGCCACCCTGTACCCTAGTGCGCGTGCTGCCAGTATGAATCCGGCGGAGGCCTTGCGTTATGAATGAGTTGATATTGCAGTGCCAGGGCTTGGCAAAAACCTATCAAGGGCTGGATACCTCGGTATTAACCGGCGTTGATTTGCAGCTGGCCGCAGGCGACCATGTGGCGATTGTGGGGGCGTCAGGCAGTGGTAAAAGTACCTTGCTACACCTGCTGGGCGGGCTGGATGCGCCGACGCAAGGCGAGGTGGCTTGGTTGGCTAAGCCGCTGGCCAGTTTGTCTGAGCGTGACAAGAGTGCCATGCGCAACCAGTATTTGGGCTTTGTTTACCAGTTTCATCATTTGCTGCCTGAGTTTAGCGCCCTCGAAAACGTGGCCATGCCGTTATTGATACGACGCATGCCACGCGCAGCAGCACTCGCGCAGGCCGAGTACTATTTGTCGCTGGTGGGGTTAACACATCGCCTTGAGCACACGCCAGGTGAGTTGTCTGGTGGTGAGCGCCAACGTGCAGCGCTGGCGCGTGCGCTGGTGACGCAGCCGCGTTGCATACTGGCCGATGAGCCGACCGGTAACCTGGACCGGCAAACAGCCGAGCAGGTTTTTGAGCTGCTGCTGCAAATACAGTCACAGCAAGGCACTGCGCTGGTGGTGGTCACGCATGACTTGTCACTGGCAGCACGTATGCATCGGCAATATCGCTTGCAAGATGGCACGCTGCAAGCGATGGCATCTACGCCTCAGCAGGACGCCACCTCCGCTTAAATAAACGTCATGCTGCCAGGCGCCACAGTCGGATTACTGTTTGGAGTTTGGCTGTTTCAGCAGCAATCTCAGCTGTGGTCTGTCACTGTCTGGGTCAGCGGGTTGGCAGTGCTGGCCGTGTTCGGTGTATTACGATACGGTCTGCTCCGCGCTTGGGTGCCAGGCGTTTCTCATTCTTTTCGCTATCAAACACTGCTGCGAAAGCTCTGGCTGGTGTTGCTAATCGCTGCATTAGGCTTTGCCTATGCGCAAGCACGTGCCTGGTGGCGTTTGCAATCAGCTTTGCCTGCTGCATGTGAGCAGCAGGTGTTGCAAGTGCAGGGTGTGATTGTCAGTGTGCCCGAGCGCGATGCCCGTGGTCAGCATGTCGATGTGGCCATTGAGCGCAGCTTTAATCGTGCTTGCCCGCTACCCGCTAAGGTGCGCCTCAATTTGTATGAGCAGTCTTATCGCGGTGACGCAGCAAAACCGGTCATAGCCATGCCGCGATTACAAGCGGGTGAGCGCTGGCAGTTTAGCGTCAGGCTTAAGCGGCCACACGCCGCGCGTAATCCACATGGGTTTGATTATGCTGCTTGGTGCCTGGCCAACCAGATTGGTGCCAGTGGCTCTATTGTCAGCAAAGCGCCCATGCATCAATTGCAGCCCATGGTCTGGCAACCGGCGGCATTAATTGCACGCTGGCGCGCCAATGTGGGTGCGCGTATCGAACGTGTATTAGGCACCACGCCGTCAAGTGCCGTCGTACGTGCGCTGGTGATTGGTGATGACAGCCAGATTGCGCGCGCCGACTGGCAATTGTTTGTCGATACCGGCATCAATCACCTGGTTAGTATTTCTGGCTTGCATATTACGATGCTGGCTTCGTTGGGCTATCTGTGCACGGGCTGGTTGTGGCGTTTGCGCCCGCGCTGGGCGCTATATGTGCCTTCTAAATTAGCAGCCAGTGTTGGCGGTGCATTGGTCGCCATTGCTTATTCTGCGCTGGCCGGCTTTTCTGTGCCCACCCAGCGCACGCTCTACATGCTGCTCACCGTGTTGGTGATGCTGAGCTTAAAGCACCGATTACCTTTTTCATGGGTCCTTTGTGTGGCAGTGTGGGTGGTGCTATTGCTAGACCCTTGGGCGGTGATGGCGCCCGGATTCTGGTTGTCGTTTGGCGCAGTGGCTATCTTGGCGTTTGCCATGGGCGGGCGCTTGCGTCAGGTTGGCTGGTGGCAGTCTGCGCTGCAGACGCAATGGATCATCACGCTGGCATTTGTGCCGGTGCTGGCGCTGCTGTTTAACCAGTTATCACTTGTGTCTCCGCTTGCGAATGGCTTGGCGATCCCTATGGTGAGCTTGGGCGTGGTGCCGCTGGCGATTGCCGGTGCGGTGCTGCCGCTCGACTTTTTGTTACAACTGGCTGCCGGGCTATGGCAGGGTTGTGCACACGCATTGCAATGGCTGCGGCAGTTGCCTTGGGCAGTAAGCTATGTCGCGACGCCTTCCATGTGGGCGTGGCTGCTGGCGATGCTGGGCACACTGTGGTGGCTGATGCCACGCGGTTGGCCCTTACGGTGGGCTGGGTTGCTGCTATGGTTGCCACTATGCTTGCCGGTAGCATCAACCTTGCAGCCTGGCCAAATGCGGGTGACGGTACTTGATGTCGGGCAAGGCCTGAGTGTGCTGGTGCAAACGGCGCAGCATACGCTGCTATATGATGCCGGGCCTGTGTATAACGAGCAAAGTGACGCTGGCCAGCGCATTGTGTTGCCTTATTTACGCCATTTGGGCGTCAAACAGTTAGACCTGGCCGTAGTCTCGCATGATGACAATGATCATGTTGGCGGCATGGCGTCTGTACTCTCTGGTGTTGCCGCGAAGCAAATGCTGAGCTCGCTAACCCCTGCAGCGACTTTGTTTACACAGTTGCAGGCTATTCCGCAGGCAACGCACATGCCGCGCGTCACCTGTCATAGCGGTCAGCAATGGCAATGGGACCAGGTGATTTTTCGGGTGATTTATCCCACACAGGCCTTGGCGGCAGATGCCAGAGATAATGACAAAAGTTGTGTGATTCAGGTGGTTTCTACGCATGGCAGCTTGTTGCTCACGGGGGATATTGAGCAAGTGGCCGAGCATGCGCTGCTTGCATCTGCGCCTGACGGGCTGCGCGCCCATGTGATGACCATGCCGCATCATGGCAGTAAGACTTCATCTAGCCTAGCTTTTATCAGCCAAGTGCAACCCGAGATTGCAATTGCAACGGTGGGCTATCTAAACCGGTTTGGCCACCCCAAGCCAGAGGTGATGGCCAGATACCAGGCGCTAGGTAGCCACACACTGCGCTCGGATGAGGATGGGGCCATTGTGCTGGACTTTACCCAGGGCCAGCGGCCACAAGTGACTCGTTGGCGCGCTGCTGAGCCACATTATTGGGAGGTACTCGACCGTCGCCCCGCAAACGCATTGTAACTGGATAGATACCGCACAAAACTTGCCCTCAGGCCTGGTTAACGCTAAAGTAGCGAAAGTTTAAAAACAACTGGAGTGTTTGCTGTGTGGGAAATTATTTTAGCGGCCGGCTGGCCCATCTGGCCTCTGATTATTGCCTCCGTGATTGCCTTCGCCATTATTGTCGAACGATGCTGGGCATTAAGGGCATCGGTCGTCACGCCTGAGCAATTGCTGCCAGAAGTGCAAAACTGGTTAAAACAAGGCGGGGTGACGCGTGAAACACTGAGCCGCCTGGAAGCACACTCTTTGTTAGGCAAAGTATTTGCCAGTGCCTTGGCCAATATGAATAACTCACGTGAAGTGACCAAAGAAGCGATTGAAGAAACGGGCCGCGCTGTCGCGCACAAGCTGGAGCAATATCTGCCAACGCTGGGCACGATTGCCACTGTGGCACCTTTGCTCGGTTTGCTGGGCACGGTGATCGGGATGGTGGAGCTGTTCGGTTCGTTTACTAATAGCGGACATGACGTCGCCCAGTTTGCGCGCGGTATTTCTGTGGCACTGTATAACACGGCTGCCGGTATTGTCGTGGCGGTGCCTTCGATGATTGCTTACCGTTATTTCCGCGGCAAGATTGATGGCTTACTGGTCGACATGGAACAGCAGGCGATCAAACTGGTGGAAATTATCCATGGTGACCGTGGCTAAGGTGGCTGTAGCTCAGGTAATCATAAGCACATTGAACACAAAGGCAATTTCATGAATTTCAAACGTGGTGTCCGTAACGAAGAGTTGGAAATCAACTTTATTCCACTGATTGACGTGCTGCTGGTGATTATCATTTTTTTGATGGTGAGTGCCACGTTCTCACGCACCAGCGAGTTACAAATTAATTTGCCAACCGCCGATGCCAGCGCCCCACAAGAAAAGCCATTGACCATCACCGTTGAGGTCGATGCCAATGGCCGTTATCTGGTCAATGGCAAAGAAGCCAATGGCGCGGTTGTATCTGATTTATCTGCGGCATTGACGCAGGCAGGTGCGAATGGGCCATCCGGCAAAGAGCCGACCATTATTATTAATGCCGATGCCAAAGCGACACATCAATCGGTAGTCAATATTATGGAAGCATCGCGCATGGCTAATTACACCCACATTACGTTTGCGACGCAGGTGAATTCCCGTTAATGACTCACTGGACACACATGGTTGTGATCCTTCAACAAGCCCGTCACTCTTGGCGGGCTGTTTGTTTTTAGACTGCCCGAGACAACCGCATGGCGCGAAAATCATCTTCTGAACCGGTCATCACCGCCCATCCGGTATTACTCTACAAGCGGCTGTTTGCCTATGCCTGGCATTATAAAATGCATTTTGCATTGTCTATGCTGTCGACGGCGATTCTGGCCTCCAGCAATACTTTGTTTCTGGCTTTAATTAAAAAAGTCACTGATGAAGGGTTTGCCAAGTCTATCGACCACGATGCTTATGTGCTGCCGTTGATGTTGTTTGGCCTGATGGCGATCAGGGCTGTGGCGGGCTTCTTTTCTGTGTATAGCTTACGCACTGTGGCCAGGCGCGTGGTAGAAGTGCTGCGCAAGCAGATTTTTGCCAAGTTGCTGATGTTGCCGGTGAGTTTTTTTGATGCTAACTCCAATGGTTTGCTGGTGTCTAAAATGACTTACGACATTGAGCGACTGTCGACGGTGGTGACGCGTTCTGCATTGAATGTGCTGCGTGATGTGCTGACCGTGATCGGCCTGATTGGCTATATGCTGTACCTTGATTGGCGTTTAACCCTCATTTTTGCACTGGTGGCGCCGTTGATGGGTTTCTATCTTGCGCGCACGACGCCTAAATTGCGCGCCAATGCAAAAAAAGTGCAGCAAGCGGTCGGTGAAATTACTAAAACGGCAGAAGAGGCCATTGCGGCACAACGTATTGTTAAAATTTTTGGCGCTCAGGCGTTTGAAAATGACCGCTTTGGCGAGGTGGTTAGCCGCAACCGGCAGCTGGAGTTACGCACGGCCAGAATTTCTGGCCTCAATAGCTTTGTGATTGAGATTTTGTCTGCCGTGGCTTTGGGCCTGGTTGTTTTTTACGCATTGGCGCAGTTTACGGTGGGTGAGTTTGCTGCCTTTGTTGGCGCGTTAATGATGCTGATTGCGCCGATTAAACATATCACTGCCGCTAATGAAGACTTACAGATTGGCCTGGCGGCGGCACAAAGTGTATTTGATGTGCTGGATATTGAGAATGAAGTGGATCAAGGCAGTTATCAGGTTGCACGTGCGCAAGGCGCTTTGCGTTTTGATCAGGTGACTGTGCGTTACCCGCAGGCTAAAAAAGACGCCTTGTCTGGCTTGAGTTTTGAAATTGCAGCGGGTGAGAAAGTTGCGCTGGTGGGGCGCTCTGGCAGTGGTAAAACCACGCTGGTGAATTTATTGCCACGTTTTTATGAGTCACAGCAAGGTCAGGTATTGCTGGATAATAAAAATGTTACAGACTATCAACTGGATAATTTGCGTGCGCAGTTTTCACTGGTGAGCCAGGATATCGTGTTATTTAATGACACGATCTTTAATAATATTGCTTATGGTGCGCTGCGGGATGCCAGCGAGCAGCAAGTGATTGACGCCGCCAAAGCGGCCAATGCCTGGGAGTTTATCCAGCAAATGCCGCAAGGCTTGCAGAGTGAGATTGGTGACCGCGGCGTACGTTTGTCTGGTGGCCAGCGCCAGCGCTTGGCCATTGCGCGTGCCATTTTAAAAAATGCGCCAGTGTTGTTACTGGATGAAGCGACCTCTGCGCTAGATAGTGAATCTGAGTTGCATGTGCAAATGGCGCTGGACCGCCTGATGCGTGACCGTACCACCATTGTGATTGCGCATAGGCTGAGTACGGTGGAAAACGCCGACAGAATTCTTGTCATGGATCACGGCAGCATCATAGAAACGGGTTCTCATCAGACCTTGCTGGCACAGAACGGCTATTACAGCAGGCTATATCATAAGCAGTTTCAAGACGACTAATGTTGCGCACATGGTTTGAGCGGCAGTGGCAAATAACAGGCTGGGCGCAATGCCTGCTGCTACCATTGTCTTGGCTATTTGCCTTATTGGCCGCGAGCAGACGTTGTTGCTATCAAATGGGCCTGTTTTCAAGCCAGACGTTGCCAGTGCCTGTCATCGTGGTTGGTAATGTTTCTGTTGGCGGTGTCGGCAAAACGCCGCTGGTGATTTATCTGGCGCAGCAGTTACGTGCGGCGGGCTATATGCCTGGCATTTTAAGTCGGGGCTATGGCAGCCAATACACTGGCGAGGTCACGCCAGCCAGCCAGCCAGCTCTGGTAGGCGACGAACCGGTGTTAATTGCCAGGCGCAGTGGCTGCCCGGTGTGGGTAAACCCGCTACGCGCAGCAGGCGGTTTGGCTTTGCTCAATGCGCATCCTGCGGTCAATGTGCTGATTTGTGATGACGGCTTGCAGCATTATGCCTTGCAACGTGATATTGAGATTGCAGTGGTTCAACGGCCACTCGGCGTAGGTAATGGCCGATTGCTACCCGCGGGCCCATTGCGCGAGCCGCTAGGCCGTTTGCATGCGGTAGATATTGTGGTCGAGACCGGGCAATTGCCCGCAGTGCCATCACATGCAGCCAGTTACCAACTTGAGTTGCGCGCAGGTGGCTGGACGTCGGTCACGGATTTTGCAACTGAAACCACGCAGGCATATTTGCGTGCAAAACCGTTGGTGGCGATGGCTGGCATCGGTCATCCAAAGCGCTTTTTCGATGTGTTGACAAGCATGGGCCTAGATTGCGAACAACAGGCGCTGGCAGACCACCATGCGTATACGCAGGCAGATTTTATGGCGTTGCGCGGAAAAACCATCCTGATGACCGAGAAAGATGCCGTAAAATGTCAGCAATTGGGCGTGGATGATGCCTGGTATCTGCCTGTGAGCGCTGAGCTTAAACCAATTGGACACAACCAGCCACTGACACACTATGTTGTCGAGCAATTGCAACAATCTATGCAACAACGCAAAGGAAGTATGAAATGAATCCTAAATTATTGGAAATTCTGGTCTGTCCGGTGACCAAAGGGCCGTTGGTTTACGATAAGCAAAAGCAGGAGCTGATCTCAAAAAATGCACGTTTGGCTTATCCGGTGCGTGATGGTATTCCGGTCATGCTGGAAGATGAAGCGCGCCGTCTGGACGAACAAGAATACAGCGAATAAGCATGTTTAAGGTTGTTGTTCCCGCCCGTTTTTCCAGTAGCCGTTTGCCGGGCAAGCCATTACTGGATATTGCCGGTAAGCCTATGGTGATCCGCGTGGCCGAGCAGGCAGCAAAAAGCCTGGCTAGCGACATCGTGATTGCGACAGATCACGACGATATCATGCACGCTGCCGCATCGCACGGAGTCGCTGCGGTCATGACGCGGGTAGACCATGTGTCTGGCACCGACCGCATCGCTGAAGTGGTCGCCAGCATGGGCTGGCCGGATGAGATGATTGTGGTGAATGTGCAGGGCGATGAACCGCTGATTGACCCGGTATTGATTAACGAAGTGGCACAAACTTTGGCCAATGATCCGCAAGCAGTGATGTCTACAGCCTGTCATTCTATCCATGATGCGGATAGTTTTGACAACCCAAACGTGGTGAAGGTTGTTTTAAACGCCAAGCAGCAAGCCTTGTATTTTAGTCGCGCGCCGATTCCGTTTCCGCGCGATGCCGAGTATAGGCAGCATCTGGTCGCCCATCGCCATATTGGTATTTATGCGTATCGGGTGGGTTTTCTCAAGCAATACGCGAGTTTGCCAGTGACGGCGCTGGAGAAGATTGAGAGTCTGGAACAACTGCGCGTGTTATACCATGGCTACCAGATTGCCGTGACCGTGACAGCGCACGCGCCTGCCAGCGGAGTAGATACAGCAGAAGATTTGGCCTTGGTGCGCAAAGTATTTGTTGCGTAGTTTGATGATGCGTTACATATAATAAAAAAGCCTGCATCTGCAGGCTTTTTTATTGCGAGCGTTAAACGCGTCGTCGAATTAGTTTTTTCTCTGACGGCGTGCAGCAATCGTGCCCATCAAGGCCAAGCCTGCAAACATCATGCCGTAAGTTTCTGGCTCTGGTACTGGCACGGTGATCGGGTTGATAGTGTAGTTACCTTCGTAGTGGCCACCGGCAATCAGGTTGAATTGCAAAGTGTAGCTGCCTGCAGCCAGGTTAGATACGCTAAAAGTGTATCTTGTAACATCCAGGTCAATCAATGGTGTGAGGATAGGTGCATAAGTGAAGGTGTCATCTGCATCGCTGATTACTGTCAGGCCTTGATACAAACCAGAGTTGTTTTCGTGCAGCAATCTTAAGCTTGGGTCTAATACACCGGTCAAATCGAAACTACCATCCAAATAAGAGATATTGATTTTAACCGTGTGGGATAAGCTGGTGCCTGGGTGGTCAGTGCCACTAAAGGTGGTTGTGGTGGCAAACACAGAGGTGCTGGCTAACAGTGAAGCTGCAATTAACAGATTTTTCAACATAATATTCCCCGATTGATATTGATTGAATGTTGCTGAGAGCGATTATGGCAATATTGCGTCAGCGGGGAAATAGCCCGTTAGGGTCATGCAGGGAACTTCAGGCGAGCAAGCGCTTTTAGGTCCTGAAAATAAAGTAGACGGCGCCCATCATGCACAGGCCTGCCCACAGATAGTCCCACTTTAAAGGTTGATGCATATACAGCAACGCAAAGGGCACAAACATGACCAGGGTGATGACTTCTTGCAGAATTTTGAGCTGTGCCAGATTGAGCTGCGTGAAGCCAATGCGGTTGGCGGGTACCTGAAAGCAATATTCAATCAGCGCAATGCTCCAACTGGCAATAATGGCAATCCAGAGTGGCTTTTGGTGCAGGTCTCGCAGATGACCATACCAGGCAAACAACATAAACAGGTTGGCTGCGGATAATAACAAGACGGTTTTAATCAGGGTGTAAGACATACCAGGCGCCATGTCACGCGACCGCATGACGCATCTTTTGCGCCACGCGGAGCGAAGTATCTGCGTTGAGTTAAATAGCGGCTTCGCCAGTTTCGCCGGTTCTGATGCGAATGACTTGCTCGACGGAGGTGACAAAAATTTTGCCATCGCCAATTTTGCCGGTGTGCGCGGCTTTAATAATGGCTTCAATAGCGCTGTCTACCATGTCGGTGGCTAAAATGACTTCAATTTTGATTTTTGGCAGAAAATCCACCACATACTCGGCACCGCGATATAACTCGGTGTGGCCTTTTTGACGACCAAACCCTTTAACCTCGGTCACCGTCAGGCCATTGACGCCAATGGCAGACAAGGCTTCACGTACTTCATCCAGTTTAAAGGGTTTAATGACGGCTTCTACTTTTTTCATACGCGCTCCGTGGATAAAACTTTTTCTATCATTCTACGCAACCAGTGCTGTTTATTCAAATGCCACTGGTTGACTGATCACAACCATGGCTTATGAAAAGCGCAGGTTGCAGGTAATCGGGTAGCGACGGTCTTTGCCAAAGCCACGTTCGGTAATGCGCACGCCCACCGCCGATTGCCTGCGTTTATACTCATTGCGGTCTATCAGGCGGGTGACACGCTGTACATCAGCCTGTGAGTAACCCAGGCTAATAATGGCCTCAACGCTGAGGTCTTTCTCAACGTAGGCCTCCATGATCGCGTCCAGTATTTCATAGGCTGGCAAGCTATCCTGGTCAGTCTGGTCGGCACGCAATTCGGCGCTAGGCGCACGTGTGATAATTCTTTCTGGGATCACAGTGCCCAACTGGTTACGATAGGTCGCCAGGCGATACACCAGGGTTTTGGGCACATCTTTAATCAGGGCAAAGCCGCCGGCCATGTCGCCATACAGTGTGCTGTAACCCACGGCCGTTTCAGATTTATTGCCGGTGGTGAGTACCAGGCTGCCAAATTTGTTGCTGATCGCCATCAGCAACATGCCGCGAATGCGTGCCTGCAAGTTTTCTTCAGTGGTATCAAACGTTGTGCCGGTAAATTCTTCGGCAAGGCTGTCGCAAAACCCTTCGAACAGTGGCTTGATTGGTAACACGCTGTACTCGACGTCGACCAGGCGTGCCATTTCAGCGGCATCTTCTACGCTGATGCCTGCCGTAAACTCTGACGGCATCATCACGGCTTTGACGCGTTCTTTGCCCAGCGCATCCACCGCAATCGCCAGTGTCAGTGCGGAATCTATGCCACCAGACAGGCCTAATACGATGCTGGGGAATTTGTTCTTGTTCACGTAATCCTGCAAGCCTAACCGCAGGGCTTTATACACGGTGGCCTCGGTGGAGAGTGGCTCTGCGATGTCTGCTGGCAGCGGTTGCGCCTGTTGCAGGGTAAGGTAAGCCAGTTGCTCTTCAAACATTGGCAGCTCTTGCACCAGGGCGCCCTGGCTGTTCATGCTGAACGAGGCGCCGTCAAACACCAGCTCATCCTGGCCGCCCACCATATTGGCGTAGACCATGGCAAGACCGGTTTCCTTGATGCGGTCGCGCAGCACCTGATAGCGGGTTTGCTGTTTATGCATGTGATAGGGCGAGGCGTTGATCGTTAGCAGTACTTGAGCCTCTGCTTGCAATGCTTGCAGGGCCGGGCCGGGCTCCCAGCTGTCGGCACAAATTAAAATGCCATAACGTACACCATGCCATTCAAATACCACGGGCAGGTCGCCTGCTTCAAAATAGCGCTCTTCATCAAACACGCTGTAGTTAGGCAGATGATGTTTGTGATAAGTGGCTTGAATTCTGCCAGAGTGGATCACCGAGGCCGCGTTATAGCGTTTGCCAGCGACCGTGTGCGGATGGCCAACCACCACAGCCATCTCGGTCGGTAAACGCTGCTCTAACCATTGCAATGCACGCTGGTTGGCGGCATAAAAGTCTTGCCTGAACAGCAGGTCTTCAGGCGGGTAGCCACAAAGGGCAAGTTCAGGGGTGAGTAGTAAGCGGGCCCCTGCCTGATAGGCCTGGTTGGCCAGCGCCAGAATACGTTCGGCATTTTGTTGCATGGCACCAACCATGCAGTTCATTTGAGCAATTGCGAGTTTCATGTAGCCCTATTGAGTGATGGGTCAGTACTTGCCGCCGGCCGCTTTGATCAGCTCGACCATGGCCGGATTTTGGCCTTTTAATGCGTAGACATAAGCGGTTAAGCCGTATTGATCACGGGTTTTGATATTGGCTTCATGCGCCAGCAACAGGCGCGCCATCTCAGGTGAGTTGTTGCTCACTGCCAAATGCAGCAGTGGTGTGCCTTCACTGTCCTGATGGTTGGCGTCTGCTTTATTTTCCAGTAAAGCTTTGGCAACTTCAGTCTGGTTCTTGGTCACGGCCCAGGTCAGTGCAGTCCACTCGTGTTCATCTTCTTCGTCTACTTTAGCACCATGCTCAAGCAGGTAAATCGCGGCAGGGATATGACCTTCTCTGGCCGTAATCATTAAGGCGGTCGTGCCGAGTTTGTCTTTGAGGTTAGCATCTGCACCATGGCTCAAAATAGAGCTGATGGTTGGAACATCGCCACTTTTTGCCGCATACATGAGCACGGTTTTACCGTCTGATGAGCGCACATTGGCGTCAAAGCCACGCGCAATGATGAGACCAACAACGTCACTATAGCCAGAGGTAGCCGCGAGACCCAGCGCGCTCCAGCCTGCGGGGTCGCGGGCTTTAACGTCGGCACCTTTTTCCAGCAAGGCTTTCACTGCATCAATATTGTTCTTTTTCGCGGCAAACATCAGTGCGGTCCAGCCGCCCTGGTCTTTGGCATTAATGTCTGCGCCGCTGGCCAGCAGTTCAATGATCACAGCTGCCTGGTTTTTACGCGCGGCATACATGATAGGCGTGATTTTTTCACTGTCGGTGACGTTAGGGTTAGCGCCACTTTTGAGCAACGCTTTGACCGTGGCAAGATCGCCTTTGGACGATGCGATTAACAAATAAGAAATATTGGCACTGGGCTCTATGCCGGTTTCATCTACTGGGGCTTTTTTGGCCGCTTGTGCTGGCAAATGAAGCCCCAGCAGCAGGCAGGCGCTCAAGCAAAGGGCGCCAAGCCGATGGGTGGTCTGAGGACGATGCTTCATGCCGT